>DASRCB010000167.1:0-50228 GCA_035653295.1 Bryobacteraceae bacterium
CGGCAACAAAGGCACGCGCCTCTGGGGCGGAGCGCCCGGCTCGGGTGGGTTTACCGAACTCGATGCCCTGCCCTCCAGGCTGCTGGCTCTGGGCGATGTTCTCAACGATCCGGCCAGCGCCCATCCGGGCGTGATCCCGTACGCCAACTTCGATTCCAGCCAGACCGTCTCCCAGGCTCTCCTGCCTTACCCGCAGTACACCGGCGTCGAAGAAGTGTTCCCCTATAACACCAACTCGAATTACAACGCCTTCCAGGTGACTGTAACCCGGCACCTTACGGCCGGCCTTGGGTTCCTCGCGGGTTACACATGGTCGAAGGCCATTGGCTATGTCGACCAGAACGGCGCCGCTTCCTACTACACCGTGGCGCAGGATTACTTCAACCGCGGTCTCGAGCGCTCTGTGACCTCGTTCAACCTGCCACAGAACTTCAAGCTGACGTGGGTTTACGATACGCCCTTCGGCAAGGGCCGCCGCTGGAATCTGCACTGGGCCAATCCGGTGCTGGGCGGCTGGCAGCTCTCCGCCATTCACAACTATTCCTCGGGATTCCCGGTCGCGGTAAGTGAATCGGGTCTGAACATTCCTCCGGGCTTCGCGTTCGGCATACGTCCCGACGTCCTGACCGGCGTTCCGCTGACCGTGGCTCCAGCATCCACCAAGGTCGACGTTCAGAATCCTACGCAATGGCTCAACCCCGCCGCCTTCGCCCTGAGCCCAGCGACGGCGGCCGGAACGCCATTACGCGTGGGCACCGCGCCCAGGGAGTTCCCGACCCTGCGCGGCCCCGCAAACCTGAGCGAGACCTTCCGTATCGCGAAACAGTTCCCCATCCATAAGGAGGGGCAGTATTTCGAGATCGGCGCGGTCATGACCAATCCGCTCAAGCGCACCTACGCGACCATCAATGACAACACTGTCGGCGATGAAGGCTTCGGTACGCTGTTCCAGGGCGGCGGCGATCGCGTGCTCCAGTTAAGCGCGCGCATCCAGTTCTAAGCGCTCTCTCGTTGCTGGGGCGAGCTCGGCTCGCCCCAGACTCTCTCCTCCTCAGTACGGATCGCTGACGCCGGCGTCCGAACCCCACAGCACATTCGATCCCCAGAGCACGTTGCTCCCCCACAGAACGTTGGATCCCCAGAGCACATTGGAGCCGGAAATTGACGACGTTCCCCACACAGCGGAGCTGCCCCACAGCACATTCGATCCCCACAGGACGTTCGAACCCCATAGCACGTTCGAGCCCCACAGGACATTCGATCCCCACAGCACATTGCTTCCCGAGGCGCTGCTCGTAGAACCGCCCAGCAGCGAGGTGAGTCCGCTCAAAAGGCCGCCGCTCGAGGTTGTGGTGATTACGGCCGGCGGGAAGGTCAGAACAACGTTGCCTGTAATGGGATCCGGCACGGCATACGGCGAAAGAGCCGCCGAGCCGACCTTGTCTTTGTTGGAAAGCGCCGCCGGGATATCCACATAACCAGCGCCCACGGTGAAAACGTCGTTCTGTTCGTTGAACGTCTGACCCGTTGTCGGATCCGTGATGGTGTAACTCGTGGCGGGGATCTTGTCCGCCGTCTTCATCAGCCGGGCCTTCACCTGATCGGGAGTGAGCGTGGGATCCTGCTGGATCATCAGCGCCGCGGCGCCGCTCACCATGGGGGTCGCCATACTGGTGCCGCTGAGTACGAAGTAGTCCGGGCACGTCGTCGAAGTGGAGCCGGCAACATAAACGGACTGCGGCACGCAGTATCCGGAATCGTTCGCATCGAGATAGGAACCCGGCGCGCGCAGCGAGAATACCAGGTTTCCCGGCGCCACCACGTCAGGCTTGATGTAGTGGTCGAAAAGAGTCGGCCCCTTCGAGCTGTAGCTGGCGATCTGATCGTCTGTCTCGCTCTGCGTCCCGCGGGTGTTCATCGCCCCGACGGTAATGATGTAGGGATTGTTCCCAGGCGAGGTAATCGTCGAATAGCCGTTCGTGCCCTGAGTGTTATCGCGTCCGCCGTTGCCGGCGGCTGCAACGACGACAATTCCGTTCTGCCAGGCTACCTGAACAGCCTGGCACAGCAGGTCGTACTGGCAGGAGGCGTTGACCGGCCGGCCCAGCGACAGATTGATTACGCGGATATTGTAAGTGGACTTCAGTGAAATCGCTTTGGCGATGGCCGACAGAACCGCGCTGTCCGAGCCCTGTCCGGTCCCGTCCAGCACCCGGAGATTGATGAACTTCACACCCGGCGCAACCCCCCGAACCGTATAGCTGTACTTAGAACCCGTCGAATCCTTTCCCGTCCCGCCCAGAATCCCGGCGACGTGATCGCCGTGGCCGAACTTGTCGCCGGTGGACAGATCGCCCGGAACGAAGCTCTGTGAAAACGCGATGCGGCTCGCGCCTGCCGCAGTCTTCAGGTCGGTCAGGTTATCCATGCCGCTGTCAATTACCGCGACGCCAACACCGGTTCCATCCAGACCGAAGACGCTGGTGGCCTGGTCGGCTCCGATGGTTTTCCAGCCGTAGTCCGGCTTCGCTCCAATCCAGTTGCCTGCGATGGAAAGCGGGTGATCGAGCGCTATGTATGCCACGCTCGGATCATTCGCCAGGGTCTGGATGGACGTGCCCGGCACGATAGTGGCGACGGTGTTCAACAGGCCCGTAACCACGTTGAGAATGCCGCCGAGCGAGAGAAGACTGGTCAGGTTCAGCAGACTGGGAGCGCTCTTGTATTGAACAATGACCTTGACGGGAGCCGACGTGGTGGTATCCACATCGGGGGCTATCTTCTGCGCGTGCGCCACGGTAAGTGCACTGACAGCGACAAAGATCAACAGCGTTCGCTTCATACGTGTTGCCTGGTTTAAGCAGGTCGCCTGCCAGAAGACAAAGCCAGTAAATCCAGCAGTGCGAATACACGGGTGCGACAGGTTGTCACATCTGGCGAACTGTTTGTCTGGTATTCGCGCTTGCGGAGTCCTATCCTGCGGCGGCGAGCGGCGGGGATGGATTAACGTGCGGCCTGGCCCGGTTGTCCTCAGGCCTTCACCGTAGGGGCCGGCGCGTCAGGTTACAGCCCTATCCGTAATCGCAGGTACCGTGCTGTCAGAAATTGCCCGTAGTAGCAGCTTTAAGTGACTGAGATCTACCACTCGTATGAAGCAGGCTGATGCAGTTCGAAGCGCGGCCCTTCATGCGCGGGCTTACCGGCCCGAACTTCTTTCAACCAGGGAGTAGTCGATGTCCATTGAAAACGCCACGATCACGCGTTCCATGCGCCGGGTTCTCGCCATTTCCGCGGGAGTCCTCTTTCCGCTTCTGATGACCAGCGCGCAGGCGCAGAGCTGGGTCGCCACCGCGACCCGGGGGCTGACGCTGAAAAACTCTACCATCGCCGGTCCGCTCGACGCCAATGCGCCAGTCCACATCGCCGTGGCGCTGAAGCTGCACAACCAGGATCAGATCAAGTCCACGCTGCAGCACATGAGCACGCCCGGCGATGCTCTGTACGGGACGGCTTTGACCCCGGCTCAGTTCATGGCAACGTATGGGCCGACGCAGGCAGAAGCATCGGCGGTCACGAACTACCTCGCCAGCGCCGGATTCCAGAACATTCAGACCGAGGACAACCGGTTGTTCGTGACGGCGGACGGAACCGCACAGCAGGCGCAGATGGCCTTCAACACCACGCTGACCGAGTTCGTCCTCAATGGCCAGAAGGTGTACGCCAATACGATAGCGGCGCAGGTCCCTGCTTCACTCGGCCCCATCGTGGCCTCCGTGCTGGGCCTCAATAATATCCAGGCTATGAGGACCATGCTGGTTCCGCGCACCGCCTCGACGCCTTCCCTGCCCGACGTCAACCGCAGTGTGTATGGCCCGGCTGATTTTCAGAAGGCCTACGACGCGGCCGGCTCGGCCACAGGCGGCCTGACAAGCATTGCCGTTTTCGCCGAAGGGAACCTCAACGGCGTCATCTCTGACCTGCGGAAGTTCGAAGCGTTGTACAAGCTGCCGCAGGTGGGTCTGACGGTGATCAAAACCGGCATCGCCAGCCCGGACACCTCGGGCGCCGACGAGTGGGATCTCGATTCACAGACCTCCACCGGCATCGCCGGAACCGTACAGCATCTCTACTTCTACGATGCGACTTCACTGACTGACTCGGACCTGGCGATCGCTTTCAACCGTTTCGCCGCGCAGAGGTACGCTCTGGCCGGCAATGCCTCGTTCGGCGAATGCGAGGTATTCGCCTGGGCCGACGGCTCCATGCTGGCCGATGACGAGGTGTTCGCCGAAGCAGCGCTGCAGGGTCAGACGGTGTTCTCCTCCACCGGGGATGTCGGCGCTTCCTGTCCCGTCGAGGGGACGAACGGCGTGCCGGATTCGGGTCCGGTGATGACCTCGTATCCCGCATCGTCCCCATATGTCGTGGCCGTGGGCGGAACCGATCTGCTGACCAACACTGACGGAACCTGGAACAGCGAGGTGGCCTGGAACGCGGGCGGCGGCGGGATCAGCGCGCTGGAGTACTCGCTGTGGTGGCAGAGCGGAATTGTTCCCAGCAACGCCGCCGGCGACAAGGGACTGCCGGACGTCGCCATGTGCGCCGACCCGAATGTCTGCGGGGCCAGCATTATCGTCGGTGGCTCGCAGCTGATCGTGGGCGGCACCAGCCTGTCATCGCCGCTGTCCATGGGCGCGTGGGCGCGCATCGAGTCTTCGCACAGGAACAAGCTGGGATTCGCCGCGCCGCTCCTGTATCAGCTCGCCAGGGGAGTGAACACCTCGAGCCCGGCCGCGCCCAGCGTTATCGGATTCCACGACATCATCGTGGGCACGAACGGCGGCTACGTGGCGACGCCCGGCTGGGACTACACCACCGGGCTCGGCTCGTTCGACATCGAAGCCATTAACAAGCTGCTGAAGTAATTGCCGCTGAGGCTTCTTTTCGCTGTGGGTGCGCCGGACTCCTCCCCGGCGCACCCACACCCGGTCTGCGCGGTGGCAATTACTGGTGGAGAAGCGCGTTGTGCACGCGAATGCCGGTCGCGGTCACCTCGGCCTGTTCCGCTTCGGCGTACGAACCCGAAGCGCGGAGCACGCGCGACCACGCCTCCAGCACAGCGCCGAGCCGCGGATCGTCGGTTGTCGTGGTGGTGCGCAGCATGGCAATCGCTCGGCGATACGTTTCCGCCGCTTCCGCCGCGTTGTTTTCATGCGTATAAGCATTCGCGAGGTTCGCCATTACGAGTGCTTCTTCCGCCGTCTCCGGAGCTCCACGATCGGTGTGCGCCGCGAGCGATCGGCGGAAATAGTGTTCTGCCGCGGCGTAATCGCGCACCGACAGCGCGGCCATGCCGGCGTTATTCAGATCGGTCTCGACGCGCGGATGCGCGGGGCCGAACGCCGCCTCGTCGATTCGCAGCGCTTCGGAACAGAGCTGAAGCGCTTTGCGGCCGTGCTCCACGCTGGCCAGGTTCGTCAGCCCCGACGCGTAGTCGGGATGGTCGGGCCCGACCGTGTCGCGCCAGATGGCCAGTGCTCGTTCGAACAGCTGGCGCGCTCGGCGCACATTGCCCTGTGTCGCTTCGAGCAATCCGAGGTTATTCAGCGCCGTGGCCATGAGCGGCTGCTTCGGCTCGATTTCGCCGACCAGTGCGACAGCGCGCTCCAGCACTTCGCGCGCTGATCCCACATCGCCGAGAAGGCGTGAGACCGCGCCGAGATTGATCATGCTCTGCGCCGCGGGCAAGCCGTAGCCGTTCTGGGCCAGTAGGGCCACGCGGAACTGCTGTGCGGCCTCGGCGTTGCGGCCGCGGGCCTGCGCGATGAGGCCGAGCAGGTTGCGGGTGTCCGCGACGTAATGGTCCTTCGAGCCGAGGCGCCGCTCCCGGATTGCGAGCGCTTGGCGCGCGCCCTCTTCCGCCTCATCGTAGCGGGCCATATCGAGATGAAGCAGGGCGAGGTTGTGGAGCACCGTCGCCTTTTCTACTTCGGCGGCGCGGCCCTGCTGTTCGCGAATGGCCAGCGCGCGCCGCAGGACAGGCTCGGCCTCGGAGTACTTCGCCTGGCAGCGGAGGGTAGTTCCCAGGTTGTCGAGAGCCGAGGCAAAGTCCGGTTCCGACTGTCCGCCGGTGTGCTCCCAGATGGTGACCGCGCGTCTCAGCGCCGCTGCCGCGCGATCATATTGCCCCTGCTGATAGTACACGCTCCCGAGGTTGGTGAGCGTGCGCGCCAGTTCCGGCTCGGCGGCGGCTGAGCCGGTGTCCAGCACCTGAGCAGATCGCAGATAGGCGGCCTCGGCTTCGGCCAGGCGATGCTGTTTCTGGAGCAGAACCCCGAGCTGGTTGGAAATCATGGCCACCGTCGCGGGTGGGCCGTTCTTCTCCGCTTCACGCAGGCTCGCCTCCAAACAAGCCAGTCCACACGGCGCCCCCTGAGCGAGACCGGCGCCTGCCATCCACAGCACCACTCCGATAATGGTTGTTCGCATGGTCGAAGAATACGGGGCTTCAGCTCCACGCGATATCCGTTTATTGCGAACGAACGCGGTTCTCTCCTGCATGGAACGATAGTGGGGCAGAAGCAGGGCGCCGCGGGAGTAAGTGGCGGTAACGATTCCGTAATCGTTTACCGTAAATGAATCGTGGGTGGTGCTATTTGCTGAGTCCCACGCGCCTCAGCAACATCTCAAAACGCTGATTGCCGCGAAAACAGCGGTAAGCCGGATGCGCGGCGATGACGGTGAGGCGCAGGTCGCGCCGTTCGGCGCCGTTCTCCAGCCAGTCGAGGGCTGTGTCCGTTTCACCGAGCGCGCCGTGGATCAGGGCCATGCAGGTGACGGGCACGAAACGCGACTGCGCCAGGTGAACGAGTTGCTCGAGCGCCTCGCGCGCTTCGCGCTCGCGGCCGGCGAGGGCATACGTTTGCCCAAGCGCTCCGAGCAGAGCCGGTTCGGAGCCGCCGAGCGCCTGAGCCTTCTCGAAGAGCTCAATCGACTCGCGATACTCGCCGACGACGGAATGCAGGCGCGCGAGATTGCCCCAGGGACGCCACGAGAGCGGATACTGCTCGATGATCTGATTGAAGACCCGCAGGGCGTCGTCGTACTGGCCCGCGAACATCGAGACCAGTCCACGAGCAGTCAGCATGGAGGGCGACAACGGATCGAGGCTGACGCCAATGTCGATCTCACGGAGGGCCTCGTCAAAGCGCGAGAGCGAAGCGAGGAAGTCGATTCCGTACCAGAGGTGGGCCAGGGCATAGCCGGGCTTGAGCTCGATGGCTCGGCGATACATGCGCTCGGCGTCTTCCCACTCCCAGTCGTACATGGAGCGAATGAAGGCGAGTGAGTTCCAGGCTTCGCCGAGGGAGGGGTCGAGGCGCAGTGCGGTTTCGGCTGCCCGGCGGGCCGCGGGCATGCTTTCCTCGGGCGTGGTGTACCCATAGTCGGCCCGCAGCGCGTAGGCGTCGGCCAGGCCGCTCCAGGCAAGCGGCCACTGCGGGTCGATGGCGGCAGCCTCTTCGAAGCAGCGAATGCTGATGTCGATGCCTTCGCGGGTGCGCGTGTTCCAGTAGAAGCGGCCCTTGAGGTACAGCTCATAGCAGGCGATATCGGCAGACTGCCGCGCCAGCCGATCGCCGCCGGCGGCGCTGAGCGGGACGCGGAGCTTGTTGGCGATCGCCTGCGCGATCTCTTCCTCGATGGCGAACAGGTCGGTGGCGGCGCGGTCCCAGGCTTCCGACCAGAGATAGTAACCCGTTGCGGTTTCGATCAGCTGCGCGGTAACACGGAGATGCCCGGGAGCGCGGCGGATGCTGCCGCGCAGAAAGGCCTCGGCGCCCAGGCGCTCGCGAATGGCGGCGAGGTCCTGCTCGCGGCCTTTCATGCGCACGGCCGAGTTCCACGCCACCACACGGAGTCCGCTGAGTTTGGTCAGGGCATGGATCAGCTCCTCAGTGATGCCGTCGCTGAGGTAGTCGCCTTCCGCATCGCCGTTCAGATTGGTGAAGGGCATGACGGCGATGACGTGCTCCTGGGGCGCTGCTACCGCGCCGCGCTGGCGAAAGACGGCGGTATAGCAGCCAGTGGGGAGCTCGATGATTACAGCAGAGCTGCTTCCCGCGCCCTTGTACCAGTCCTTCAGGCGTGAACGGAGGCGGCGCGCCTCGACGCGAACCACGGGATCGACGCGCGGGTCGAACGCGGCGCCACGGCCGAAGACCTCCGAGCCGACGACATACTCCTTGACCTGATTCGCTTCGCCACGAAGAGCCGATTCAACGGCGAAGCGGAGGAATCGGCAGAGGCGCTCAGAGCGGCCGAACAGCGGACTGGCGAGGATGCGCTCCAGCTCCTCGTACACGGCTTCGCGAGAAATGCCGGGATCGCTTGCGCCGACACTTCGATTCGTCGATTTCGGAGACATGAGGGCCGCAGTCCGCCTGCGAGAGGGTTTCTAACAGTATGCCAGAGCGGCGCCGGATGTTAGTGCGTAGGCTTGTCCTTCGGCGGCGCAGAGGCGTGGAACTCGTGTTGAACGCGCTGGGTATAGTCGGCGAGCAACTGCTCGACGCGCGCTAGGCTGGGTGATTTGACGATGAGCCCGATGTGGTGCTCCTTCTCCATACGCCACACGATCTCGGGGTCGGCGAAGGACGAGGTGTCGGGGTACTGGTGGCGGGCGAGGGAGACGAGCAGGCCGGCGTAGTCGTTGCGAGGCTCGGGCGGCTGGTAAGGCGCGCTGCCGCCGGCGATCTCGACTTTGGCCCATTCGGCCCAGAGGTTCAGGCCGGTAGCGGCTTCGACCAGGTCGGCGATGTTGGCGCCGCCAACGCGAGCCGAGGTCTCGAGGAAGTAGATGCGGTCATCGGCGTGAGCGCGGATGAACTCGGTATGCGAGACGCCGCGTAGCATGCCGAGCTCGGTCGTTACGCGCTCGTTCTCGGCGCGCAGGCGGCGGGCGATGTCGCTGTCGCGGTCGAGGATGCGCGTGGTGAAGATGCCGCCTTCGTGCGAGACCTCCATCGGCGGGCGGCCGTAGCCGCTGGCGACGGAGAACAGGACTTTCCGTTCGTAGATGATGCTGTCGACGTGATAGATGTCGCCGGGGATGAACTGCTCGATGAGGTAGTGCGACTGCATGTCGCCGAGGGTGTCGAGCAGGCGCCAGAACTGTTCGGAGTCGTGGACCTTTTTGATGCCGATGGCCCCGGCCATGGAGCGCGGCTTGACGACCCAGGGCGGCGCGACGCGAGACATGAAGTCGCGCAGCAGATCGTAGTTGAGGACGTGCTGGAAGTCGGGAACCGGGATGCCGGCTTCGCGCGCGCGGCGGCGCATGGCCAGCTTGTCGCGGAAGTGGCGCGCAGTGGTCTCGCCCATGCCGGGGACGCGAAGGTGCTCGCGGAGCATGGCGGCGACTTCAACGTCGAAATCGTCGAGCGGGACGATGCGATCGAAGAGGCGGGTGCGGGCGAGGTAGCTGACAGCGTTGATGGTGTGCTCGCGATTCCACTTGTGGTCCTCGTCGGGCATGTAGAAGATCTCGTCGATGGCCTCGAGTGGGAAGTGGGCGGTGTCCTTGATGCTTTCGGAGGTGAGCAGGACGACGCGGCAGCCCTGGCGTTTGCATTCGCGGAGGAAGGCGTGTCCTTTTTCGTAGCTGGCGAGGGCGAGGAGGGTCATGGTCGGCCTCGGAAGGCGGGCTGGGAGCCCGCCGCAGGCAGAGTGCCTGCCCCACATGGGAGGAAGGTGGGTACTGCGTTAAGCGAGTCCATGGTGTTGTTGGCCGAAGCCTGCCCTAGAGGACCAGGCGGGCTGGGAGCCCGCCGCAGGCCGAGGGCCTGCCCCCCAAAGGTGGTCATTGGGACGCGGCTCCGTCGAGGAAGGCGGCGCTGGCGCCGACCCATTCCATCTCTTTGTTGTGGTCGACACCCATCTGGGGGCCGCGGCCCATGCGGACTACCGTGTTGACCGGGCGGAGGGTGTCCTGCCAGAGATACATGATGCGGACCTCGACTTTGGTTGGGCCTGCGGGGGTGTCTATTACCGGGCGGAAGTTGACGCGCTGCTGGAGGATGTAGCTGGAGCGCTGGTCTTCGGGGATGGCGGCGATCTGATCGTGTGTGGGGCCGACGATGACGCCGGTGCCTGCGAAGGAATAGAGAGGCTTGAGGACCCAGTTTTCGGGGTCGTCGACTTCGGTGAGAAAGATCGTCTTCGGCGCGGCCGGGTGGTTGATGTAGGGGAGCGAGAACTTGCTCAGGCGGAAGAACCAGTTGGGGTGACCGGCCCATTCCACTTCGAGGTCGTCGCGGAAATCGAATGGCAGTTGGATGTTGCGGCGCTCGATCTCGTCCACGATGGCGCGGTTGTAAATGCGATCGATGCGAGTTCCATCGTGGTAGAGATGACGGCCTGTTTTTTTGATATGAGATATGTCGACGGTCTTAACGCCGAACCAGCGCTGGGTCATGAGGAAATCGTGGCGTGTTTTCTGGTTCCATGGATCGATTTCCATTAATACGACGTTTTTGGGATCGCAGGCGCCAATGATGGCCTCGCGCAGTCGCTCGTGGTAGTCCGTGCAAAGGCGGTCAGTAAGGTTCCGGTCCAGGTCGTAGGCCTCGCGATAGGCTTCGGCCAACAGCAACTGATAGGCGTAGAGCGAGGGGAAGCCCTGGATCTCCACCAGCTTCGGCTGGCGATCCTCGTCGAGGCCGAAGTCGGCCTGCACGAACAATGGGTGCGGGTCTTCGTTGGGCACGCGCCAGCGGTCGGGGACGGCGCGGCGCGAATCGGCCTGATATTGCGGGTTGGCCAGAAGCTGCTCGCACATTTCGCGACCGTAGCGCGCCATCTGCTCGATCAACTCAGTGGGAAAGAAGCACGGCGTTTCGCTGTGGCGGAACTGGGGCGGCTCGCCAGTGCGCTGCTGGAGGATATCGAGAAAGCGCCGGTACTTCTCCGGCGACCACCTCTCGTTAAACCGCCGCCGGTACGAGGGAAGCAAGGAGGAAGGCTCCGGTGCGCATGATCTGGAGGCCGTCGATCCAGATGTCGAAGCGGCGGCCGACCACGTCGATGTGGGTAGAGGAGTACCAGTCGGCGCCGGTGTGCGCGCCATACGGGTTGCCGAAGGCGATGTGAATGCCGGGGATCTTTTCGTCCTGGAGGATATTACCAATCACGTCGCGCACGGCGATGTTCGTGCCGATGGCGAACTCGCCAACGCGATCGCTGTTCTCGTCGGTGTGGCAGTACCGCCAGAAGTCCTCTTCGAGCTGGCGGTTTTCGGAGTGGGCTTCGACGAGGCGGCCGTCACGGATCCGGAGCGTCAGCGGAGCGGCGGCAAGGTCGCCGTACTTCTCGCAGAGGTAATCGCCGACGACGCCATCGACGACAAACACGCCGTTCACGTTTAGGGGCGTGGTGAAGGTTTCGCCGCCGGGCAGGTTGCCCCATTTATTGGGGCTGATGATGCCGCTGGTTTTGATCCATTTCAGGCGGGGGGTGAAGTCGGCGACGAGGTCCGTGCCGGCGGGATTCGTGGCGCGGATCTGGCGGGCGGCTCCGGCCATCTGCCAAACCTGGGTGCTGATGCGGTCGACTTCCTCGAAGTCGGCGCGCATGCCTTCGAGCATGATGCGGCGGTCGATGTTGACCATGTGCGCGTGGCGCATGCGGCGTCGATTGACGACGTCGGTCATCTGCATGCGCGTGCGCAGCTCGTTGGTTTGCGCGCGGACGGCGAAGATGCTGACGTCGCTCGATTCCATGTCGTCCAGCACGGGCTGAGGCATGTCCTTCAGCGGGCGCGGCGCGAGCTCTTCGAGAATCCAGGCATTAAAGACGAGGCCGCGCCGACGGAGTTGATCGGCGATGCTGGCGGCGATTTCCTGGCAGGCGTGATCAGTAATGAGCGTGACCTTTTCGTCGGGCTGAATGCGCAGGCAGCACTCGATGGCATTGCGCGCTCCGGGCGAAAGCTCCGGGTCGAAGGGCGTGCCGAGGAGGATGTGTTTTGCGTCGTTCAATGGGCCCTGCCTGCGGCCGCGGGCGCGAAGAGGCCCTGCTCGGTTTCGTCGATCATGTAATCGACAACCTTGTTCAGGTCGTTGGTTTCGGCGAAGACGCGAAGCTGGCGGTCGGCGCCGGTTCCCTGCTCCAGCATGCGCTCGACGTACGCCAGCTCTTGTGTGCTGCCCAGCTCTTCGGCTTCGGGAGCGATCATCTCCAGCAGCTCGCGGATGAGGTCGCGCTCCGGCACTTCGGTCTGCTTGCCGAAATCGATGAGCTTGCCATCGAGGCCATATCGCGAGGCCCGCCACTTGTTCTCCATGATGAGCGCGCGGCTGTAGTGGCGGAAGGTCATGTTGCGCTCGTGCAGGCGATACAGCATGGCGATGATGGCCTGGCACATGGCGGCGATGGCGATGGTTTCGTCCAGCCGCATGGGAATGTCGCAGATGCGGAACTCCAGCGTGGGGAAGTGGGGGTGCGGGCGGATGTCCCACCAGATCTTCTTGGCGTTATCGATGCAGTTGGTTTTGATGAGCAGGTTGACGAAGTTATCGAACTCCGACCAGCTGTGGAACAGGTCCGGGATATTGGTGCGCGGGAACTTGTCGAACACTTTACAGCGGTAGGATTTCAGGCCGGTGTCCATGCCCAGCCAGAACGGCGAGTTGGTGGAGAGCGCGAGCAGGTGCGGCAGGAAGTAGCGGGCGCCGTTCATGATCTGGATCGCGGTTTCGCGGTCCTCGATGCCGACGTGGATGTGCAGGCCGAAGATGAGGTTCGAGCGGGCGACCATCTTAAGGTCTTCGACGATGACGCGGTAGCGCTCGTCGGGATAGATCTCCTGCTTGCTCCACTGCGCGAAGGGGTGCGTCGCGCCGGCGGCGAGCCGGAGGTTGTTCTGCCGGGCGAGGTTGACCATCTGCTGGCGGATGGAGCGGACCTCTTCCTTGGCCTCTTTGATGTTCCTGCAGACGCCGGTTCCGATTTCGATGACCGACTGGTGCATCTCCGGCTTCACGCGCTCGGCGAGCAGTGCCTTACCCTTCTGGACGATTTCCTGCTGGATATGGGAACGCAGGTCGCGGGTCTCGGGATCGACGGTCTGGTATTCCTCTTCGATCCCGATGCTGAAGCTCGGGCGAGTCATGCGGCGCCTCCGCGCGTCTTTTCGCCGGAGAGGAACTTCGACCAGTTGAATCCGGCAGCGGCGGTCTTCGGTTCCTGCGCGCGCTGCACGGCCATTTCGGCGACGGAGTCGACGATCCACTTGAAATTTTCCGCCCCGACGGATTCGAGGCCGGCGTCGGGCGCAGGATTCATGAAGTCGATGGCGTAAGGGATGCCGTTTTCGACGGCGAACTCGACGGTGTTGAGGTCGTAGCCGAGGGCGCGGCAGAGGGTCAGGCAATCGCGGACAATGCGGTCGTGAAGTTCGGGAGCAGCGGGCGGATTACCCGGCACGTACCGTAAGTGATGCGGCTGGCCGGGATCGTAGCGCATCACGTGAACCTTCTTCTGATCGACGACGTAGCAGCGGAAATACTCGGTAAACTTCACCGCCGCCTGGAGCGTCATGCACAGGCGGCCGCTCTCATCGTAGGCGCGGAAGAAATCCTCGGGCGAATCCACTTTATAGACGCTTTTCCAGCCGCCGCCATCGTGGGGCTTGAGGAACGCCGGGAAGCCGACGTAGCGGAAAACGTCGTCCCAGTTGAGCGGGTACTCGAGATTGCGCATGGAGCGGTCGGTGGTGCCGGGCGGGTGTTCTTTGTGGGGGAGCAGGACCGTGGCAGGCACTGCGACGCCGAGCTTCGAGGCGAGGGCGTAGTTGAAGAACTTGTCGTCGGCGCTCCACCAGAAGGGGTTGTTGATGACCTTCGTGCCGGTGAGCACGGCGTGCTTCAGATACGACCGGTAGAAGGGGATGTCGTGGGAGATGCGATCTACGATGACGTCGTAGCCGCAGGGCTCGGCCATGCGCACGCCGCCGGTGCGGAGGTGCTCGGCGGAGACACCGGCGACGTTCATTTCGTTGATGCGGTTAACGAGGGCAGGAGGGAACGAGTCCTCCATGCCGTAGAGAACGGCGATCCTGCTCATACGAAGAATTTCCTTGCCATATCGTGCCACCAGGGCCAGTCGTGGCCGAAGCCTTCCCAGACATCGAGGAGGTGCGGGATGTGCTTCACGCCGAACTCATGGGCCATTTTCACATTTTGATCGAAGAGCGGGTCGTGGTTACCGACCGCCAGGACATAGTAATGACGGCGGAACTGGTCGAGGAACCAGGAGTCGTACGTATTGGGCAGGTAGTCGAGCGGGGAGTTGAAGTACGCGTCCTGGTTGTAGAACCCGTTGAGGAAGCGCTTCGGGATATTGAACGCGCCGGACATGCTGACCGCGTAGGTGACGATGTCGGGGTGGCGCAGGGCGAAGTTGACGGCGTGGTAGCCGCCGAAGCTGCAGCCGGTGGCGCCCATTTGCGGCCAGCTGGTGCGATTGCGGACGAAAGGCGTGAACTCGACGACAAGGTACGCGTCGAAGGCGTTCTGGCGATCGAGGCGGCCCTGCGGGCTGGCCCAGGAGTTATACCAGGATTCCTGATCGACGGAGTCGACACAGAACACCTGAAGCTCGCCGCGCTCGATTTTGGGTGAAAGGGCGTGGACCATGCCGCGCTCTTCGTATTCCCAGAAGCGTCCGCCGGAAGTGGGAAAGACGACGATGGGGAAGCCGGCGTGGCCGTAGGCGAGCAGTTCCATGTCGCGGTGGAGGGATGGGCTGAACCACTTGATGTAGTCGCGGCGCACGCCGTAACAGTGTCGCATACGGGGGCCAGCGGACGGGGATCAGGGGTCAGGGGAGAGGGGTCAGGGGTCAGGGGCCAGGGATCAGGGATCAGTTCGGTGACCGATGAAAGGCCGGGGTCCGAAAGCCCGGGGTCCGGGGACCGGGGTCCGGGGTCCGAAAAGCCGTGGTCCGGGGCCCGTGGTCCGTGGTCCGCTGTGTGCTGCACCTCTACTCCGTCGTTGGGTTCGATTTCGGGTGTGCTGTCAATTGGTTGCGGGTCGTTCGGGTCGTGTTCGTTTGTGGGATTAGGTTCGTTTGGCGCGTTTTCCGGGTCGTAATCCATTAGGGTTTTGTATGCCCTGGACATTTGGCGCTCGTAGCGGGATTCGTAGCGGCTTAGGAGCTCGAGGGCTTTGGTGAAGTCGGCCATGGCGCGGAAGGAGCGGTACGTCTTTTCGTCGGGTGGGAGCTGGCAGGGGCCCATCAGGCCGGCTTCGTATTTGTACGCTGTTTTCTCGAGGGCCCAGACGCGGCGGATGCGCCATGCGCAGGCGGCGATCGATTCGACCTGAAGGCGCTGGAACGGTGTCGAGGGACGGAACTCGTCGTCCAGTTCGGTGGACAGTTGCAGGAAGCGCTCGGCCGGCTCGGTCGGCAGGACGATGATTTCGCTGAGCAGACCGTGCTTCACGGCATTGCGGCATGAGCGCAGTTTGCCCTCGGGGGTTTTGGGCCCGTGGGATTTGGCGCCATTTTCGCGCGAGGAGCGGATACGACGTTCGGAAGACATTGAAGACTTCCCTCCTGGCCCCATCTTCACCCGAGGAGTCAAGCTTTTTGCGCCTAATTTTTCGGAAACCTTTTTGGATTCAGGACGATAGGCGTGTTCAAAGCCTTGTGAATGCCCCGCCGAGCCGCCGCCATGCGGCGGGAACTCCGGCCCGGAGCCCGGAGTCTAATGGCCATGCTCGAAGTTCGGCTGCTCACCAAGTTGTACAGCGGCATTGCAGCCGTCGAGCGCGTCAGTTTCGAGATCCGGCCGGGCGAGATCCTCGGATATCTCGGCCCTAACGGCGCGGGCAAGAGCACCACTGTAAAGATGCTTACTGGCCTGATCGAGCCGACATCGGGCCATATCATTTTCCACGGTCAGGATGCCCGCTCCGACCTGAGGTCGTATCAGCGACGGCTTGGTTATGTTCCAGAGGAGGCGCACCTGTATCCGCACCTTAGCGGGCGGGAGTATCTTCAGCTCGCCGGCCGGATTCGTGGCATACCTCGCCGGGTGCTCGAACCCAAAATGGACGAACTCCTTCGCCTGTTCGGGCTGTGGGAGGACCGTTTCTCATCGCTGAGTGCGTATTCCAAGGGCATGCGCCAGAAAATCCTGCTTTCGGCCGCGCTGCTCCACAACCCCGAGTTGCTGATTCTCGACGAGCCTTTCTCCGGGCTTGACGTCAACACCGCGCTGGTGCTGCGGAGTCTGCTGCACGCGCTCGCTGCCCGAGGCAGGATGGTGCTCTACAGCTCGCACGTGCTCGAGGTGGTGGAAAAGGTTTGTAATCGAATCCTGATTCTGCGGAAGGGGCGCGTGGTGGCCCACGATTCGGTAGCAAGGCTGCGCGAAATGATGGCCGAATCGTCGCTCGAGGGCATCTTCGCCCAGCTCACCGAACCCGAGAATTGCGACGCCATCGCGCATCGAATTCTCGATGTGGTCGCGACTTGAGAGACCGTTTCCAGAACTGGATCGAGGAGACGCACAGCGCCGGCCTCGAGCTGGTGCGCCATTTCCTGGGATCTTTCTTCGACACCGAGGGCGCATCCGTCTCTGGTGAATGGAAGAAAGTGGCGTTTGGACTTCTGGCAATGCTGCTGTCGGCGGGCATTCTCGGGGTCAACGCGTACTCGCTGCGGTACGCTCACCTGTGGCATTACGGCACGCCCGTCCTCTTTCGGGAAGCCATGCGCCAAGACAGGCTTTCGTTCATCGACATGGCAATGGGAATCACGGCCCTGTTGACCGTCCTTGAATGGCAGGCTCTGTTCCCAAATCGCCGCGACTGCCTGATCCTCGGATGCATGCCGATCACCGCAAGGCAGATGTTCGCGGCGAAGTTCTGCTCGCTGCTTCTGATCTTCGCGGCGTACACCGTGGCGCTCACCGCGATTCCCGCGTTGCTTTTCGCAGCGGTGACCGCATATCCCTGGAACGCCAGCCCGTCCTTAGCCGCAAACGTGGTATCGAACTTCGCGGCCACCGGCGGCGCGTGCGTATTCGCGTTCTTCAGCTTTCTGGCGCTGCAGGGGATTCTTCTCAATACCCTGCGGCCGCGCATTTTCGCGCGCGTGTCGCTGTTCGCACAGGGTGTATTGTTCATCGTTATCCTCGGCGCACTCCCGTTGTTCGACCGGTGGCCGCAAGAACCCTGGTTCCCCACAGTGTGGTTCCTGGACAGCCACATCGCGCTGGCGTCCTGCATGGCGCCGATTGCCATCACGCTGGTCACCTACGCCTTCGGTTATCGCCGCTATCGGCGTCTGCTGCTGGAAGGTGAGCGCCTCGAGCGGGATTCATTCGCCGCCGATCGCCCGGCCTCGCGACTGCGCCTTCGTGATCTGCTTTTCGATCGTTTGCTACCCGACCCGCGTTCCCAGGCTGCTTTTGGTTTCATCTGGAAGACGCTCGTCCGCAGCCGCAGCCATCGGCTAATCCTTCTCGCCTACGCCGGTCTGGGGCTGGGATGTATCGTGAAAGGCGCAGTCGGTATCGGCCGGCCGTCGCTGCACGATCAGGGCATTTACGGCTTCCTTGCCGTTTCCGCGCCGCTTGCTATCGCCGGAACGATCATCGCCGGACTTCGATATCTCTTTTCCATGCCGGTGGCGCTGGGCGCGAACTGGATGTTTCAAACCAACGAGCGTGAGTGCCGCCATGCCTGGTTATCGGCCGTGGAGCGCTTTGTTGCATGGTGCGGTATCGCGCCGGTCCTGCTGGCCGCCCTGCCGGCGCAAATCGCGATCTTCGGCGCATTGCGAGCAGTATCGGTGGCCATTCTGGTTTTCCTGACAGCCTTTATTGCCTTCGAATTCCTCTTCCGCCATTGGAAGAAGCTGCCTTTCACCTGCTCGTACATCCCGGGCAAACGTCCCATCCTGGCCACGATTGGGATCTGCGCGCTTGTCGCGGCGTACTTTGCCACTGTTGGAGAGTTGGTTCTCTATTGCTCCGGGGAAGTGACAGCGTTTTGCGCGCTGGCCGTGCTCGAAGCCGTGGTCTGGCGCCGCCTGCGGCACGCGCGCCGGAGGGTTTGGGCGAATGAACCTTTACGCTTCGAGGAGCACCTCGATGATGGCCCGCTGTCGCTTGGCCTTCAACCCAGCGACGTGATGGTGACGAGTCTCGAGGCCGGCTCGCGCGGGCCCGGCCTGTTCGAACAAAACACGCTCGTCGCATCGGGAGGTCTGCTGCCCCGGGAATGGCAGGAGGAGATTGAAAGCGAGAGCGCACGCCCGCGGGCGCTGGCCGCGAGTTTCCTCGAAGATATCCGATTCGGCCTGCGTGTGATTCAACGTAACCCGCTGCTGTCGGCAGTCGTGATCCTGACTCTCACGATCGGGATCGGTGTGAATGCCAGCGTGTTCACGGTGGTGAACGGCGTGGCTTTGCGCGCCCATGTTTACAGAGACCCGGACTCCTTCCTGCGCATCATTGCGAGGAGTGCATGGACAGACACGCTCCGTTCGTTCGGGTACGAAGAATACCAGTCGCTGCGCGATCGATCGCGAACGTTGCGCGAGGTTGCCGCTTACTCGAGGTTCCCCGCGCTCATCGGCGAGGACGACAGCGCAGGTTCGTTCGGGCTTGCGATTTCGTGCAACTTCTTCGCACTTGACGGGCTCGATCGAGCGATTCTCGGCCGGTTGTTCGTTCGCGACGATTGCCTGTCGCCAGGCGTCGTTCCCCCCGCCATACTGAGCGAGACCGTGTGGCGGAGCCGCTTTGGGTCGGATCCGAACATCGTCGGGCGCGTGATTCAGGTCAACAACCGCCCGGTGATCGTGACCGGCATCGTTCCCGCGCAAACCTCGAGCTGGACAATTCCCGCCAGCGTATGGCTGCCATACACGGCGATGCCCTATCTGGATCCGAGCATCCGATATCTTAACCACGATGATGAGCTATGGCTGCAACTCGCCGGGCGCCTTGCGACGGGATCCACACGCGCGCAAGCCGAGTCCGAGCTGAATGTCCTCATCCGCGCGCAGGACCGCCTTCACTCCGGCCGGAGAACCAGAGTGTCCACCACGGATGGTTCGTGGATCGAAGAACTGGACCTGACGGCGAGTGGCCGCGATCTCATGCTGATCGCGTTTTTCCTGGGCGCGTTCGTGCTGGTGCTCGTCATCGCCTGCGCCAATGTCGCGACGCTTCTTCTTTCGCGCGCCGCCATCCGCGAGCGGGAGATTGCCGTGCGCCTGTCGCTGGGCGCGCCGCGGCTTCGCCTGGTTCGCATGCTGGTGACCGAAAGCCTGCTGCTCTCGGCGGCCGCCGGCGGCATCAGCCTGCTGCTCGCCTGGAAGCTTCCGGCGCCGCTATTTCATTCCATGGCCAGTGGCGCGCCCGATTTTCCGATGCCTCCGGATTGGCGGATTCTTGCGTACCTCTCCGTTACTGTCGTCGTGGCCGGGGTTCTGTCCGGGCTGGCGCCCGCCATCCAGTCAGTGAAAATCGATCTGCTGAGCTCTCTTAAAGGTTACGGGGGCCTGCTTGCCGGCGTGGGGCGCATGAGGTTGCTGCATCTGCTGGTCAGCGCCCAAGTCGCGCTCAGCATGGTGCTGCTGGTGGAAGCGTTTCTGTTTGCGCAATCTGAAGACCGGAACCTGCGCGCCAGCCCCGGTTATCGGCCGGACCGCGTGGTGGTCTCACCGCTGCATTTTGAGGAAGACACAAGCACAGAACAGGCGAGCGCGCGGCTTCGGGCTATCGGCGAGCGCCTCAGGCGGTTGCCCGGCGTACACTCGGTCGCGTTCTCAGATGGTCTTCCAATGATGGTACGCGACACCGTTGAAGTGCGCCCGCCGGCCCGCGCCGACGCCGTCCAGCCAGTCGACGTCTATGCTGTTTCGCCGGGGTTTCTTGAAACGTTGGGGGTAGAACTCCTGCGCGGGCGCGATTTCCAGGAATCCGACGGCCTCGCCGGCGTGGTCTCACAAAATCTGGCGAATCTCTTCTGGCCGGGTCAGGACGCGATCGGCAGGACTCTGCGGCTGCCAAGCGGCGAAATCATCATCGTCGGAATCGCGAAAGATGTAGCTCCCCTGCGGTTCGGGGGCTCTGATAATCCGGCCGTTTACCGGCTCCGGCGCGTGGACCCGCATCGTAACTTTCTCGCGGTACGCTTCGACGTGGGCGCGGCCCGGGCCGCTTCGGCGGTGCGCAATGCCCTGCATGAAACGGACCCCCGGCTCTTTATCCTCGCGCGCCGGCTGCAAAGCTGGATGGACCAGGTCAACAGCATCCTGTGGAACGTTGTTGACCTGATCCTCATTCTGGGGCTGCTGGCGACGGTGTTGGCCGCGGTCGGCATATATGGCGCGGTGCGGTTCGCGGTGGGGCAGCGCAGCCGCGAACTGGGTATTCGCGTTGCGCTCGGAGCGCGCCGCATCCACATTATTCGCGAGATCTTCATCTCCGGAGGAAAACCGATCGCCGGCGGAATCCTGTACGGGCTGTGGATGTCGGTGGCCGCGGCCGCCGCCCTCCGCCGCACGATGGAGGACACGCCGATTCGCCTGGATACCACGAACCCCGTTCTTTATCTCTGTGCGGCGGTCATACTCGCGATGGCAGCGGGAGCGGCGATGATCGGACCCGCGCGCCGTGGTTCGCGGAGCGATCCTCTGGAGGCGATTCGCTGCGAGTGATCGTGCGAATGGGGCGCGCTTTTAGCGGCCCAGACCAAATGACGGGCTGCTCACAGAGTGGCGCAGGAGCAGCAGGTTCGGACTTCTCCCGAACTTCGACGACGGTTACTCTTCGCCTTCACCGCCGGCGGGCGCCGGCGCGGTTCCGCCCGCCGGTCCGGCAACTGAGATGGTGCGCGGGTTGACGTTCCAGCCATCCACTTCAAGCTCCAGAGGTCCGCGGCCCATCCGCGCGGTCGGGTAGGTGGCGGTGATCTGGCGCTTTTCGCCGGGCATCAGTGCGAAGTAATTGTCCTCCCAGAGCACCGGAAGGATCTCAGCCTCGCCGTTGCCCGCTTCCGGATCGCGGAAGCGCGCCGGCCGCATGACCCACAGATGGACGGCAAAGGCGAGACTGCGGCTCGGATTCTCGATGGTGACATGGGTCATGCCGTCGCCGGCGTTCACTTCTGCCGTGCCGGTGACGTTCAGGTCCACTTTTGGAAGCGTATTGAGCGCGGTCAGATCGGAGAAGGTCTTTGTGGGCGTGTGATACCAGGTGGAATGCTCCCAGTCGAGCTCGTCCTTCTTCGTCGATAACCAATAGAAGTTCGTGCTCACCGCTTTTCCGGAAGCATCCTCCAGGGACAGGCGCACGAAGTACGCCGGGCTGAGGCCGGAGATGCCGGGAATGGTGAACGCTTTGCGCACGCCGTCAGACGGCACATCCACCTTCTCCTCGTGCGCGTACTTCTCGGACATATCGAGGTTGTAGACCTTTGCGGAAGCTCTCAAGCCGCTGAAGTCCTTATAAAACGAATTGACGACAACGACGGAATTGTCATCGTAGGAGTACTGAATGTGCAGCGGCTCGCAGGCCTTCTTCGTGCCGAAATACGATCCGCCGGGCCGCAGATAGTAATCATAGAGGTGCCAGATCATGGAGGGCCAGGCGTTGTTCAGCATCCACTGAATTACGCCAGTGGCGACGTACTTGTTGCGGCCCCACGCCTCGAACATGGCGCGCTCGCCCTCATAAGACATGACCTGCGCCTTCGTTGCGTACTCCTCGGCGCTGGCGGAGGGTCCGTAGCGCGCATTCAGAGCCTCGGTAAAGACGTCGATATTCCGGAACGCGCCCCCGCCGGCGTGGTAATCCCAGTAAGAATTGATGGGCCAGAGGTGGTCCTCAGGCAACATACGACGCAGGCTGGCGATGGGGGGGACCGCCGGGCCGGGACTGGTCTCGGTGTTGAAGCCGTGCGCGCCGCCGCGCTCCTTATCCAGTTCCCAGTACGATGGCGCGACGTACTCATACGGGCCGGTCATTTTGACGCCGGTCTCGCCGGTCACGGTGGTCGGCCGGGCGGTTGCGGAGGACTCGTAAGGATTGGGCCAGTTCAGCTCCTTCAGAATGCCCACATACATGGTCTCCACATCCGGCGGAGGCGGGTTATCGCTGCCGTTCATCCAGTTGAACACCGACGGGTGGCTGCGAATGCGCCGGATCTGATCACGGAGCGAATCCGCCGCTATCAGACGATCTTCGTCGTCCCAGTCTTTCCAGCGCTCCCAGTGATCGCAGCAGCACCAGCCGGCGGTAATCAGAATTCCGTACTCGTCGGCGAGGCGCATGAAGTTCTCATCCACGATCTTGCCTTCGAGTCTCACCGTGTTCAGGTTCATATCGCGGACATACTTGAGTTCCTGCTCCTCGCGCTCCGGCGATTCGCGCAGCAGCATGTCGAAGGTGTAGCCGGCGCCGCGAATCAGGATGCGCTTACCGTTGATGCTGAAGATGCGATGGCTGTTGGGATAGGCCTGCCCATGGCCGTTGAGGGATACGGGAGCTTCGGCGCCTTTGTCCAGCTCGCTGGTAACCTGGCGGATGCCGAAGCGGGTGGTGCTCTGGTCCGATACGGCGCCGGCGGTCTCGAACTGAAGGTTCAGGTCATACAGATTCTGTGGGCCGACCTGCACCGGCCACCACAGCCGCGGATTGGCGATATTCAACTGCTGGAACTGCGCGGGCGTGAAGGTGACCACTTTCGTTTCGCCGCGCTCCACCGTGACCGGCTGCGAGAACTCGATATTGTCGATCTGTCCTTTGAGGACGCCTTTCACGGCGTGGCCGCTGAGGTTGCGCACCTCCGCCGTGACGGTGAGGTGGGCTTTGTCGAGCGAAGGCAGGTCCAGATTCGTGATCACCTGCGGAAAACGGATGGCCACCGGACCAGTCGCGGTCAGATAGACGTCGCGCCAGATGCCCATGCCTTTGTCCGGAGGCGCGGGATTCCAGTCAACGAAGGTGATGGCCAGATCTTCGGGCGTCGGCGGGAATACTTCGACCGCGAGGCCGTTGGGCGCTCCCGGATGGACCAGATCGGTAACGTCGAACTCGAACAGGCGCCAGGCGCCGGCCATGGTGTCCGCGCCGGCGATCTGCTTTCCGTTCAACCAGACATTCGCCCGGAAGTTGATGCCGTCGAAGTGCAGCTGAATGCGGCGGCCGCGATAATCGGCCGGAGGCGTGAACTGGGTGCGATACCACCATGCGGTGCGGAACGCGCTCCCGGGCGGCATGGGTATGTTGGAGAAATTCGTCCCGATGGGATAATTCACGCCCGAAATGGAGCGCAGATTCATGCCGAAGTACGGGTCCGCATAGACTTCATTTTTCATGAGCGCGGCCATTACCGTGGCCGGCACGGTGCTCCGATACCAGTGCTTTGCCTGGTAGCCGGGGGCCGAAAGCGCCTCGCCTTTCTCCTGCACCTGGTCGGAGGGCTGAAGGAACCAGCCGTCGCGGATGTCAGTGCGCGAACCGGGGGCGGCTTCGGGAGGGGCGGCGAAAAGGGTCGGAAGCAGGCAGAGGGAGCAGGTAAAAAGAATCGGTCGAATCATGGAATTCAGGTCTCGTCTTCCGCGGGGATATCAAAATTGACGAGTTCGCCCCGGAAGCCGCGGGTCTTCCAGGCGCCGAAAGCAATGCCCACCGCCATCCACACTGAGCCGAGCAGCAGGGCTTTGGGGCTGAGGTTCAGCCAGAGAAGGAGGCAGATCAAAAACCCGAGCAGCGGCGGGAGGAAATTGCCCAGAGTTTTTTGGCGCTCGCGGAAGTAGTAGCGCACCAGTGACGCAAGATTGACGCCCATGAAGGCGATCAGGGCGCCGAAGTTGAGCATCTGGGCGCCGAGGTCGTAGTTGAGCAGGAATGCGCCTGCGAGAGTGACCGCGCCGATGAAGACGACGTTATTGCGGGGCACGTGGCGCTTCGGCTCAATGGCTCCGAAGAAGCTTTTCGGCAGGGCTCCGCTGCGGCCCATTCCGAACAACAACCGCGCCGCGCCGAGCATGGCCCCCATGCCCGAACCGAAATTCGCAACGACGAGCGTCATGCCGAGAATGGCGAACATAGGGGCCCAGGTTCGCTGCGCGACGTACACGAACGCCGTGGTTTCGTCGGGAAAGGGTTTGGAAGCGGGCCAGACCAACTGCGCCGCGTAGCATTGCATGGCGGAAAGGATGCCGACACCGATGCACGTGAGCACGGTAGCCAGCAGAATGTTGCGGCGTGGATTCTCGGCCTCTTCGGACAGGGTCGAGATGCCGTCGAACCCGATGTAGCTGAGAACCGCGATGGATGTGCCGCCCAGCACGGCGCTGGTCTGCCAAGTCGCGGGATCGTAGAAGGGACGGGTGAAGAACGGGAGGCCGTCGTGATGCCCGAAGATATACCGCGCCGCGGTGACGAAGAACAGCAGGACGACGGCGCCCATTCCCGCCGCCAGCGTGGCGTTGATTCGTGCTGAAGCGCGAATTCCCAGAACGTTGAACCACGTGAACAGAAAGGCTACGAAAATGGCCCACGCCCAATACGGGATGGCATCCGCAAAGAGGTGTGCCTGCTGGCTGACCCAGATACAACAGATGATGGGGTTCAGCATGTAGTCCATGACCATGCTCCAGCCGGTCACGTAACCCAGGGCGGGATTGATCTCCTGGCCGACGTAGGTGAAGGCCGAACCGGCGCTGGGATAGGCGCGGGCCATGCGGCCGTAGCTAATGGCGGTGAAGAGCATGGCCACCATGGCGATGAGGATGGTGGTGACCACGTGCCCACGGCCGCGGTTGCTGAGCACGCCGTAAACCGACATTGGCGCCGTGGGCTGCAGCACGATGATGCCGTAGAGGATGAGGTCCCACAGCGTAAGCGCGCGGCGCAGTTTTGGCGCGGAAGCGGTCTCCGGGGCGGTGCTCATGGTTGCATTGACGGTATCAGAAAAGCGGGTCCGCCGCTCCGTCAACTCGTGTAGCTCGGTTTATTAAATGGTAACAATAGCATACTGTCAAGTAGATTCCCTCCTGTGATAGGATCAGATGCCAACCAATCGGAGCGAACCATACAGTGGGGACAGGCAAGGGCATGTCGCCGGATACGGAATATCCGCAAAAGAGCGAAGCGACGATGCGCGATGTGGCGCGCGAGAGCGGTTTTTCACCGACGACGGTTTCCATTACGCTCAACGATGCGCCGCTGGCCCGGTACCTGCCCGCCGAGACCAAGGCGCGCATCAAGCAGGCCGCGCGCAAGCTGGGCTATCGGCCCAATCCTTTCGCCCGCTCGCTGCGCAACCGGCGGAGCCAGTCAATTGGTGTGATGGTGTTCGACGTAACGGACCCGTACTGCTCGCTGGTGCTCCGTGGTATCGAGAACAAGCTGTACGAGTGCTCTTACGTGCCGGTGTTTACGGATACGCACAATGACCCCGCGCGCTTCGAGCGCTACCTGGAGATGCTGCTGGACCGGCGCGTGGAGGGTCTGGTAATTGTGGCCAACTGGCTCTTCCTGGACATCGACATTCTCGGCGATTTGCAGCGGCGGGGCATTCCCACGGTTCTGATCGGCCGGGAACTGGAGACGTCGGCCATCAGCTCGGTTCTGCCGGATAACGAGGCGGGCGCATTCGCCGCGGTGGAGCATTTGCACCAGCTGGGGCATCGCGATATCGCCTTTATTCGTGGGCCGCAGGCCCTGGCCGACACGTGCGCGCGCTGGAACGGAGTGCGCTCGTTCGCTGACGGCGCGGGCCTGAAACTCAATCCCGAGCTGATTGTCGATCTGGCCGAGTCGGCGAATCCGGCATCGAGCTTCGAGGGCGGGTTTGCGCTGGCGCAGCAGCTGCTTGGCCGGGGACGGCCGTTCACGGCGCTGGTGGCGTTCGACGATATGACCGCGCTGGGGGCCATGCGCGCCCTGCTGGGGGCGGGCGTGCGTATCCCGGAGCAATGCTCGGTGATCGGCTTCGACGATGTCGCGGCGGCCTCGCTGTGCACGCCGGCCCTGAGCACGGTGCGCCAGCCAATGGAATCGATGGGCGCGGTAGCCGCGGGCCTGGTGATCGATGAAATCGCCAAGCCGTCGGGTCCGGTCTGCCGGCGCGTGCAGGTGGAACTGGTCCCACGCGATTCGACGGCAGCAGCGCCGGGCGGTTGAGCGACCAGGGGCGGCGCTCAGCCCTCTTTCGCGAACTCCTTCCGCATTTTCGCAATCTCCTGATGCGAGAGGTTCCAGCTGGTATCGCACGTATTGCAATGGAGCACCAGCGTGCCGGACTTCACCGCCTTCTCAAACTCCTCTTCGGTATAACGAATGGTCTGATTGTGATTGTTGGGACAAACGACGTCGAACTTCAGCGCGCGGCTCATCGCCCTCCATCGTACCGTCAGATGCGTGTAAGCACGCGTAATAAGGGCAACGCGGCAACGTCCTTACGCGTATGAGGTATTGATGGCTTCCGCCGCCCTGACATTCAGACTGAGCCGCCACATCCGCGTCTGGCCGTGGGTGCTGGCGATGACGGCGGTCACCGTGCTGGGATGGGAGGCGTTCGTCGGCGTCGCGCTCTGCGATATCGCGTTCCACATCCCCGCTGCCGCGCGCACGGTCCCGCCCATTGAACGCGCCGAGCAGCTTGCGCGCACATACCACGCGCTGCTGCGCCCCGCCGCAATCCCGGCGTTCGACGGCACGCCTTTGCGCGCGTGGCTGTATGAGCCCGTGCACGGCAACGGCAGCGCCGTCCTTCTGCTGCACGGGATGGCGGATTCGCGCACGGGCGCCATGGGGTACGCGCCGCTGTTCCTCAAACACGGTTATGCCGTGCTCTCCCCGGACAGCCGCGCGCACGGGGCGAGCGGCGGCGCGATCGCGACCTATGGCGCGCTGGAGCGCCGCGATGTGCACTCGTGGATCGACTGGTTGTATACGAACCACCCGCCGCAGAGGCTGTACGGACTCGGCGAATCGATGGGCGGCTCCATCCTGCTGCAGTCGCTCGCGGTGGAACCGCGGTTTCGCGCGGTAGCGGTGGAATCGGCCTTCAGTTCCCTGCGCGAGATCGGCTACGATCGCATCGCGCAGCATTTCCATATAAATCTCTTCTTCAAGCGTCTGCTTTTCTGGCCGGCGATGG
The DNA here is from genome assembly GCA_035653295.1 of Bryobacteraceae bacterium. Lineage (GTDB taxonomy): Bacteria > Acidobacteriota > Terriglobia > Bryobacterales > Bryobacteraceae > DASRCB01. Next base: position 27,195 of record DASRCB010000167.1, read on the forward strand.
ACGCGGCGAGCATTTATGCGCAGGCGCATTATGGGGTCGATCTGGACTCGGTGTCGGCGTTGCCGGCGGTCGCGGCGAGCGCCACTCCCGTCCTTCTGATTCACGGACAGCAGGACGATAATGTGGTTGCCGACCATTCCGATGAAATCGAAGCGGCCAACCCGTCGCACGTGGCGCTGTGGAGGCCGGAACGCGCCGGTCACGCCGCCGCATTGGGAACATGCCCCGAACTGTTCGAGCAAAAGATAATCGCCTGGTTCGAGCAGCACCGCTGAGCGTCGACGAACTGCTGGCGGAGATCCGCCGCCGGCTGAACGCGGCGGTGGATCCCGTCTTCGCGGAGGGCCAGCGAAGATTCTTTCGCCACGAAGTGAACACGATGGGAGTGCGGCGCGCCGCGCTTTCGCCCATCGTCTCGTTCGTGTACAGCGCGGTCCGGAAGTGGCCGGTCGCGGAACGGAACCGCCTATGCGAGGCTCTCTGGCGAGGGCCGCTGGAAGAAGGCAATATCGCCTGTTACCTGTGCCGCCGCTTCGCGCGTGAATGCGGCGGCGCGGAGTTCCGCCTCTTCGAGCGCTGGATCGACCGCTATGTTCGCAACTGGGCACACTGCGATGGAGTGGCTTCGTGGCTCCTCGCGGCGTGCATTGCGAACGAACCCGCGCTCATCGGCGAACTCGATCGCTGGACGCGGTCGCGGAATCGCTGGAAGCGGCGGGGCGCTGCCGTGGCGCTGCTTCAGGAAGCGAAGCAGGGCCGCAATACGGACGCGATCTTCCGGATCGCCACGCAGCTGGCCGACGATGCGGACGATATGGTCCAGAAGGGGGTCGGCTGGCTGCTGAAGGAGACGTATCCGAAAAGGCCCGCGGAAGTGGTGCGCTTCCTCACTCCCTGGCGCGCCACCGCGCCGCGCCTGCTGATCCGTTACGCCGCCGAGAAAATGACGCCGCGCGATCGAGCGTTCGTCATGGCCAGGCGGGCTTAAATCGCTTCCAGCTCTTCTTCGAGCAGTTGCTTCTGATAGAGGTCGGCGTAGTAGCCGCCGTTCTCGACGAGCTCGGCGTGCGAGCCCTGCTCCACGATTTCGCCGTGCTCGAGCACGAAGATGTGATCCGCCTGCCGAACCGTGGAGACGCGATGGGAGATCAGGATCGTGGTCCGCCCGCGCATGACTTCCGCCAAGCCGTTCAGGATGCGCTCCTCGGTGAGCGTATCGACGCTGGAAAGCGCATCGTCGAGAATCAGGATCGCGGGGTCGCGCATGATGGCGCGCGCGATTGCCACGCGCTGCTTCTGACCTCCGGACAGGGTCAGGCCTCGCTCGCCGATGGCTGTCTCGAGCCCGTTCGGGAAGGACGCGATGTCGGGTCCAAGGCCGGCCTGTTCCGCGGCGCGCTGGATGTCCTGCCGCGTGGGATCGCGAACACCGAGGGCGATGTTGGCGGCGAGCGTGGAGCTGAACAGAAAGGTCTCCTGCGGCACGAAACCAATCTGGCGCCGGAGTTCCTCGGGATCGAGGGCCCGAAGATCGACGCCATCGAGGGTAACGCTGCCCGCCGTGGGATCCAACAGGCGCGGGATCAGGCTGACCAGCGTGCTCTTACCGCTTCCGGTGTGGCCCACGATGGCCACCGTGCGGCCGCCTGGAATGGTGAGGTTGACACCGGCCAGCGCGTCACCGCTGGGGTAGCTGACCCTTACGCGATGAAATGCAATCTCGCCGCGCACGGGTGTGGACAACTCAGCCGGCCGCGGCGGCGCCGCGATCGAGGGCTGCTCGTCCATGATGCTCATGATGCGGTCCCATGAGGCGATGCCACGCTGCATCAAGTTGACGACCCAGCCGAGAGCGATCATCGGCCACACCAGCAGCCCCATGAAGGTGTTGAACATGACGAAGTTGCCGAGCGTGATACGGTGGCGCAGCATCTGATAGCCGCCGACCCAGAGCAGGATCAGAAAGGTGATGCTGATGAGCGCCTGGAGGAGGGGCATGAATAAGGCGGACAGCTTCGCCAGGCGGATGTTCTCGCCGATATAGGCAATGTTCAGGCGCTCGAACTGTTCGGTTTCAGCGCGCTCCTGCACGTAGGCGCGGACCACGCGAACGCCGGCCAGGTTCTCCTGGACGCGGCTGCTGATATCGGAGAACATGCCCTGAATTTTTTCGAAGCGATCGTGAATCCGCTGACCGAAGAAGATCACGACCAGGCTGACCAGCGGAGCGGGCAGCAGCGCCATGACAGCCAGTCTCCAGTCCACCGCAACCATGATGGCGATCGCGAAAATGAAGGTGAACATCGTTTCGGTCCAGTACATGACGCCGGGGCCAAGCATCATGCGCACCGCGTTCAGATCGTTCGTGGCGCGCGCCATGATGTCGCCGGTGCGTGATCGGGCGTAGAACTCGGGCGCCAGGCGGACCAGATGAGCGAAGAGGTCGTTGCGGATGTCGTATTCCACGTCGCGCGACATGCTCACCAGGATGACGCGCATCCAGTACATGAACAGGCCTTTGCCGGCAGAGAGCAGGACCAGCAGGACGGCGAAGCGATAGACCAGCGCGAGTCGAAAGCCATGCGTGAGCGCATCCACGCCGCGGCCGATGGCGAGGGGCAGGAGGGCGCCGAGGAGGTCCTTCATGATCAGCGCGCCGATGCCGAGCGCAAGCGACGTTCGATAGCGCCGGATATAAGGCCAGGCGCGCCGGAAGACTCTCAGCATTCAGGGGATTGCGCTATGGCGGCGCTTACTTGTCCTCGGGAGCCTTGCGCGGCTCCAGGTCGAGGTGGCCGGCATTTTTCAACTGCTGGAACATGCGCTCCACCTCGGCCTCATCCTCGGCCAGAAGCAGGGGGTAGCGCTGCGGAGGAGTCTGCACTTTGCGAGGCTGCGCGGCAGGCGCGGGATGCTCATTCCAGAACGTGCGCCAGGGCGCGCCGTCGATGAGCGCCTCACGCGAGTAGCGGCGCAGATTGCGCAGCAGACTGCGGCGGGCGTCGGCGTCGCCGGCATAGACCAGCACCATGGAGCGGTTGTTCAGGAAGGTGACGCGCACGACAAGCGGGAATGTGGCGACTGCGTCCAGGCGCGCGATCTGGTTCCAGGGAATTCGGTGGGTGTTGACCAGCAGGTGGCTTTCGTGGACCTCGATATCGGGGAGCAGTCCCAGGGCGAAGGCCAGAATGGATCCGAAGAACAGCAGCGCGGTGGCGATCCAGGCCCAGGGCCAGGCCAGCGCAACCCAGGCGGAGAATGAAGTGAACGCGAGGGCTGCTACACCGGTCCACAGGTAGCTGCGTGAGGCTTCGTAACGGGACACCGCGGCCGGCACAACTTCAGACTACCGCCGCGACTGGCCAGCGTCAATGCGTACGCGGCGCAGGATCGAAAAACCGCGCCGGCCATAATCAAAACCGCTCCACAGCGTGGCCAGCGCTGTCGCAAATACGAACACTTCGATCATTGACGAGGGGACGGACGGCATATGCGCAGCGTTAGCCAGAAAGCCCACTGCCGCGCCGATCTGCACGATCGTGCTTAGCTTTCCCCAAACGGATGGTGGGAATTCGCGGACATCCGTGAAGGCGAAACCGGCTGCGACCATTAACAGGATAAAGATGTCGCGCCCGAGGACGATTGCCGTCAGCCAGAGCGGAACGATTCCGGTTATGCCGAACAAAAGATAAAGCGTCACGAGAAGGCTCTTGTCCGCCACGGGGTCGAGGTAAGCGCCCATGCGGGTCGCCCAGCCGAAACGGCGAGCCAGCCATCCGTCGATGGCGTCGGTCACCCCGGCGAGGAAAACCAGGGCGAGCGCTCGCCGGGGCTGATGATTCCACAGACTTGCCGCGATGAACGGAACCAGAACGAGGCGAACCGCAGTGAGGAGGTTCGGAAGACTACGAAACAAGCGCGTGAGCCACGCGTGTGGCCACCTGGTCGAAGCTGAGACTTTCGTAGAGGCTGCGATCCGACATGATCTTCGCCACCAGCGCCGCGTGCATGGCGTGCCCGGCGCGCTCGGCGATGACGTTGCCCAGCAGCGGACGGCCGATGAGCGCAAGGTCGCCGATCAGGTCCAGCGCCTTGTGACGGCAGCATTCGTCGGGAAAGCGGAGGCCACCGGGATTTTGCACGTTGCCGTTGTCACGGAAACAGACGGCGTTGTCCAGGGAGGCGCCACGAATGAGGCCCATCTCACGCATCTGCTCCAGATCGCGCTCGAAGCCGAAGGTGCGCGCGGGGGCAAGCTCGCGAGCGTAGCGGTCGGGCGTGACTTCGAGGTCGATGCACTGTCGGCCGATCAGCGGGTGTGGGTAGAAGACATCGCAGGTGAGCAGGAACCGATCGGCGGGAAGAATCGAGATCCGTTTATCGCCGTGCTCGATGGTAACCGGCCGGCGAACGCACAGGTACTTCCTGCGCCGGCGGCTGGTCTTCAGGCCCGCGCCGCGCAGCAGTTCCACCCAGGGCTTGCCGCTGCCGTCGAGGATGGGCACCTCGAGATTGTCGATCTCGATGTAAACGTTGTCGATGCCCATACTGTAGAGCACGCTCAGCAGATGCTCGGTGGTGGAGATAAGGACACTCTGGCGCATCAGGCTGGTGGCATAGCTGACACGTGCGACATAGCGCCAGATAGCTGGCACTTCGAACCGCTCCAGGTCGGTGCGAACAAAAACGATGCCGGCGCCGGGCGGCGCGGGGACGATCCGCACGTTGACGGGAACTCCGTGGTGCAGCCCGGTACCGCTGATCTCAACGGGACGTTGGACGGTGGTCTCGAATCGCACATCGTCTCCTTCGGAGCGCATCAGACATTGGCCTGTAGCTGAAGGCACATTGTAGCAGGACACCGAAGTGTTTGACCGTCAATAATTTGGGCGGGTTACAGGTGTGGCGTCAGGGAGACGCTTTCGAGGGGATTGTGTGGCTGGATCGCCACATTCATCCTCTCTTCCCGATGTTCAGCGGTGAACGAGGGCGAACGAAGCGGCGGTGCAACCGCAGGCAGGCGAAACGGCGTGGCGCGCCAGCGGTCAAACGAGTGATGCCATCTCCAGCCGGACCGGGAACAAACCAATTCCGCTGCAATGCATGCGGCCGCTACTTCAATACTCAGGAAGAGCTCAGCACGCACGAAGTGGAGTGCCGTGAGGCGAAGCAGGCGACGCGGACAGGCGCGGCCCAGCTTGCGGAGCAGGATCGGACGCCGCACCTGCCCAACGATCAGGAGTCGAAAGAGCACCCGTTCCAGCACGGCACGCGGCAACAATAAGCGCGGCAAAGCGTGCGATAAGCTGGCTTCAGGGGTGCCGGTCAACGCTTTCCGTTGTTCTCTGAGCCGACGGGCGATGCTCACGGTCTTTCCGGCGGCAGCGACGGCGGCCGTGGAGCAGAGCATCTCTTCGGAGATCCGCCGCTACACCGATCCGGTAACGGAGTTTCCCATGCTCCGTTTGACCAGCCCGGCGTATTCAGCGTGGCTGCCGGCGTACAACCAACAGGCCACGGTGCGTCGAGGCAACACCCTTTTATACATCACCGACCGGGGCGGGACGGCCCAGGCCTGGCGCATGGACACGCACAACGGCGAATCGCGCCGGTTGACCGAGGCGCAGGCGCTCGACAAATCATCGCTGACGCTGACGCCCGATCAGCGCAGCTTCTGCTTCGTGGACGGACGCAGCGTCGCCATTCACCCGCTGAATGGCGGCCGCGAGCGGGTTTTCTACCGTGTTCCTGATACACACGAAGCGGCGGGAGGGTTCAGTGTCGCGCACGATGGCTCGTACTGCACGCTTGCGGAGAGCGCAGGTGGCCGATACAGGCTGCGATTGATCCGGTTCGCCGGCAACACGGCGCAGACATTCTTTGAGAGCGAGCAGCAGATCGAGGATGTGGCGCCGCGGCCGGGCACGGCGCAACTGATGTACCGGTCGGGGGGTGCGCTTTGGGTGGCCACGCCGGACGGCGGCCCGGGCGCGAAGCTGGGCACGGCGGCAGGGGAGATCGGGCCCGCATACTGGTCGCGCGATGGCAAGGCGGTGCTGTATCTCCATCTGGAATCGCCGGGAACCATTCGACAGCTCGACCCGGAGATGGGGAAGGACACACTGCTGGCGTCGACGAGCCGATTCGTGGCATTTTCGCCCAACGTGGACGACAGCGTGTTCGTCGGGGTCAGCGGCAGCAAGGTGTCGCCCTGCGTGCTCCTGCTGCTGCGTTCGGTGCGGCGGGAACTGACGCTTTGTGAGCATCGCTCCTCGCACCCGGAAACGGCGAATCCGGTGTTCTCCGCGGACAGCCAGCAGGTTTTTTTCGTCAGCGATCGCGAGGGCCGGCCGGCGATTTACTCCATGCGCCTGGAACGGCTGCTCGAAAAAACGGAAGAGTAAAATCGGGCAGTGCACGGGGCCGCGATCCGCTCCGCCATGCGCGTGCGGAACCGCGTCATGCGCATCATTGCTCTGATATAACGTTTATTTCAAGGTGGCGATGCCTACAAGAATCAATCTTCCCGCCCTGTCGGTCGCATGGCTGGCGACGTGCTTGTTCGCGCTTGCGGAGTGCGCGCTTTGGTGGATGTACCACTACCGCTGGTATGACCGCGAGAGCATCGCGTTTCTTGCGACGATTACAGGCGGAGCGTTCGCTCTATTCGCGTATCTGAAAGGCATCGAGGAGAAGAGGAGTCACGCCGCAGACAAGCTTATACAGCGCTGGAATGAGCCTTCGTTCAGAGCGATCATCGACTCCACCAGGCCGTTTGTCGAAAAAGACATCGACAGCTCTGATTTCGGCCGACCGAAGTACAACAACAAGACGGCGACGCCAGACCAAAGGAAATTGCGCGGGGACATGCAGACGGTCCTCGGATTCTTCGAGGAACTCTCGATTTGCATTTTCGTACGGACCGCTGACGAAGAAAAACTGAAGAGATTTTTCGAAGCGGTGGTCCAGACTGGGTATGAAGGATTCGAGCAGTTCGTTCTGGCGGAGCGGAGAGCGGATAAGGATCCAGCCTACTACAAGGAAACCCAGCGCCTGGTCGAAAGGTGGACCAAGGTTCGTCGTCAGGATATATGAATCCCGCCCGCTCGCTGTCCCGCTGTGATTACCAGATGATCTTCTCTACCATGACGCCTCCATTCTACCGCATGCCGGGTTCGTGTCAAATACTTCAATGGGTTAGCGCAACTGGCTCGCGCCGATGCACCGAGAATCGATGGCCCCACATTCCATATCGGTCCAGAGCCGCTGTTCGATAAGAAAACGGCTGGTGCAGCGGCAGGCGATCCGCACAAAAGGCCGCCGTCCAGCGGAAATTGTAGGCGATCTCACGAAGCGAGGCGCTCGGGCCGGTGCGGGGACAGACGCGTGGGCGCAGTCTCGAGAAGCACGCCGCCATCCCTGACGCGGGCTCGCACCAGGCCGCCGGGCCGCACATCATCGGCGGCGACAAGGGCGGCCATGGGCTGGACTACGTGCCGGTACAGGGTGCGGCGCAGTTCACGCGCGCCGAACTCTTGGCTGCTGCCGCGCTCGAGCAGGAAGGAGCGCGTGCGAGCCGGAATCTCGAGTACAAACGCGCGCATGCCGAGCCGGCGGTCGATATGGTCCTGAACTTCGCCGATCAGCTGGTCCAGAATGCGCGCGAGGGCATCGCTCTTCAGCGGCTGGTACGTGATGACCGAGTCGATGCGATTGATGAACTCCGGGGAGAACCGCCGCCGTACTGCGTGGAGCGCGATCGCTTCGAGTTTTCTGGAGTGGTCCCGCGCGCCGCCGCCCGGGGATTTAAAGCCGAAAGCGGGCTGCAACTCGCGCTGCATCGAACGCGCGCCGAGATTGCTGGTGAGAAAGATCAACGTGTTTTCGAAATTGACGGCGGTGTTGTCGCCGAGGTGCAGATTGCCGCGATCGCAGATGCCCAGCAACAGACGAGACACCGACGGCGCGGCCTTCTCGATCTCATCGAAGAGAACGACGGACAAGCCGCATTGGGGGGATGTTACCGATGCGAGTCGAGCCTGGGTAAGAATGGGCGGCGTCTCGCGATGTCCCAGGTACCCGGGAGGTGCGCCGATGAGCCTGGCGACCTCATGCTCGGTTTGAAACTCGCCGCAATCCACCTTAATCAGATTCTTTGGGCTGCCGTGGAGCAGCTGGGCGACGGTTTCGACGGTGCGCGTCTTACCTGTTCCCGTCGGCCCGAGAAGCAGAAAGACACCGGCCGGGCGGCCGTCCGGGGAAAGCCCCGCATTGTGAATCTCGATGAAGGAACTGATGCCGCGCACCGCCGCGGGCTGTCCGTGCAGCATGCGGCTGAAGCGTTCCTCGAAATCGGGCTCCGTTCCACCCACCTTTGCTTTGTTATGAAGAATTGCCTTCAACGCCAGTGACCCTCCTGGAGAACACCATCCTCCCAGACCGTGCCGGACCGGGCAGTTTTCGGAGGGCGCTGAAAGGGCCTTTTCAGGCGGCGGTTGGCACACTTTTTGCGCTGAAGAATGAACGGATTACGCCCTCAATCCGCTCGCTGGCACGACCATCTCCGTAAGGGTTGTGAACGGCCGCCATACGCTGGTACGCAGGAACGGAATCGAGCAGGCGGCGCGTCTCGGCAACGATGCGCGATGGCTCGGATCCCACCAGCCGGACGGCGCCCGCGGCGATTGCTTCGGGGCGCTCCGTTTTATCGCGGAGCACCAGAACCGGCTTTCCCAGCGACGGGGCTTCCTCCTGAATTCCGCCGGAGTCGGTGAGGATCAGATACGTCCGGCGCATCAGGTCGACGAAGGGAACGTAATCGAGCGGCGGGAGCAGATGTACGGCGGGGGCTTTGGCGGCGAGCGCGCGGGCGTGCCGCTGCACCTCTGGATTGGGGTGCACCGGCCAGGCGATCTGAATGCGCGGATCGGCGGACAAGGTGGCGATGGCTGAGCAGATCTGGCCGAGCCGCGCGCCAAAATTCTCGCGCCGGTGCGCCGTGACCAGGACGAGATGGCGGCGCGAATCGAGCCACGGCCAGTGACCACCGGGGAGGCGGCCTGAAGCGATGCCGTCGCGAACGTGCAGGACGGCGTCAATCCCGGTATTCCCGGTGACGTGGATGAAGGATGGGTGAACTCCTTCGGCGCGCAGATTGGCCGCCGCGCCTTCAGTCGCCGCGAAGTGCAGGTGCGAGAGGCGGCCGGCGAGCACGCGGTTCATCTCTTCCGGAAAAGGCTGCTTGCGGTCACCGGTGCGCAGGCCCGCCTCGACGTGCGCGATCGGCACATCAGCGTAAAAGGCCGCGAGCGCGCCGCAAAGCGTTGTCGTGGTATCACCCTGCACAACGACCATCGACGGGCGGCCGTCTCTCAGGACGGGCTCGAGGCCGGCCAGAATCCGTGAACTCGATTGAAACAGGGTTTGCCCCGGAAGCATGCAGTCGAGGTCATAATCCGGCGTCACACTGAATGCGGCGAGCACCTGATCCAGCATCTGGCGATGCTGCGCGGTGACGCACACCCGGACGTCGAAGGTGTCAGGGAAGCGGCGGAGGTGCAGCAGGAGTGGGCACAATTTGATCGCCTCCGGGCGTGTCCCGAGCACAAAAAGGACTCTGTGCATAAACGAGTAGTGGGGGGAGCGCCGCTGCGACTCTCAGGCGCTAAACTACTACGCTGGCTAAAGTTAGGGGGTACGCCGACCCGTGGGTCAGGTCTACTCCGACGCGCTACTTATGGCGATAGGTGATGCGGCCTTTGGTCAGGTCGTACGGCGAAAGCTCGAGAGTAACGCGGTCTCCGGCGAGGACACGGATGCGGTTACGGCGGAGTTTTCCGGCGAGGTGGGCCAGGACGGTGCGCTCCTGATCGAGCTGTACGCTGAAAAGGCCGCTGGGGAATTTTTCGACTACGGTGCCAGTGACTTCAATGCAATCTTCCTTGCTCATTACCCTCCGAGAGAACGGGATGCGTTCAACCTGATGGTATCAGAAGCAGCGGCGCGCACAGGTGGAAGTTACGCGTGCGGAGGATGCGTCAGCGGGACCGAGTGTGGCGCATGCGAATCTTGTCTGTTTCGATCGAATCCGGTGTAGAATTGATCCCTACCTGAAACCATTCCGCTGAGCGGCCGAATACCGCAAAGGAGACTGCCGTGCCTGTTCTGATCCGCAGGGATGTCTGGAAGTTATCGGCCATTTCAACCTGGGAGCCCACTCTTCTTTGGTACGCCAAAGCTGTTGGCGAAATGAGCACCCGGCCCGCAACGGACCCAACCAGCTGGCGGTTTCAGGCAGGGGTGCACGGATACAGCAAGAGCACCGACCCGTTTGCGGCTGCAGGCCCGATTCCGAAGAAGGCCGTAACCGATAAGTTCTGGACCCAATGCCAGCACGGATCCTGGTTTTTTCTTCCCTGGCACCGGATGTACCTGGGTTTTTTCGAGCAGATCGTTCGCGCCGCGGTGGTGAAGCTTGGCGGGCCCGCCGATTGGACTCTGCCTTACTGGAACTACAGTGACACCAGCAATCCCAAGGCGAGGATTCTGCCGCCGGCCTTTCGTGAGCCGAAATTGCCAGATGGTTCGCCGAACCCGCTTTTCGTCATGAGCGGAGTTAATATTCTGCGTGCTCCGGCAATCAACGGCGGTAATGCCGCGGCAATTCCCGACAGGGATGTGGATATCAGCGGGTGCCTCGGCAAAACCTTCTTCTCGCCGAGCACCGACATCACAGTGGGCGATCTCGGCTTCGGCGGGCCGGCCACGGCCGCCAACCACGACGGCCACTTCTTTGGGGTGCGTTCAGTGGAAAGCGGCCCGCACAACGCAATCCATATGGACGTTGGAGGAGACCAGACGCTGGGATGGATGACCGACCCCGATACGGCCGCCCTCGACCCAATCTTCTGGCTGCACCACGCCAACATCGACCGGCTCTGGGCCGTTTGGAGTCGAATGTCCACGTCGCACACTGATCCGAGCGTTCCGGTGAACGTCGCCGGCCGCGGGATCACATGGGGGACGTCCATAAAATTCAGCTTTCACGACGCCACCGGGAAAAAGGTCACCATGACGCCCAGCAAGGTGACGGACACCCGGACACCGTTCAATTACGATTACGACGACACGGCCAGCCCGCTGCCTATGGCGAAGCCGGCGAAAGCAACTGCTGCTGTAATGAATCAAGCGATGTCGGCGCAGCGTCCGGAAATGATCGGGGCCAGCGGAAAGAAGCTGACTCTGACCGGATCGCCGCAATCGGCGGCTATCGCAATACAGACGCCAACGGGTCCCGCGAAAGCGAAAGCGGCAAAGGCCGGCAAGGCTCCCAAAGCTGCCGCGGCGGCGGTCCAGCCGGTACCCGAAGGCAGGACCTATCTCCACGTTGAGAACGTGACATCCAGGACAGCTCACAACACGTACGAAGTGTACGTGAACCTTCCCGAGAATGCTGATGCTGCCGCGTACAAGGAACACTACGCCGGCGCCCTGCATCTTTTCGGTATCGCCAGGGCGAGCACGCGGTCGGCGCGCAGCGCGGGAAACGGACTTAGTTTCTCCATGGACATCACCGAACTTGTCGACAGGCTGAGGCAGGAGAATGCCTGGGATGACAAGAACGTGCGGGTCACGTTCCTGCCCCGTGCCGGAGTCGAGGGCGCCGCCGCCGAGCACGAGCCCATCCGGATCGGACGGATCAGCATCTACCGGGCGTGAGACGGAAGTGACGCTGCAAGCATTTCGGGCCGACGCTATCGATCACCTTCGCTGGCGTCTTCCCGAGATTTCGATGCTGGCCGCCAGCATGGCTGCATGGCTCGCTCTGGCAGCGCGCGCCGGCGTGCACATGCACAGCGCCGGAGCGGCGGCCAACTGGCGCCACTGGATGCTGATGGTGGCGGCGATGATGCTGCCCCTGCAGGTAGATAAGATCCGGCTCACTGCGGAGCGAAGCCTTTGGTCACGGCGGCATCGCGCTGCTTTGGAGTACCTGGTCGGGTATCTGAGCGTTTGGGCAGCGCTGGGCGCGCCGCTCTCGCTGGCGTTTACACTGTTGCACATCGGGCACCGTGTCGACTGGCGGCTCGGCACGGCGATGGGGTTGGTTATCACCGCCGCCTGGCTAGTCTCGCCATGGAAGCGAGTGGCGGCTCGCATGTGTCACAGGACAGCGCCGCTCTCGGCTGCCGGCTGGGAAGCCGACCGCGACTGCATCTGCTTCGGCTGGCTATCGGGTTCCACATGTGCCCTGAACTGCTGGCCACTGATGCTGGTCTGCTGGCTCTCCAGTCACAGCTTCATTGCCATGCTGTTCAGCTTCGTACTGAGCTGGATCGACCGCCATTTCCCGCCTGATTACGCGAGGAATGCCGCCGCGGTTGTCGTTCTGGCCCTGTCCTTCGGATTGGCCGGCGTATTCTTCCAAAATTAACCGGGCAGATTGTTATGACCCGGCGTAAACCTGACGAGCCGTCTCGCCACGTTATCGACGGCGGCTTGTTTGAAGTCGCGGTTAATCTCCACGGCTGATTCTGCCGATCTGCGGAGTGATGAGGCGCGGCATGCGCTGGCTTCCGATCGCTGCGGGAGTGGTGTTTCTGCTCTCGCTGGCGTGGCTGGAACGTGGGCGAGCGCTCACCGGGCAAAACGATTTCGCGCAGCTCTATGCAGCGGCGAGGCTGGCGGGTACGCCGGACCTGTATTCACGCGCCGCAAATCTCGCCGCCATCCAGGCCATTCACGGGTTCACCATGGAGAGCGTCGTGTATACGCGGCCACCGTTCTATGCCGCGCTCCTCAAACCCCTGGCGTCCCTGCCATATCTTTCGGCATACGCGCTGTTCTCATTGGCCACGCTGTCGGCGCTGATCTGGTTTTTCGTGCGGTTCGGCCGGGAGTGCCCTTCCCTGCCATTTTTCGCGGCTATGAGCATTCCCGCTGCGGCGGCGCTGTGCGACGGGCAGGACACGCCGTTCCTGCTGGCCATCGTTGGCGCAACAGTGCTGCTGATGCGACGGTCGCGGTTGTTCGCGGCGGGACTGGTGCTTTCGTTGTGCGCGATCAAGTTCCACCTGTTCCTGTTCGTGCCGCTTGCGCTCCTTTTGAAGAGGCAATGGCGCGTTCTGGCCGGGGGCATCCTGGGAACCGCGTTGCTGAGCCTGCTCGGTGTTGTCGTCAACGGCCCCGATTCGCTGCGGCGCTACGTTCAGGTGCTGCGCGATCCATGGATTAATCCCAGTGCGGCAACGATGCCCAACCTGCACGGGCTGGTTGCGGTGCTGCACGGAGATATGCGGCTGGAGCTGGCGCTCGCGGGGCTGGTTCTGCTCGCGTTTTTGTGGCTGGCACAGCGAACCGGCGACCTCGAGTTACTGCTGGCAGCGAGTGTGGTCTGCGGTCTGCTGGTCAGTTTTCATTCCGGTATCGCGGACGACGTGCTTTTGTTCGCGGTCTTTGTGGCCGTGATTGGACGGTCGGTGAACGTGCCGCTGCGAGCGGCGGCGGCGCTGATTCTCACGCCTGTTCCGTATTTCCTGGTTCTGGGTGGCGCGCCGTGGAGCGCGTTGTTCGTGGTCGGGCTGCTCGCGCTGCTGGCGACGTTCTGTATTTCGCTGTGGCCGGTCGGGCTGGAGGCGGCGCCCGATGGCATCTAGCAGCTTCGTGGCGGGCGAAACCGCCTGCCCCACGCCGGCGAAACCGGCTGCCCTGCAAACCCCGAAGAGGCGGCTGCTGGACATGTGGATCGGGCTGCGCATCTTCACGGTCGCATTCGCCATCCTGTGCGCCACCATTCGGCCGCTTACTCCGCGCGAAGCGGCGATCCGCATGTGGCCGCCCTCCGCGCCGTGGCTCGCCTGGTTCGAACGCGTGGTGTTTGCGCCGTGGGAGCGCTGGGACGCGAAACTTTACGTGCGCATCGTGGCGAGCGGTTATCGGGGGGACGATTTCAGCACTACCTTTCATCCCCTGCTTCCATGGCTGGCGCGTCCTCTGACCGCGATTGTCGGGCAGCCAATCGTGGCGCTCTGGATTGTCGCCTCGGTCTTCAGCGCGCTGGCGGTGCTGGCGATTTACGATCTGGCCCGCCTGGACCTGAGTGAGGAACAATCGGAGCTGGCATGCCGCCTGTTTTTGGCGTTTCCACTGGCGGCCATCCTATTCTTCCCATACACTGAATCGCTCTGGATCGCGTGCGCCGCGGTGTGCCTGCTGAGCGCAAGGCGAGGCCAGTGGTGGCTGGCCGGGATCGCCGCGGGCGCGGCAACGCTCACGCGCCAGCAGGGCCTGTTCCTGATCGTACCCATGGCCTGGGAGCTCGCGCGGGCGTGGAACCGCAACTGGCGCGCATGGGTTGCCGTCGCCATGGCGCCTGCCGCCTACGGCGGATGGATTCTGTATCGCGGGTTCGGCCTGGGTCAGGCGCTGCACCCGGATTTCTCCAGCGTGCATGGGCTGCTGTACACAACGGTGCTGTCGCCGGATGCCTCGAAAGTCGTGCCGGTTCAGGCGATGCTGTGGCCCACGGATGCGCTGTGGCGAGCCATCAGCCTGGTGCTGAAGGCGCCCACGATGAATAATGTCGTCGATCTCTCGCTCGCGGGTATGTTCCTGATAATGACGGCGCTGGCGTGGGGCCATCTGCGCCCGAGTTATCGCGCATTCGTTGTGGCCATCGTGCTGGCAAGCTTCGCCTACTACACCGGACCGGAAAAACCGTACATGGGGCTGCCACGGCATCTGCTGCTGGCATTTCCAGTTTTCATCGGCGCAGCTCCGGTGTTCGCTCCCGGCAAGCGAAGGCATGTCGCCGCGCTGTTCTTTCCCTGTTTAATATTCCTCGTTGTGGCTTACGTGCTCGAAGCCTGGGTGCCCTGAGGGGCGAGCGCAACCGCGGCGGGTCTGGCCCTCCACACGGGCTCCCCTGCCATCGCGAGCAGGAACACAAGCACTACCAGCGCCGGCGCGACGGTCCACGGCGAATCCAGCAACTGGAGCAACCATGGGACGGGAGTGAAGAACAGCAGCGCGGCGGCGCGTACGGCCACATGGCGCGAACTAAAGTACGCCAGCCATGCAGGCAGAATGGCCCAGGCGGCGTCGTAAGGGATGGTATGCGGTGCGATCACCATCGCCCCGATTACCGCCGCGGCGAGCGCGCGCCACCACGGCCCCGCGGCCATCGCAAGAACGGCCGCGACGACAGCAACAACCAGCAGCATTGCCCCGGCAAATGCCGAATGGCTACCGAAGTTGCGTAGGATGCTCGCGGTGTTCAGCATCCGCTCCGGATGCGGAGACAGATAGGCCTGACGGTCGCGCAGGAAGTGGATATAAGTAAGGACGCCCGTGCGGCCGGCGAGCGCGCAGGAGAGGAGCACTTCGGACGCAGCGGTTAGTGCAAAACCGGCCAGCACGCGCCATCGCCTTTGCAGCATCATGGCCAGCGGTAAAAGGAACGCGAGGTGCGGTTTCAACAGCACGAGGCCGAACACCAGTCCGCCGGCAAACGCGCGTCCGCGCTCGTCCAGCCACCATCCCACGACCAGGACACCCAGCCAGAAGACTGCGTCCTGTCCAAAGGCCGCACTGAACACGGTCAACGGAAAGAGGGCCGCCAGGGGGAGAGCGTCGGGACCGAAGCGGCGCGCCGCCCACCAGCAGCAAGCACACAGGATCAGCATCTGAAGTGCAATCCATACGGCGAATGCGCCGCGGAACGGCAGCAGCGCCAAAGGCGCAAGAAGCGCAGCATAGACGTCCGGCCGGACAAAGTACGTATACCCCGCCCTTGCCGGTACGATCGCCTTCTCGATCGCGATCTGCCGCGCGGGATCGTGCAGGTGGTGGAAGTCGCCGTCGCGCGCGATCGCTGCGCCGGTGTAGAAGGCGGCGAAATCCCCCTGTTCCGCGCTGAAGCTCACTGACAACATGCCCCAGCACGCGAGCAGCGTGGCGGCAATGGCTGCGTTTACCCACAACCTGCGCGAGGCTCCCACACATCAGTCATCGGCCTGCGCGAGACGCGCCATTAGGCGCCTTATGGGCGCTAGAATGGCGAGCGATGTGGAAAACGTGGGTTGTCTCGCTGGCGGTCGCGCCGCTGTTTTTCGGCCAGGCGCCACATGCGCGGCCGAGCCCCGCATGGGTGCGATCCGGCGTCGTTTACGAGATCAACACCCGCACCTTCTCGCCGAGTGGCGACTTCCATGGGATTGAGACACGCCTTCCCGACCTGCAACGGCTCGGAGTCAACATTCTCTGGCTGATGCCGATCCACCCCGCCGGCCAGGTGAAGCGTAAAGGCCCCATCGGCAGCCCATACGCGGTGCGCGACTACTACGGCATCGAGCCGTCGTACGGCTCGGCGGCGGACCTGAAATCGCTGGTCCACGCGGCTCATCAGCGCGGTTTCAAGATCATTATCGACATCGTCGCCAACCATACCTCATGGGACAGCGTCCTGATGAAGCACCCGGAGTGGTACAAGCACGACGCCGCCGGGAACATCATTCCCCCGAATCCCGACTGGAGCGATGTGGCCGGGCTGAACTACGCCAATGCCGATCTGCGGCGGTACATGATCGACATGCTGAAGTACTGGCTGCGCGAGTTCGACCTGGACGGCTTCCGGTGTGACGTGGCCTCCGAGGTACCGACCGATTTCTGGGAACAGGCCCGAACCGAACTGGAGCAGATCAAACCGGACATGGTCATGATCGCGGAGGCGCACAAGCCGGAGCTGCTGGTGAAGGCTTTCGACCTCGATTACGCGTGGCCTTTCCACAGCACGCTTACCCAGGTCTTCGAAAACGGGGAGACCGCGATTGCGGTCAAGTCCGAATGGGCCCGCACGCGCGCCGAATACCCAGCCGGCGCGATGGAGATGCGCTTCTCCGATAACCACGATGAGAAGCGGGCAATCGCGCGTTTCGGTGAACGAGGCGCTCTGGCCGCTTCGGCCCTGGTGTTCACGATGGATGGCGTGCCCATGATCTACAACGGGATGGAAGCGGGCGATACCACCGAATCGGGCGCGCCGGCCCTGTTCTTCAGGCTGCCGGTGTTTTGGGACATCGCCCAGCGGCGGCCGGAATTCCCGCGCTTCTACCAGCAGATGATCGCATTGCGCCGCGAACATTCGGCATTGCAGCAGGGCGACACGGAATGGGTGGACAACGCGGCCCCCGACCGTGTGCTGAGCTTTTACCGGCGCGATGCCGGCGAGGAGTTCCTGATCGTGATCAACTGCTCGAACCGGCCATTTCTCGGCGGCGTGAACGCGGCCGGTCTGTTCGAGAACCTCACACCCGTTATTGGCGGGGAGAAGCGGTTCAACGTACCGCTGCCGGTGGTGTCACTCGACGCCTGGGGTTACAGAATCCTGCGGCGCACGCGCTGAACCGGCGTCGGGCAGGAAGCGGGCCAGTATTCCGGCCAGCCGCTCCGGGTCCACCGGTTTGACGAGGTAATCATCCATGCCTGCCTCGAGGCACCTGCCGCGATCGCCCGCCATTGCCGCCGCGGTCACGGCGATGATGGGCAGCCGAGCACCGGCGCCGAGACTCTGACGAATGTGGCGGGTAGCCTCAAAACCATCCATCTCCGGCATCTCACAATCCATCAGGACCAGATCATACTGCCTCTGAGAAAGCGCGGCAACAGCCTGCGCACCGTTAGACACCGTTTCCGCCGTGTAGCCCAGCCGTCGCAGCATGGCGCTCATCACCCGCTGGTTGACGCGGTTATCCTCAGCCAGCAAAATGCGGGCGTCGCGCGCCGCACGTCTTTCGGAACCGACGATTGATGCAGGGGCGTCCTTGCGGGGAGTTTCCGGCCGCAGGGCGCGGCGAACCACTTCGCGCAAACGGCTTTCGAGAATCGGCAGAGCGATCGCGCGCCCCACGGCATCATTTCCGACCGAAGCCGGATGCCGGGCGAGAGGCGTGAGCAACAGTATCTTTGCGCCAGCGCCGGTCACCGCCTCCGGTATTTCACCCTGCGGCAGAACGATAGCGTCGAAGCGCTGGGCGTCCCGTGCCGCGTTTCGCACGGCCTCCGCTGCGGCCTGTGGAGTATCGCACTCCGTGCAGCGACAACCCCAGGCAGTGAGCAGGGTGCTGATGACCGAGCGCGTGCCCGCCCGCTCGCAGCAGACCAGAATGCGGCCATCGAGGCGTTCCCGCGCGGGCTGCTCATCCTGCACGGCCAGCCTGACGGAAAACCAGAACGTCGATCCCGCGCCCTCGGCCGTTTCGAACCCGATACTCCCACCCATCATGTCCACGAGCTGCCGGCAGATGGCGAGACCAAGACCCGTGCCGCCGAATCCTCGCGTGGTAGATTCATCGGCCTGCACGAATGGCGAGAAAAGCACGTCGGCCTGCTCGCGGCGGATGCCGATTCCCGTATCCCTGACGACGAAGCGGAGCGTCGCGCCAGCCGCGTCCTGCTGTATGACTTCGACGCGAATGGCGACCTCCCCACATTCCGTAAACTTGACCGCATTCGCTGCGAGGTTGGCGATCACCTGGCGCAGACGACCGGGATCGCCGCGCAGCAGCACTGGCGCCGCGGGCGAGATCAGATACGTAAGCTCGAGCCCCTTGCTTTCCGCCTGCGCCGCTACCATCTCGACCACTCCCTCCAGCACGGCCCGAAGGTCGAAGTCGACGCTCTCCAGCCGCATTCTTCCGGCCTCGATACGCGACAGATCGAGAATGTCGCCGATGACAGAAAGCAGCGCTTCGGCGCTGGAGCAGACAACCTCGGCATACTGGCGCTGCTCCGGGTTCAAATCGGTCTGGAGCAGCAAGCGCGCCATCCCGAGCACGCCGTTCATGGGCGTCCGAATCTCGTGGCTCATGTTGGCGAGGAAGCGGCTCTTGGCGCGGCTCCCGGCTTCGGCGGCGTCGCGGGCGCGGCGGAGCTCCTCCTCCGCAGCTTTGCGCTCGCTGATGTCGATCAGGGTTCCCTCGATGAACGGTGAAGCGCGGCCATCTCCTTCGATTACGCTCAGGTTGGCCAGCGCCCATACCGGCGTTCCATCGCGCCTGCGGAGGCGGACCTCGTGGCTGGCCACCATGCGTTCAGCGGACAGACGCTCGAACAGGCTGCACGTCTCGCCCTCGTCATAGAAAATGCCATCCCTCGCCAGCCGCGCGAATCCGCCTGCGCAATCCTGACCCAGTATTCGGAGCAGCGATTCGTTGCATTCCAGCAGGCGGCCATCCCATCTCGCCCGAAAGACTCCGGCCAGATTGCGCTCGAACAGGAGCCGATAGCGCTGCTCGGACTCCTCCAGCGCTCGTTCAGCGCGTCTCCGGGCGGCGATATTGGAGAACACTCCATCGGCATAACGAACGCCCGCGTCCTCGTAGGTTCGGACCGCGCGCCCGTGGACGTCGAGCCATTCGCCGCGAACCGTTCGGACTCGATACTCGACGTCGAACGGCCGGCCGCCGGCGAAAAGCGCTTTGAAGGCAGCCACGACGCGCTCTCTGTCGGCGGGATGGATCAGGTCGAGCCATTCCTGCGCGGTCATGGCGCAGCATTCCTCCGGGCTCAGGCCCAGAACGGAGAATACGTTCGGACTGAACCAGGTCACGCCGCCATCCGAGTTGACGGTCCAGGCCACATCGGGCAGATTCGCGATCAGCCGACGATAGCGCTCTTCACTTCCGCGCAAAGCCTCCTGCGCACGGCGGGACTCGGTTATGTCTTCGACGTGGGTAATAAAGTAGGGCGAGCTGTCGCCTCTGGCGGCAACCGAGATTCGAACACGGGCCCAAATCGCATGGCCATCACGGTGCAGGAAACGTTTTTCGAACGCGGCAAAATGGCGGGGGTGCTCGCGCAGGCTGCCAATGGTCTGGCGTGACAATTCGCGGTCGTCCGGATGGGTGATATCCGGCCACTCGAGGCGACATAGTTCCTCCTCGGAGTAGCCGAGCATCGTGCATAAGGTCGCATTGGCCTGCAGCAGGCGTCCATCGCGCCTGGTCAGCGCCATACCAAAGGGGGCATCCTCGAACGCGGTGCGGAAGAGTTCCTCGCGGTCGTGCAGCTCCCGCTCGGCGCGCCGCCTGGCAGTGATGTCGCGCATGATCACCGCGGCCCCGATCAGATCCCCCGCAGCGCTGTGAACCGGCGAGATGCTCAGCGATACATCAACGCGCCGGCCGCCTCGCGCCAGGCGCACGGTATCCAGCGGCGGAATGGGCAGGCCGGCCACAACCCGCGCATTGGTCCAGTCGAATTCATGCTCGAGTTCCGGTGGAACGACGAGCGAAATGTGCTGTCCAACCACCTCCTCGGCCTTGTGCCCTAACAAGACTTCCGCCCCGTGGTTCCAGGAGAGGATCCTTCCGTCGAGCGATCTGGAAATGATGGCGTCAGGGGAGGAATCGACAATCGCGGCCAGCAATTGTCTGGATTCTTCAGGGCCCTCGAAGGCGGTTTGGCGCCCGGGCGCAACGGATGAGAGCAGCCGGCCGAGGTCCTCGGCCGTGTCCGGGAGCATACTGGCGGTTATCTTGTCGATCGCCTCTCTCCCGTTCTGCGCCATCTGCAAGGAGGGCAACGCATCAGTCCGGTAGTGAAAGGCGGCCGGCCGGAGTTGCCGTCCTTCTTCTCATCGACCATGAACCCGCTTTGTTGAGGGCGCCACGTCCTGTGATTAATCGGTGATTGGCCTGGGGGTGTCGTGCCGGCTCGGCGGCAGCGGCGGCGGCGATACATACCCGGAAGGGATCTGACCGGTCAAGGCCTTCAGGTAAGTCTCGATGGATCCGATCTGCGCCGCATCCAGCTTCCTGCCCAGCTGGTACTCACCCATCATGCGGATGGCTTCCGGCAGGGTCGCTACCGAGCCGTCGTGATAATACGGCGCCGTCATGGCCACGTTCCGCAGGCCGGCGATCTTAAAGACGGCGCGGTCGGCTTCCCGGCGCGTGACCTCGAAGCGGCCGGGGTCGTGCGTGTCCGGCCACGGCTTCAGGGCCCCCAGCTTTTCGTACTTCTCGCCGCCGAGATACGTGCCGTTATGGCAGGTGGCGCAGCCGACCTCATAGAAAGTGTTGAACCCGGCGATCTCTTCATCGGTCAGCGCCGTACGGTCGCCGCGCAGGAAACGGTCCCAGCGGGACGGAGTCACCAGACCGCGCTCGAATGCACCGATAGCCACAGCCACGTTCTCGAAACTGATGGGATGCCGGTGTCCGGGAAATGCCTTCCGGAAGAGGTCCCGATATTCCCAGATCGAGCCCACCGTGACGACCACGCGCGCCTGCGAATCCATGCCCATCTCCACCGGATTCATCATTGGCCCTTTGGCCTGTTCCTCGACGGTGGCGGCGCGGCCATCCCAGAACTGAGATGCGTGCCCCGCCGAGTTATAGACCGTCGGAGCATTGCGCGCGCCATGCTGACCCTTGACGCCGGTCGACACGGCCTCGTTGTCGACACCATATTTGTCGAGTGGATGGCAGGTGTTGCAGGACACCTTCTGACTGGCCGACAGGCGTGGGTCGTAATAGAGCATGCGGCCCAGGGCGACACGCGCGGCGGTCATCGGGTACGCTCGATCCTCCATAGCAGGCGGCAGTGGGTGGAAGGCGGCGAGCCGTTCCGGAGGAACGGGCACGTTGCTGAGGTGAACCGGAGGATTTGGTCTGGCAGCGGGCTGGTCGGCGGCAATCAGTCCGAAAGAGCCGAGCAGGAGGCTCAGCGTGAGAAGCGTGAATGCGAAGTGACGCATATGCGACCGTCCTGGTCTGACACTTAGGCTCGAATGCGCTGAATCGATCAGGATTGGGGCAGCACGCCTGCGGCCATCGCGTAACTACACGGCCCTGGAGTGCCGGAGAAGCGAGTTGGGTGAAATGGCGCAAGGCTTGTGACGGTCAAAAAACGTCACAGGCGCGCCCCGAGCAGAAGCCTTTGGCTGCAAACCGCGCGGCCATGAGCACTCTGAAGAGGATCGCAGGATTCGCGCTGTTCGACAAAGTTCAAACGCGGCAGATCAGTTCGTGTCGGTCGCGCTCGCAATGCAATGAAGTGACACTGCCGTGAAAACGGTGAGGTACAGTCGTACTTTCGCCGTATGTCGAACGTGCAGATCTTCGGTGTGAAGAAATCGCAGGCCACGCGCGCGGCCGAGCGGTTCTTTAAGGAGCGAGGCGTCTCGATTCAGTTCGTGGATTTGACGAAACGGCCGATGTCGGCCGGTGAGATCCGGCGCTTCATCGAGCGCTTCGGCATGCCGTCGCTCATCGACCATGAAGGAAAAGCCGCGGTCGACGCCGGGCTCAGGTACCTGAAGCTCTCCGATTCCGACTTGCTCGCGCGCATCGAGCGCGAGCCGCAGCTGCTCCGACTCCCGCTGGTTCGCTCGGCCAATCTGTTGAGCGTGGGGCAGGATGAGGAGGCCTGGAAGAAGATGGCCGCCGCCGGGTGATGCTTACCAGTGAAGAAGGCGGCGAGCGACCAGATCGGGAATGATCTGGTTCGCGAGGCTGTGCGCGAGCTGAGCGCGATCGTCATCCCTGCCGAACCACACCAGCTCGCCGATCTCTGACGTGGCGACAGGTTGCCCGGCCAGGACGCCGCCGTACAGTTCGATCTGCACTACCCTGCTCTCCCCGGCCGCGACATCTACGTAAGTCGCGATGTGTTCGAGTCGCTCAGCGCGCACCTCATTGCCGAGCTCTTCGCGCAGCTCCCGGGCGAGGCACTCGAGATGTGTTTCGCCGGGCTCGATTTTGCCGCCCGGCAGAATGAGCTTCGACGTGGAGCGCTTCTTGCGGCACAACAGCATGCGGTCATCCCGCACTGCGAGCAGACCCACCTTTACGTAATCCGCAGTCAATCGGGTTCTCTGAGAGCCACAGCGCCGCTGCGGTCCTTCGGCCCTTTTCGAACCGGAACCCTCACCCGCGCCCACGGATCCCGCGGATCGCGGCCCAGGCGCAGCCAGCGCCGCAGAGTGGTCAGGACAGTGGAAATCCTCATGGCTCGAGATCGTATCTGGCGCGC
>DASRCB010000168.1:0-11354 GCA_035653295.1 Bryobacteraceae bacterium
ACATCGAGACCTACAAATCGTACTTTAGACATGAGCGACCAACTCCTTTCGTATGCGGCTCTGCGCCGCTGGATTCACCTCTTCGCAGCGTAACCCGCGCTACTGCGAATCGGCGGTTGGTCGCTCCATAATGACTAAGCGCCCGCGGCGAAACTGCTCTGCCGCCGGATCGGGAATAGTCTCCTGTTTGGAGGCACATACAGGAAACCGGGTAGGTCTGTTTTGTGAGATGATGGGCGGCATCGCAGCACATCATTGCAGGCGCAATATGCCCTCCCTACCGGAGTTCTCGGATTTCGAGCGCTGGTCACCGCAGGAGTTGCGGCAGGCCGAGCGGGTCGCCATGGAGTTCCTTCAGGAGAACGTTGCGGGAATTGCCGACACCTTCGACCAGCGAATCGGGCTGCTGCGGCGGCTGACCGGCATGATGCGATCGGAAGACTCCACCTTCGAGGACCGCATGCTGTACCTGTCCCTGCTGGACGAGATCGCGACCTCGATCAGCGAGAGCGCGCGGGATTTTTTCAATATCGGCTCCGGCCCCCGGGTGGCGAAGCTCATTCGCGACGAGTAACTCGGATCACTTCAGTAAACGATCGATCACAGCATTGATTTCGAAGTCGGCGGGCTTGCCTTCGGGCGGAGCGGCCCACATGAAGTCATCCTGTATCATCCCGTTGCTGTCGACGAAGAACAGGTGCGGGACGTCGATGTGCGGGTTGTCCGGAGTGGCGTTGAAGTAGCTGGCGGTCATCTGGCTGCAGTCGAACAGAACGGGGTGGGTGACGTTGTATTTCCGGATAAACCCGCCGACAGTCTGCTGATTGTCAGGCGGCAGAACGACGGACAGGATGGAGATCTTATTTCCGTAATGGGCCGCGACCTTCTCGAGGGTAACGGCCAGCTCCTGGCAGTGCTCGCAGCGCGTAGACATGATCTCGATGATGAGCGGCTTTCCGCGGTAGTCGAGGATGTCATGGTAATGCGACTGGGAGTCCGGGAGCGCGAAGCTGGGGGCGCGCCGGGGCGCGTCCGCGGCGGAAAGGGCAGCGGCGAGGAACGTGGTGGCCAGGGCCAGGCGGGCTAAGAGCCCGCCGCAGGCTGGGAGCCTGCCCCACATTTCAGACATGGGCTTCGACCTCGGTGAGCGCGCGGAGGGATTCCCTGTAGGGGGCGCGTGCAACACCGCGCTCGGTGATGATGGCGCTCACGTAGCGGTTCGGCGTGACGTCGAAGGCGGGGTTCTCGACCGGCGTGCCGTCGGGCGCCACCGGCACTCCGAAAACGTGAGTCACTTCGGCGGCCGAGCGCTGCTCGATGGGGATGCCGTCGCCCGAGGCGAGGGTCAGGTCCAGCGTGGAGACGGGTGCGGCGACGTAAAAGGGAACGCCGTTCTCTTTTGCGAGCACAGCCACAGAGTAAGTTCCGATCTTGTTCGCCACGTCGCCGTTAGCGGCGATGCGGTCGGCGCCGACCACCACGCACCCGATGCGGCCCGACCGAAGAAAGTGTCCGGCCATGTTGTCGGTGATCAATGTGGCCGGTATCCCGTCGTGCTGGAGCTCCCAGACGGTCAGCCGCGCGCCCTGGAGAAATGGCCGGGTTTCGTCAGCGAAGACGTCGATGTGCTTACCCTCTGCGACGGCGGCGCGGATCACGCCGAGTGCGGTCCCGTAACCCGCGGTGGCGAGGGCGCCGGCGTTGCAATGCGTAAGCACTGTGGCCCCGTCGGGAATCAGAGGGGCGCCGTTGCGGCCCATGGCTTCGTTGATGGCGATGTCCTCGAGGCGAACCTGTTTTGCTTCGTCAATCAGGCGCGCGCGGATGAGCTCGATCGGCTGCGTACGGATTTCGTTGTAGAGGCGGCGCATGCGGTCGATGGCCCAGAACAGGTTGACGGCGGTGGGCCGGGTAGCGGCGAGTGTGGCGCAGATCTGCTCGAACTCCTCATCGAGCCGCGCCGCGTCGGCGTACTGAACGCCGATGGCGACGCCCATAGCCGCTGCGACCCCGATCGCCGGGGCGCCGCGCACGACCATGCCGCGGATCGCTTCCGCGAGCTCGCGGTAATCGCGGCAGGTGATATAGACCTCTTCGCGCGGGAGCCGCGTCTGGTCGATCATGACCACACCTGCGTCGGTCCACTGAATGGTTTCGATCATTTCGTATTGGAGTAAATCAGGGCGACAAACTGGGTGAGATTGAAGCCGGCGTGCATCAGGAACGCGGGGATGTTTGAGCCGGTGCGGTACCGCGCCCATCCGAAAACGACGCCCACGGTCGAGATCAGCACGATCTGCTGCCATGCCCAGTGATATTCAGGACCGTGGAGCGCGCCGAAAAGCACGCCTGCCAGGATGATACCGGCCGCGATACCGAGCGTACGCATGAGAATCGGCATCAGAAAGCCGCGGAAGACGAGTTCCTCGCAGAACGGGCCAAGCGCGACCACGAGGACGCCGAGGGAGATGATCGCTCCGCGCGAACGCAGCATATCCTGGAACGGCAGGGGAATTTCGGGCGCTTTCAGCGCGACGCCAAGCAGGCCGATGAATACGGCGAGGAACATACCGGCGACGGCGTAAGTGATCCAGTGCGGCCGCGCGGGTCCAAAGCCCATGGCCGGCCAGAACGGGCGGCGGTAGCGGCTGCGGATGATGATGTACAGGGCGCCGATGATAAGGACGTAGAGAATGCACTGCGCGAGCACGAGCTCGGTAGCCTGCGCGAACAGATGGCTCATGTGAAGCAGCGCGGTGGCCGCCATCGCGATCAGCAGGCTGAGGAAGGCGAAGGCCACGAACATGACGACGTCCAACCAGGACCAGAAGGCGCCGTTTCGCGGTTCGGGCGGAATTTCATACTCGGACGCCGGGAACGGCTGCGGGTCCTGGGGCGTCATTCGTCGGCCTCGATGAGGGCGGCGGCGAGAAGCGGGATGGTGAGCTCGTGGTGACCGGTGATTTCGTAGCCGTGCCCCCCGGCGCCGGCGTGAGGCCGGTGAACGACGTTGTTTCGAGGGCGGTAATGCTGGAGAAAGTCGAGATTAACGGTGGTGAAGTCGCGCAGCGGGTGGCAGAGGTTGCGGACCGCGGACACAGCTTTCAGGAAGACTTCGGGCAGAATGACGGCCGAACCGGCGTTGATGTAAACGCCGCCGTCGTGCAGGTCGCGGACGAGCGAGCAGAACAGGCGGAAATCGCGGTGCGTGGCCGCGCCGAGGGCGGCGGGGTCGCAGGAGGGGTGGATGTGCGGGGTGTCCGTACCGATCGCGACGTGAACGGTGACGGGAATGCGGCGCGCATAGGCCTGCGCGAGGACGGAGGCGGGCTGAAGGCCGGCCGCAGGCTGAAGGCCTGCCCCACAGGATTCGCCTAAGCCCATGTCCGGTCTCACGGACGCGTTCAGGTTCTCTTTAGCGAGGCCGAACTGCCCATTCGGGAGGACCGCTTCCACGTCTTCGCTGGTGTGGCCGGCGAGGGCGATCTCGTAATCGTGGATGGCGGCGGCGCCGTTCATGGCGAATGCCGTCGCGTAGCCGCGCTGCATGAGATCAATGAGCACGGGGGCGAGGCCGCATTTGATGACGTGGCCACCGAGGCCCCAGATGATGGCCCGCTTGCGGCGGCGCGCTTCGCGCATGGCCTCGAGGATGGCGCGGAAGCTGTTGCCGGCGAGGATCGAGGGCAGGGAATCGATCAGGGCGGAGACGCCGGAGCCCTTGCGATACGGGTTCGCGAACTGGTCGACGCGCACTTTTCCGCCGCGTTCGGCCAGGGGGACGGTATGGAGGCCGGTAAAGTCGAGGGGCTCGACCGAATAGCGGCTCATGAAGCCATCTTCCGGGTGGCGGGCAATACCTTTTCGAGAGCGCGGGCGGTGTGGCTGGCGGGAGCGGAGAGGATGTCCTCGGGGGCGCCGACGGCTACGACGCGTCCGCCGCGCTCGCCGCCTTCGGGGCCAAGATCGATGATCCAGTCGGCCGATTTGACTACGTCGAGGTTGTGCTCGATCACCAGCACGGTGTTGCCGAGATCGACCAGGCGCTGGAGGACTAAGAGCAGATGCTTCACATCATCGAAGTGCAGGCCGGTGGTGGGCTCGTCGAGGATGTACAGCGTGCGGCCGGTTTGGCGGCGGCTGAGCTCTTTCGAGAGCTTGATGCGCTGGGCTTCGCCGCCGGACAGTGTGGTGGAGGACTGGCCGAGGTGGATGTAGCCGAGGCCGACGTCGGCCAGGGTCTGGAGCTTGGCCTTGATCTGCGGAAAATTCTCGAGCAGCGGGAGCGCGTCTTCGACCGTGGATTCGAGCAGGTCCGCGATGGACAAGCCCTTGTATTTCACTTCGAGGGTTTCGCGGTTGTAGCGCCGGCCGCGGCAGACGTCGCAGGTGACGTAGACGTCCGGCAGGAAATTCATCTCGATGCGCTTCAGGCCGTCGCCCTGGCAGGCCTCGCATCGGCCACCCTTCACGTTGAAGCTGAAGCGGCCGGCCTTGTAGCCGCGCTCGCGCGACTGCGGCAGCATTGCGTAGAGCTCGCGAATGGGCGTGAACAACCCGGTGTAGGTGGCGGGGTTGGAGCGCGGTGTGCGGCCGATGGGCGACTGGTCGATTTCAATGACCTTGTCGACGAGATCGGCGCCAAGCAGCGCCTCGTGCGCGCCGGGTTCGGAGCGGCTGCCGTATACGGCCTGCGCGAGCGCGCGGTAGAGGATGTCATTCACGAGGGTCGATTTGCCGCTGCCTGAAACACCGGTTACGACAGTGAACGTGCCCAGCGGGAAATCGACGGTGACGTTCTTGAGGTTGTGCTCGCGCGCGCCTTTCACCACCAGGCTTTTGCCGTTGCCTCGCCGGCGCTGAGCGGGAATCTCGATGCGGCACGCGCCGGAGAGATACTGCCCGGTGAGGGAGCGCTGATTGCTTTCGATCTGGCGCGGCGGACCGCTGGCCACAAGGTCGCCGCCGAGCCGTCCGGCGCCGGGGCCGAGGTCGATCACGTAATCGGCGCGCTCAATGGTCTCGGCGTCGTGCTCGACCACGAGTACGGTATTGCCGAGGTCGCGCAAATGGCCGAGAGTGTCGAGCAGCCGGTCGTTATCGCGCGGGTGCAGGCCGATGGACGGTTCGTCGAGAACATACAGGACGCCGCGCAGTTTGGAGCCGATTTGCGTCGCCAGCCGGATGCGCTGCGCCTCACCGCCGGAGAGCGTGGCCGCGGAACGGGCGAGGTCCAGATACTCGAGGCCAACAGCGGTGAGGAACTCGAGGCGATTGCGGATCTCTTCGACTACACGGCCGGCGATCTGCTGCTCGCGCTCGTTGAACTGCCAGGCGCGGATGGTCTGCAGGGCGCGCGAGATGGCCATGGCCGTTAGTTCGCCGATGCCGATGTCCTTCACGGTGACGGCGAGGCTGCTGGCCTTCAAACGCTGGCCGCGGCAGTCGGGGCACGTGGTGGGCGACATGTACTCGGAGAGCCAGTCGCGGTAGCCTTCGCTGGCCTCTTCGAGGGTCTCGTTCAGGATTTTCAGGATGCCCGGGAAGCCCTGGCCACCCTCCAGCAGTAGGCGCTGCGTGGCCTCGGGCAGGCTGGAAAAGGGTTTTTTGAGGTTAATGCGCAGGCGGGATGCGGCTTCGCGCAGTTGTTCGCACATCCACGTGGAGGAGGAGCCTGGGCCGAGGCCGCCGTCGAGCAGAGGCTTGGAGGGGTCGACGATGACCTTCACCGGATCGAAGCTCCACTTGCTGCCCAGACCGCTGCAGGTGGGGCAAGCGCCGAAGGGGCTGTTGAAGGAGAAGGAGCGCGGCTCGAGCTGCGGCACGCTGGCGCCGCAATTGGGGCAGGCGAGTTTCTGCGAGTACAGCCGCTCGTCGCCGTTTACGACGGCGATGGTGACGAGGCCGCTGGCGAGCCGGGCGGCGGTTTCGATCGAAGCTTCAAGGCGCTTCTCGATGCCCGCTCGGATCAGCAGGCGATCGACAACGACCTCGATGGTGTGGTTCTTCCGGCGATCGAGCGGGATTTCCTCATCGAGCGAGCGCAGCTCGCCGTCGATGCGCGCGCGGAGAAACCCCTGGCGGGCGAGCTTCTCCAGATCCTTCTTGTATTCGCCTTTGCGGCCGCGGACGATCGGCGCGAGAACCATCACGCGCTCCTCGGTTTCGAGCGCCATCACCTGCTGCAGGATCTGCTCGGTGCTCTGACGCGAAATTTCGATGTTGCAGGTGGGGCAGTGCGGCACACCGAGGGAGGAGTAAAGCACGCGCAGGTAATCGTAGATTTCGGTGATGGTGCCGACCGTGGATCGCGGGCTTCGACCGGTGGTCTTTTGCTCGATGGAAATCGCGGGGCTGAGCCCGTCGATGGAATCGACGTCGGGCCGCTCCATTTGGTCCAGGAACTGGCGTGCGTAGGGCGAGAGGGTCTCGACGTAGCGGCGCTGGCCCTCGGCGTAGATGGTATCGAAGGCGAGGGTAGACTTGCCCGATCCGCTCAGCCCGGTGATCACGGTGAGGGTATTGCGGGGGATCTCCACATCGATATTTTTGAGGTTGTGGTGACGTGCCCCGTGCACTGTGATGTGGTCAAGCATGGGATTACGGGCGGGGGATCGCTCTATTGTACCAGGGGCGGCCGGGCGGGGCAGTGATTCTCGCACGAACGAAGCTGGCGATGTTGTTGATTCTGTTCGCTGGCCCGTGGTCCGTGTCCGTCGCCCGTGGCCCGTGGTCCGTGGCCCGTCGTCCGCTGGTTGGGGCCGGCGTCGCGTGCTGGGGCTTGCGGCTGCGGCTTGTGGGTTTCTGCACGAGCGAAGCTGGCCATGTTGTTGAAAAGCCGTGGTCCGATTCCGTGGCCCGTGGTCCGTGGTCCGCTGGTTGGGGGGCGTCGTCGCGTGCTGGGGCCCAGGGCTGCCGCTCGTGGGTTTCTGCACGAACGAAGTTGGCGATGTTGTTGGAAAGGGTTGTGGTCCGATTCCGTCGTCCGCTGGTCGGGAGCCGCCGTCGGCTGTTGGCGCGTACGGCCGCGGCAGCCATTTTCGGCAAGAACGTCGATTTCTTTGACGGCATTTTGCAGACGTGGAGCCCCCCTTTCTATGCACATTCTGCGACACGGGTGGGCGGCTGCAACAGGTTGAGCGCGGCAAGCTGCTGAGTGGACGGGAAAAGCAGTTTTGGACGTCGCGTGACTGGATTGCGAATTCCGGGTCGCTCGTCAATTTTGGTGATACAGTTGTTCGCGTGCTTCCGCCTGCTACGGTGCGCGGTATTCGCTTGCTTCGCGATCGCAGTTCTGAAGGCTCAGCCGACGATTCGCCATGCCGTTGTGAGCCCGCCGGGTGGGATGACCCCGACGGGCATCAACAACAGCAGCGACATCGCCGGTTACGGGCTCGTTCTGAACCAGACAGGCATCATTATTCTTCATTCCGACGGGTCTCAGGAGACGGTCCCATTCACGCTCGGCACGCTGATGGTGACCGGCGCCATTAACTTTCACGATGCGGTTGTGGGAGGTTACCGCAAGCCAGGCGGGAGCAATCCACAGGCATTCCTGTGGGAAAAGGAAACGTCGCGTTTCACGACCATCGCATACCCTGGGGCGTCGGTGACCGAAGCAGTTGGCATAAACGATGGCGGATTTGTGGTGGGCGTGTATGCTCTCCCCGGGGAGAGTGGCGTTACGCGGCACTCATTTCTCCGCTACCCGAGCGGAGGTTATGTCAACGTCGATGAGGCCGGCTGGGACGCGACACAGGCCAGTGGCATAAACGACCTGGGCCAGATCACGGGCACGGTGATCAACATCGGTAAAGCCCAGCAGGGATTCGTCCGCAATCAGAACGGCGCCTTCCGAAACCTTGCGTATCCCGGAGCCGCAGCAACGCTGGCCACCGGAATCGACCAGAACGGCTATGTTGCCGGCTGGATTACGCTGCCGAGCCAGGCGCAGCAAGGGTTCGTAATGTCGCCCGATGGGACGTTCTATTCGGCCCTGCCGCCGGGCGCGCCGCAAAATAACACGGTGATACCCGGCATGAATGATCTCGGGACCTTTCTGCTCCGGGATGGCTCAGTCTCGTACACCGGCGGGATTAGTCACCCGACCTTCAGCCTGTCGATGTCCCCGGGCAGTGGCAGCGGCAATCTGCAGACGTTCACCTTCGCCTTTTCCGGCCCGAATGGACCGCACGACCTTAGTTCCGTGTATGTCGAGTTCTACAGCAATGTACACGGTTGTTACATCTACTATGTTCCGGCACAAAATATGATTTATCTCCGGAGCGATGATGGAACCCAAAATTTCGGTATGACGCCTGGCTTCGGCGGGAGGGTCTACAACAGCCAGTGCAGCATCAGCAGCGATACAATATCGGTCACATACGCCGACAACAAACTTCTTCTGACGTTGCCCATCACTTTCCTCGGATCGTTTACGGGCCTCAAGCCGGTATCGCTTCGTGAGATAGACGGCACATATACGAGCAGCGGATGGGTGGCCGAAGGATCCTGGATTCCCGAAGACAACCAACGGCCCACAATAACACCGTTGTCGCCCTCTTCTCTGACGGGAAATTCGAAGACTTTGACTCTGACATACTCCGATGCGAATGGGTGGCAGGACCTGAGCTCCGTTTATTTGCTGGTGAATAACCCGCAGTCGATTACAAACGCGTGTTACTTCTACTATCTGCCGCACTCCAACACTGCCTATCTGCGGGCCAACAACGGAACCACGAACCTTGCGGCGATGACTCCGGGCGGTTCCGGTACGGACACGAACAGCCAGTGCAGCATCGCCGCGAGCAGCATATCGGTCTCGCATACGGCTACGGATCTGACGCTGCATGTCACGATCACGGCCCAGCCCGGATTCACGGGTCCAAAGAACGTGTACCTGCGGGCGATCGACAATGCGAGCGCAACCAGTGGAATCGTTCAGGCAGGCTCCTGGACGCCATAGCAGCCAAACCGGGAATCGCAGGCGAAACCGCCTGTGCCGCAATTCGCTGCGGCTTGCCGTCGTCGTAGTTTTGGCTCCCGGCCGGCAGACTTCAGAACCGGAAATTCGGCGGCATGTTATGCGTCCAGTACCCCTCTTCGACTAAGAGTGAAATCTTCCAGCCCTTGCCGGTTCGCAGCAGCGAGTCGCGATACCACAATCCCTGGAAGAACACCTGCCGTTTTGCCCGTCCGAGATGCAGCACCATGGGGCAGGAGCAGTGCGCGCGCGCGGTTGCACGATTCCCATTCACAGCGATCAGGATGGTGGAGACGGCGTGCTGGGACATCTGAACCCTGGCGAGGGCCTTCTTCAGGTATCGCACGTGGTCCTCCACGCCGCTCCGTACGCCTCCGGTGACGCGATCGTCGATAACCGCATCCGCGGTGAAGAGACTTCGGTATGCGTCCCAGTCACGATCGTCCACGGCATAGCAATACCGGGTCAGAACATCTTCGATCTCAAGGCGGTCTGAAATCTGCTCACGTGTCAGGGTCATGAATCGGCCTCCGTTCTCCGGCGCCTTCATCAGCATACGGTTGCTGCCGGATCGGTTACTTGCGGCGGTGGCCGAATTCCTGCTGTTAACGGGAAAGATCGCCTGCTACGTCGCGTCCCTACTCTTTAGGGCGGCTGCCGCGTTCCGAAACATGTGCGGTGACGCGCCAGTGAGCCGGAGGAAGACGCCGGCAAAATGACTCCGGCTTGCGAAACCGACCTGGCGCGCGATGGTGGCGATGGAATCTCGGGATGTCCGGAGAAGTTCCTGAGCGCGCTCGATACGGAGGCGAGTCACGTACGCATGTGGAGTCTGGCCCGTGGTTGCTTTAAACATCCGCGCAAAATGGAAGGCGCTCATATGGATGCTCGCGGCGAGGTCGTCGAGCGTGAGGCGGGTGGCCAGGGCTCCGTAAATATAGTCCTGAACGAGCCGAAGCTTTCGAGCGCTCAGGCGGCCGCGGCGGTCTGGAAGGGCGAGCGGGAACGCACAGTATTTCCGAAGCAGATGGGCAACGAGCATCTGGGCGGCAGAGTCGAGGAAGAGTCTTTCCGCAGTCTCAGGATGGGTCAGTTCCTCGCCGAGAGAAGTCATGACGGAGTAAATCAGAGGGTCGTTCTGAGCGAAGCCATCGATGATCTCGATGTGAGCGGGGTCGCCGTCGAAATTCTCCGCCGCGAACCGATAGAACAGCGCCGCGTCCAGGCAGACATGGATGGACTCGATGCCGCTGCCGTCTCCCCGATCCCACCGGATTTCGGTGGACTTGCCCGGTGAGCTCACGGCGACATTTCCCGGACCGCTGAAGGCGCCGGACCAGCCTGTGTGACGCCGCACCTCGGTTTTTCGAGGGCCGCCGCCGGTTGTGGCCACCAGCCACGGGTCCGGCGTCGCAGGAATGTGCAGATAGCGGCAGCCTGCCGGCTCTTTCCGGGTGCGGACCGTCAGATGTCCCCAGTCGAATCCAGCGCTTGTACGAAGCGAGGGATTTGCGAGATAGCGCTCCATCTCCTCGGAGCTGATTTCTGTGGGGCAATACCTGCGCATAGCGACTCCGCTCGCCTAGAGTATCTCAATCGATGAGGGCGCTTCGCCCCGTGCCGCTGCTGGCGTCGGGGCACAATGAAGGATGATGAGCGGGCGGACCTGGGTGATGCGGCGGGAGGACTGAAGGATCTGACCATGCAAGCCCGGAGCTGGGTCTGCGCGACATCGCTTTTTCTCTGCTTCGGCTGTGCATCGGCGGCCGAGAAAGAGAATGCGGAGGAGATGGCTGTTCTTGAGATTGGGGCGGCGGGGAGCTGGAATCTGCGAGATTGGTCATCGAGCGCCGGACCCACGGTTGCCATTGAGATCACCCCTGTTGAGCACTGGCTGGAAATTGAGGCCGGGGTGACGCCCACCTTCGGGGTGCAGACAACGGAGTGGGGGAGCGATCTTCTGTTTAAGAAGCCCTGGACCCTTTCGAGGACAGTCGAGTTTATGGCCGGCATTGGCCCTGAGTGGATTCACACAACTGAGCACGGCGCGACAGGGGATTCGGCCGCGGGGGAAGCGGTCCTGGATTTCATGTTCTGGCCTGGGCGGTGGAAGCACAAGCTGGGCTGGTACGTCGAACCGGACTACGAATACGACTTTGGACGAGGGCATGAGCGATCGATCGCCGTGAGCTTCGGTCTGCTGATCGCGATTCCAAAACGTTAGAAATATACCTTGGGTACGGCGCCGCGTGGCCGGCGGGACCGCGGCGGGGATGCGGTAGACTGATAGAGAACTCACGTGGGCGAGTAGCTCAGCTGGGAGAGCACGGCGTTCGCAACGCCGGGGTCGTGGGTTCGAATCCCATCTCGT
>DASRCB010000169.1:0-5081 GCA_035653295.1 Bryobacteraceae bacterium
GCAGGGCGATAACCAGACCGGGCCGCCGGGCGCGCTGCTTCCTGTGCCATTGCAGGTGCGGCTTCTGGATGCCGGAGGCGCGCCGGTTGCCGGCGCGACAGTCACGTTCCAGGCGGCGCCGGGCGCGGCGGTTTCGACGGCATCGGCGGTGACCGATCGCTCGGGCTATGCCAGCACGGCGGTGCGGCTGCCGCCGGTGGAGGGCACGACCGCCGTTACCGCGACCGCGTCGGGCATTGCGCAGGCGCCGGTGACGTTCTATCTGCGCGCGGCGGCCTCGACGCTCACCAGCTTCCCGAACTGGATCATGGCGGGCAGTACGCCGCTCGGCAGCGGCGCGGCGACCATCGGGCAGAAGGGCGCGCTGCTCACCGCGGTGGCGTCCATCCTGCGCTACCGCCAGAACCGCGGCGAGCTGCGCGCGCCCAATGGGCAGGTAGACCCGGGGACGCTGAACAGCTATCTGACGTCGTATTGCACGGTCGATGTAAACGGCAACCAGCTTTGCGATGGGTATCTCACGGGGTCGCAGAGCGGCGAGCAGATCGTGAACCTGTGGCGCGCGGCGGATTTCACGGGCGGAGTGGATGTGGTGGCAGTATCGCCGCCCGCCGTGCCCGCGATCGCCGATCTCCTCGCGCAGGGCGAACCGGCGCTAGTTTCCCTCGCTCTCTCGCAGAACGGCGCTCCGGCGGGCGGACATTTCGTGGTGGCGATTGGCGTTGCCGCCGATGGATCGATCGTCATTCAAGATCCGAACCCATTCTTCGCGCGCACGAACCTGAACGATTACCTGAACGGCTTCAGCGCGGGCGGCGCGAACTGGAAAGCGTCGATCGCGGGAGTCGTGCGGTTCGCGCTGCGGGCGCCTTCCGCGACGCGCTTCCTCACCGGCGCGCTCTCGCAGCCGCCGGCGCTGATGAGCGCGCTGGCGCTCGATGTGCAATCCGCGGCCGGGGCGTGCGGTGTGCCCGTGGATCTTTGGGACACCATCGATTCCAGCGGCAATCCGCCGGCGGGCGGCGCGGCAGTTTCACGGCTCGATCTCTGCGACGGCCTTCAGCCCGCGTACCAGATCTCGGTCGGTGCGGCGCAGCCGTTCCATGCGTTTTTGACCGATCTCGCGACCGCCGGGCAGCGCTTCGATCTCTCCGGCAGCGCCCCCGCGACCTATGCGGCCACGCGCAGCCAGTCGAACCTGACGGTCGCGCCGCAGGCGGCGAGCTTCGCCGCCGACGGGATCGTCAATGGCGCGACGTTCAGCCCTGGAATCGCGCCCGGCGGCGTGGTGACGATCTTCGGGACGGGCCTGGCCGGACCGGCAACGGCCACCACCCTGGATTTCGATGGCACGCCGGCGACGGTGCTGCTGGCATCGCCATTTCAGGTCAACGCAGTGGTGCCGCCCGGGATATCCCCGGGTAACCACACCGTGCACGTGGTGTCCGCATTCGGCGCGGCGCAGCAGACGGTAGCGGTAGCCGCGGCCGCGCCGGCGATTTTCCAGGTCGGGACGCTCGGGGCGGTCACGAATCAGGACGGCGCCCTCAACAGCCCGTCGAACCCGTTGCCGCGCGGCCAAACGCTGGTCATTTACTGCACGGGCCTGGGAGTGACGGCGTCACAGGGACAGTTGCAATCCGTAGTAACTCCGGTAAGTGTAGTACTAAACGGCCAGACGCTGAAGCCGTCGTTTGCGGGCCAGACCCCAGGACTTCCCGGACTGTATCAGGTAAACGTGGTGGTTCCAGCTAACACCCCGCCGGGCCTTGGAGGTACCTTGGCGCTCCAGCAGGGCGGATTGACGAGTAATGTGGTGAACGTCGCGGTGCAATGAGAAAAAATGGGTCCGTTTGATGCGAAACCATTGACTCTGAGAACCGTTCCGTGGTGTAATCGGCGCAGTTTCGAGGATCATGCACCGGGATGGCGCGCGAAGGCGCTTAGCCGCTGAAGGCAAAGAATTTCTCTTGACATGCGGCGGGCAATCAGTTATGTATATCTTTACCGCGTCCGGTTCATATCCGCAATTTTGTGTTCGTTTCCGGAGAAGCGCAGACGATAAAAATACAGAGAAATGCGCCCCCGGAACCAACTTCAGTGAGGCCCAACGGTCAGCTTGGTGACCGATGGATTTGAATAGCTCTCCGCCCGACACGGAGAAGTTCCCTAGGTTGTCTGAACGGTTTCAAGTTGTACGTTTGAGGCTCAGGTTGGAAGAGAACTTCGACCGATTCAATTACGCAAATTCACAAGGAGAAGGAAATGGTTAGTTTTCGCAAAAGTCTTCTTGCGTTGACTGGCTTGGCCCTGTTTACGGGTCTGGCCAGCGCGCAGTCGACCGGCCCGGTGCTGCAATGCGTCGCGGTGGCGTCCGGGACGCCGCTGTTGCGCGCCGAAAGCATCACCGATCTGATCGGCGACATCACATTGAGCTGCACGGGCGGAACTCCGACCGCGATTGGCTCTGTAGTCCCGACCGCGAACATCACGGTTGCGCTGCAGACTAATTTGACGAGCCGGATTCTATCGAACGGTGGCTCGGAAGCCTTGCTGCTGATGAATGAGGCCGGCACAACAGCTTCTGGTCTGCCCCAGACTGTTTGCACGAACACCGGCAACAACGCTTACAATTTCGGTGCTACGCCTGGCGGTTGCGGCCCGGCGTACAGCTCGACATTCACGAACAGCAGCAACGTTACAGTGCCGGTGGCCTGCGCAACCAACGCCAGTCCCTGCCCGGCTGGCCTCGTCATCAACACGTTCCAGGCCGTCTCGACGGCAACCAATCAGGTGACGTTCCTGGGCGTGCCGGTGCTGGCTCCGGTCTCGGCCGGTACGGCAACGATTTACCGCATCACCAACATCCGCGCCAACGCGAGCGCCCTCAGCACGGGCGCGTTCCCGGGCACCACGCCGGTTCTGGCTTCGGTGTCGGTCAGCGGCAGCACGGCTCTGCCCATTTCGAACCCGGTGCAGACCACCGGCTTCGTGCAGAGCGGCCTCTCGACCCAGCTCCGCACTGCGAGCAACGGAACCCCTGGCACAATCTCCAGTCTGACCTTCCTGCAGTGCCAGTCAGTACCGAGTTCCGGCACAAGCCCGGTAGCCGGCACGACGTTACGCTACACGGAAGGTTTTGCGAGCGCGTTTAAGACCCGCGTGGCTGCGACCGCAACCACGACTGGCTTCACGGTTCCGCCTGTTCCGAACCAGAACGTACCGGCGACGATCTACAATTCTGAGTCCGGACTTTTGGTGGGCATCGGCGCTGGCGGCCCCACGGCTGGCTTGGCCGACTTCGGCACACGCCTGCGCGCGGTGTTTAACAACATCCCGGCCGGCGTGAACATCTTCGTCACGACAACCAACTACTCGGCGTCTAACACGAACACGTTTACCAACAACACAGCCGCTCCGGGCACCGTGCCGGTCGGCCCCGGCAGCACCAACAGCATCGCTGTCCTGGTCGCGAGTGAAACGGCTCCCGACTTCGGCAACAGCGTCCCGGTGGTGAACTTCACCAACACGGCCAACGGCGGCAACATCACGCTGGCTCCGGTGACTCCGCTGGGCAACGGCAGCTTCGAAGCGGTTTGGGAAGTCGTTTCCAGCAACCCGAACGCCGTCGAAAACTTCGACTTCGGCGTCTTCTACCAGTTCACCTCGAACACCGCGGCGA
Organism: Bryobacteraceae bacterium; assembly: GCA_035653295.1. Lineage (GTDB taxonomy): Bacteria > Acidobacteriota > Terriglobia > Bryobacterales > Bryobacteraceae > DASRCB01. The sequence continues at coordinate 3,683 of DASRCB010000169.1, forward strand.
CTGGCGGAGGCACGCCGGCGATCGGAACCGGCACGGTCACGATGAGCTTCGCTCCGGTGAGCACGTCGATGGGTCCGTCCGGTTCGGCGCCGATTCCGCGCTTCGCGGCGACGGGCAGCCCGAACAACATCGTGACTATCTCGATCTGCCAGACGGCCCTGCTCTTCCCGTTCGTGACCAATGAGAACGGCTTTGAGACGGGCATCTCGATCGCGAACACGACCAGCGATCCGTTCGGCACTGCGGCTCAGTCCGGAACTTGCACCCTGACGTTCTACGGCGATAACGCGGTTGGGCCGACCAGCCCTGTCGCGCCGTGCACCACGGCAGGCGCTTGCGTCGGACCCGTCGCCAGCGGCAAGGTCTTCGCCAACACCCTGAGCAGCATCCTCGGCGGCTCGGCCTTCCAGGGCTACATGTTCGCCGTCTGCAACTTCCAGGAAGCTCACGGCTTCGCGTTCATCAGCGACGCTCACGCGACCAACCTCGCGATGGGCTACCTCGCGCTGGTGGTCGGGCCGCCGAGCACGCCGCGCGGTCCTGGCGGCGAAGCTCTGGAAAACTAACCCTGTATTTGTTTCGCAAAAGGAGGGAGGCTTCGGCCTCCCTCTTTTTTTTTGATTTCCCTTTTTGCGCAAGCCGGCAACGGCTTTGCGTTTTAGTGATACACTAAGGTTCCCCGCGTCCTAAAGCCAGTCCCTTGTGTTTACTCGTTGTTAGAGGAGGTAAATCATCTTGAACAAATTGCAATCCCTATCCCTCGCGGTCTTCGGGGCGGCGTTCCTGGCGGCCGGAGTAGCCAGCGCACAGACGCCGGCAAATGTGATCGCATGGAACGGCAACGGCACGCTCCTGTGCGGGACGTGTATTGGCGCCGTGCAACTGACCGTATTGGTGACGGACGCCAATGGCAACCCGATCCCGAACACCACGGTGAACTGGTCGATTCCCAGCGGGACTTTCGGCTCCCAGGTGCTGGAGCCGACGACGCAGACGGACGCCAACGGAATGTCGCAGGCCACATTTCTGGCCGGCACGGCGTTCGGTTTGCCAAATCTTCAGTCCTTCGCACAGACGACGATTACCGCCACAGCAGGCAGCGCCAGCACGAATTTTACGGTGACACAGGCGATTCCGGATCAGACCGGACAAAACGTGTCGTCGGTTCAGGTGTACAGCGGGGCGGCTGTCCCCAGTCTGCAGCCGGCTCAGTCGATTTCGGTGGGAAATACCCTGCAGGGGCAGGCCGGTTCGACGGCCACCCTGCCGATCAAAATTCTGGTGCTGGGACTCAACGCGTCGCCTGTGCCCAACGTCGCGGTGAATCTTTTTAATTTGCAAACCGCTTCCACCGGTCCGGTCGTGCAGTGCGGCGGGCCCAACGCGATCAACGGCACGG
>DASRCB010000170.1:0-21069 GCA_035653295.1 Bryobacteraceae bacterium
CGTCGTATCTCGGCAGCATGGCGCCGGGCAGTCTCGCCGCGCTGTGGGGGACCAGCCTCTCCGATAAGGTTTACACGAATCTGTTCGATTCGGGGAAGAACGCCTTCCCGACAACTGTCGCCGGGGTCAGCGTTACGGTGAACGGGGTTAAGGCCCCGCTGACCTACGTATCGCCGACCCAGATCAATTTCCAGATCCCGTGGGAAACCAAACCAGGCGTACTGGTCAACATTCAGGTGACGCGCGGAAACGCATCGAGCAACATTGAGCCGGTCACCATCGCGGCGACGACCGCGCCATCGGTCTATATCGGCAATTTCGACCCGAAAACCGCCAACTACGGCGCGATCATCGTCTCGGAATGCGTGAAAAACGCCTGCGCCATCTGGGGGAACGGGTTCGGGCCGAAGAACGGGGCCTCGCAGGACGGGGCGCCGCCGCCTTCGCAATCGACCCTGGCGGCTTTGAAGACGCAGTCCACGTGCACCATGACGATCGGCGGACTGGCGACGAAAGTGGATTATTGCGGCGCCGCGCCTGGGCTGATCATCGACCAACTCAATTTCGAATATCCGTCAGGGCTGCCGGCGGGGAAGTCTTTTTACGACGCCACGCTGACCATCAATGGCTTGACCGGGCATTTCCGGATTCCGCCGCTCCCGCAGTAGTGCGGGTCAATCGCGCTCGCTCACCTGGATCTGTCCCTTGCCCCAGCCGGTTTGCCGGCCGACGCCGGTGAACTGCGCGGCGCGAAGCCACGGGAGGAACTCGGCGAGCTCGCCTTCGTATTCGGCGCTTCCGATAAACCCGCCGAGCGGATGGCGCTGTCCGGTGCGGCTGCTGCGCCGCGCGACCTCGATGTGCCGCAGTTCGCAGCCGGTCATGGCCACGGCCCGCGCGCGTTCCCCCAAAGCCCTGTAATCGATATCGAGCGGGGCTGCGTCGCTGAGTGCGCGGAGCCGGCTCACGCGGTCGCGCGCGCGAGCGAGCAGCACCGAGAAGCGGGGCTCGCCCACCGGCACGTCACGGGATTTGAGTTCGGTCGGGGTGATGAAGTCCACGTGGAGGCGCCTGACCGGACGCGGTTCGGGCGCGAGGGAAAGGCGCAGGGGCGCTCCGTTCGACTGTGGCCGGCCCTCGGCGTCGACATGCTCCATGGAGGCGAGTTCCGCCCGGCCGCGGGACGCGCCGAGGCCCTCGCGGCCGAGTTGCGCGAAGGTCATGCGAAGAATGTCCAGCGGCGCTTCGCGTGTCTCGAAGAGATGGAAGTCGAACCAGAAGGACTCACCGGGAGCGATGCGGCGCGCGTTCAGATGCGCGGCGCGAAACACGAACGGGCGCGCGCGCTCGCTGTAGCCGCTGGGGCCGGGGGTGTCGGGCAGCGGCTCGAACAGACGCGTGTACGGGCAGGTCGCGCGGTCCGGACATGTTCCGCAATCGCGGCACGCCTCGTCACAGGCCAGCCCGCGCAGCACCAGTCCGAAGCCGCCGCGCAACACATTGCCGGGTTTATCAGGCGGGAAGACAATGCGATGCGCGGCGCGGTACGTAAATCTCAGGCGGTAGAACTCGAACCAGCGCTCGGCAGACTGCGCGGTCATCATTCCAGTTCCATCGTAGCTCCGCGCCGAGGCATTGCGCTCCAAAACACGGAGCCGCAACGGCGCAAAAGGCCCGAAGAGCCGAATCACACACGCGAGGCCCACATTCGCCTTGTATTCGCGCAATTCAGAATCGACGCAATCTGTTTGAAACGTGGTGACGGACTTCCGTGAGGTGCGCTACAAAAAAGGCGGGCGCTGTCGGGTGAAGAGGGTTGCCTGTGCGCCCGCCGTCGTAACGGGGATTTGCATAGAGAAACGGCCCAGGCTGGCCGCGCGTTACGCCGCAGCCCCAGTCTTTACGATTCGTTAAACAAGCCCTCAAACAGCACGCTGCTCAGATAACGCTCGCCGGAATCCGGTAACACTGTGACAATCACCTTGCCCTTCATTTCGGGCTCGCGCGCCACACGAACGGCGGCAGCAACGGCCGCGCCACAGGAGATGCCCGAGAGGATGCCTTCCTCGCGCGCCAGGCGGCGTGCCATTTCGATGGATTCTTCGTTCGTTACCGTCTCCACCCGATCGACAACGGACATATCCAGCGTGTCCGGAATAAATCCCGCGCCAAGCCCCTGGATCTTATGTGGGCCGGGCTGCAGTGGTTCGCCGCGCTGCGCCTGTCCGATGACCGGGCTGCCCGCAGGTTCCACGGCAATGGAGACGATGGGCTTCTTCTTCTCCTGACGGATGTAACGCGTGACCCCGGTGATCGTGCCGCCCGTGCCAACACCGAGGACCAGAACGTCGACCCTGCCGTCAGTATCGTCCCAGATCTCCGGACCGGTGGTGCGGAAATGGATGTCCGGGTTGGCGGGATTGCGGAACTGCTGCAGGAGCACATAGCGGTCCGGATCGGTGGCCACCATTTCCTCGGCCCTCTGGATAGATCCTTTCATTCCTTTGGCTCCGTCGGTAAGGATGAGGTTGGCCCCCAGCGCCTTGAGCACCTTACGGCGCTCGACGGACATGGTTTCGGGCATAGTGAGGGTGATCGGATACCCGCGCGAGGCGGCGACGTAGGCCAGCGCGATGCCGGTGTTGCCGCTGGTGGGCTCGATGAGCTCTTTGCCGGGCTTGAGCTTGCCCTTCTTCTCGGCGTCCCAGACCATGGCCGCGCCGATGCGGTCTTTGACCGAATAACAGGGATTGCGGCCTTCCACTTTGGCCAGCACGGTGGCGCCCGCGCCGTCGGTGACGCGGTTGAGTCTGACGAGTGGCGTTCTGCCGATACTTAGTGAATTGTCTGCGTAAACCAAGCGATTTTCCTTTAAATCAGATGTCCCAGTTGGGGACGTAACGGCTTTGCCGCTCTTTCCAGTTGCGGCAAAGCTCGGAAAAGCTGGTGCGATCGACTACCTGGGCCACGCACCGATCCACATTGCGCCACATTTCCGCGAAAGGGCCCTCATCCGCTTTCGAACTCTTCTCCAGCGGACCTTCAACATAGCGAAGCACTTCGCCGACCGTAAGCGTTTCCGGAGCGCGAGCCAGCAGATATCCGCCTTCGGCGCCACGGCGCGATTCCACGAACCCGCCCTGCTTGAGGCCGGCGAGGATCAACTCCAGGAACTTCTGCGGGATCTTCTGGCGGCGGGCGATCCCGGCGATCTTTACCGGCTCGCCGTTGTTCTGCATGGCTAAATCGAACACGGCGAGCAGCGCATACTCGCCCTTGACGGAAATGTGCATGGATCGGGAATACTCCTGAAGACAGAACGAATCTCCTGCCTTCCACTAGAGATTGTAACTACTTGCCGTCGACGCTGTAGCGGCCAGGCCCGGCGAGGACGATGGCGAGGTACCCGCCCATGTAGACCCAGGGCAGTTCGCCTCCGCCCGGGCCGCTGAAGCGCATGTGGTGAACCAGGGTAAACGCCACGCCTGTGTTGACGGTGATGATCAGGGCCGCGAGCCGGGTAGCGACGCCGATCATCGCCAACACGGAGCAAATCGCGTCCGAGAGCAGCGCGAACGCGAGGCTGGGAACCGGGCCAATGTGAACTGGATCGGGGAAGTGCGCGGCCATGGCGGAGAAGTGGCGGATCTTCTCCATGCCATGCCCCAGAAACAAGGTGATGCCCAGCCAGAGACGAAGGGTCAGCAGCGCGCAATCGGTGCAGCGGGGCAGAAAGCCGAGCGCCAGGAGTTTTCTCATGACGCCTGCGCCGGCTCCAGGATGTGCATTTCCCGGGCGACGCGCGACAGGATTTCGAGGGCGCGGTCGAGCATGTCGCGGGTGTGCGCTGCGGTAACGATGGTGCGAACGCGGGCCTTCCCTTCGGGTACGGTGGGATATCCGATGCCAGTGGCCCACAGGCCGTTGTCGAACAGGCGGCGCGAAAACTCGTGCGCCGCGCCGGCATCGCCGACCATAATCGGCGTGATCGGCGTCTGGCTCGCTCCCGTGTCGAATCCGGCGCCGCGGAGCTGCTCTTTAAAATACCGGGTATTCGACCAGAGCGCATCGATGCGCTCCGGCTCGCTTTCCAGCAGATCGAATGCAGCGAGGCATGCGCCGACCACAGCCGGCGGGTGTGATGTCGAGAACAGGAAAGGCCGCCCGCGATGATGCAGGAAGTCGATCAGATCGCGGCTTCCGCAAACGTAGCCGCCGAGCACTCCCACTGCTTTGGAGAGCGTGCCTACCTGAACGTCCACGCGGCCGTGCAGGTTGAAATGATCCACCGTGCCTCGGCCGTTGCGGCCCAGAACGCCGGAGGAGTGGGCATCGTCGATCATCATGATGGCGCCGTGCTGTTCGGCAACCTCGACCAGCGCGGGCAGGGGCGCGATATCGCCATCCATCGAGAACACGCCATCGGTGATGAGCAGCTTGTGCCCCGGCTTGCCCGCGAGCTCGTCGAGAATGCTCGATGCGCCTGCCGTATCGCGATGCTGAAAGACGTGGATCTTCGCCTTGGAGAGCCGGCACCCGTCAATGATGCTGGCGTGATTCAGCGCGTCGGAGATGATGTGGTCATCGGGTCCGAGGATCGCGGAGACGGTTCCGGCGTTGGCCGTGAATCCCGACTGAAAAACGACGCAGGCCTCGACGTGTTTGAACGCCGCGATACGCTGCTCCAGTTCCATGTGCAGGCTCATCGTGCCGGAGATGGTGCGCACCGCACCGGATCCCGCGCCGTATTTTCGCGTGGCCTCGAGCGCGGCTTCCACCAGCCTGGGGTGGTTCGCCAGACCGAGGTAATTGTTGCTAGCGAGGTTGATCACCTCCCGGCCGTCGGTGCGGCAGACTGGCTCGCAGGCCGACTCGAGCACGCGCAGGCGCTGGTACGTGCCGGCCTTTTTCCAGGAGTCGATCTGTTCGGACAGAAACGCAAGCGGATTCGCGCTGGCCATGACGCTTCTTATAGTACGCCCGCTGGCAAAGAATCATGTGCGCGAACGTGGGATTTGGGTTAGTATCGGGGTGAGGGATCGGGCCCGGGCGGCCACCCCGGTCCGATCCCGAAGGCTTACTTCCGGATCTTGATCCGGCTTCGGGCCTTCAACGTCACGAACAGCGTGACGAGTGTCACCCAGATAGTCATCACATAGCATCACCTCAATCCGCTCCATAGATTCGGACAGCCCGGGCCTCAGACCGGGCTGTTCCGGTGGAGCCCATGGCGCTCCAGTGGAACGGGCCTTGTCCTTAGCATCCGGCACGGATCTTGGGGGTGCCTGCCCGCCGTTGCCGGCGAGCGCGATCACGCAAGGTTGTGCGGGAATCGGCCAGCGACTCTCAGCTGTTTACGGCCGGCGCGTTTTTGGGTTAGTATCGGGGTGAGGGATCGGGCCCGGGTGGCGACCCCGGTCCGATCCCGAAGGCTTACTTCCGGATCTTGATCCGGATTTGGGCCTTCAACGTCACGAGGAACGTGACGAGTGTCACCCAGATAGTGATCACATAGCATCACCTCAATTCGCTCCATAGATTCGGACAGCCCGGCCAGGAACCGGGCTGTTCCGGTGGAGCCCATAAAGCTCCAGTGGAACGGGCCTTGTCCTTAGCATCCGGAACGGATGTTGGTGTACCTGCCCGCCGTCGCCGGCAAGCGCGATCACGCAAGGTTGTGCGGGAATCGGCCGGCGACTCTCAGCTGTTTACGAACGACCCGCTTCCGCGATCACCCACTCGGTCAGAAGCGCGGTTTCCACCGGCGATGCGAGCGGCGCGCCGTCGAGGACGGCGTTCACGAAATCATGAATGCAGGGATTGTGCAGGTTGGGATGTGCCGGGAGTTGTTCTTCGCCCCCTGGCCATCTGAGCGTCGGGCCGTTAAGCGGTGTGAGGTCCATTTCGCCGTCTGTACCGCGGATACGGAACTCATCGCGCACCACGTGCGAATGCCAGCGCACATCGACAAGGCCACGCACGCCGGTCTCGTGTTCCGTGAGCACGGTGGCGTTGTCCTCGACCGGGATCGGCTGAACCAGCGTTGAGAGATGGGCTGTCGCGCGCAGCGGCCGGCCGAAAAAGAAGTTCATCAGGTCGATGCGATGGCAGGCGATGTCGTATAGCGGACCGCCTCCGGCCCGAACCGGATCGAATAGCCACGCGCGCTCGTCATCCTCCGGCGCGACCCAGCCGTGCGAGGTCGCTTCCCCCAGAAACGGCCGGCCGATTACTCCTGCCTCGAGCAGAGCTTTCGCGCGCGCGACCTTTGGGTAAAGCCGGCGATAGTACGAGATGCCCAGAATTCGGCCGCATTCCAGCGCCGCCTGACGCATCGAGCACGCGCCGGCGTAATCGAGCGCCATCGGCTTCTCGCACAGGACATGCAGGCCCGCGCGTAACGCTGCGATGGTTTGCGGCGCGTGAAGGAATACAGGCGTTGCGATGTATACAGCATCAGCACCGGACTGCGCCAGTGCGATGCTCGGATCGCTCCACGATGGTACGCCGTATGGTGCCGCCTTGGCGGCGTCTCGCGTGACCAGGCCGACGAGCGTGCTGCGCGGCTCCGCAAGAATGGCGGGGAGCACGCGGCGCGCGGCGATGTCGCCAACACCGATTACGAGCCAGCGAAGCAAATCACATCAATTTTACGTTCATGTGATTCAGCGCAGTACGGATTTCGCGCGCGAGCTCGATCGGATCCCCGGTCTTGAACTGGTGCGAGAAGTAAAGCTGCGGCTTCTCATCCGTTTCCTGGTTGTAAAGACAACCGATGTCCCAACCCTGCCTGCGCATGATGCCGACGACCGTCTGCACTTCCGAGGCGATCATACCGAAATCAGGCGCGGCGGCGGCGGAGCTACCGCCATTGAGAGGCTCGAACACTATGTTCGTCTCAACGTTGAGGTAAGGATTCACGTCGACGCCGCCGAGAATAATTTCCTCCCTGCGGGGAACGTAGTAGGTGACCACTCCGTTCGACCCGATGTTCGGAGGAGCCCCGATTATCTTGCCCATCTGGTCCGCCGGAAGCGGAGTGGTGGGATTGCTGGGCATCGTCTGCGGGAACGGTGTGGATGTCACGTTCAGGGCCGCTTTGATGCCCTTCGCGGTCTGGATGGGATCGCCGTACCTGCGGAAGTGAATGAACCAGACATCCGGCTCGAAATCATAGAAGTGCTGGTGCTCGGCCTGGAAGACGATATCATGCGCCAGTAACTGATCGATGAACGGGTCGATTTCGCTGGCCTTCAGGGCCATGTCCGAGTTCATCATCCACTTGCTTTCAGAGATTTCCTGGAAGTTGAGGGAGCCATCAATCTGGAACGAAGGCAGAATCGGAACGCCGTTGAGAGTGACGTCCTGGATATCTTCGCGATCGATCTCGATGGAGTAGACGCCATTAGAGTAAGACCCCTGCGCCTGGATGATATTCTCGATCTCGCTGAAGGTGACGGAGTCGTCCGCATCTTTCGACTTCTTGCTGGATCCCGCGGTCAGCCGCTGCATGGTTACGAGGCCGGTCGCCAATGTCGCGCCCAGACTCAGGGCATGGCGGCGATTCATCATCTGCCAGTTCATCATTTCCTCCGCAAGTCAACTGAAATCGGACCGAGTACGCAGCATGGATGTGGACCAGCCACGCGTTGTGACAGGCATAACCGTAAGTTCACCGCTGGTACTGTACGCCACAGGCGCAGCGGCTGCGGGCCTGTTGCAATACCCTGATCATGAATGGGCCGCGAAATTCTGAGCCGAACTCCGGTGGCGGCGAACCGGCGCGTGCCGTACGGAGCCGATGCCAGCCAGTTCTTCGACGTGTTCCTCCCGGAAAATCCCGAGCAGCGGGCCGTGGCGGTCATGATTCATGGCGGATTCTGGCGGTCGATGCGCGACCTTCGCCCGTCGAGTCACCTGTGCGCGGCGCTGGCGAAGAACGGCATCGTCACGGCGAATATCGAGTATCGCCGCGTGGGAGAAACGGGCGGCGGATGGCCGGCCACATTCGATGACATTCGGTCCGCCTTTCGCGCGGTTCGACAGCAGATGCCGTCAGCGCCGCCGGTGGTAGTGGGACATTCGGCGGGCGGTCATCTTGCGCTGCGGCTTGCCGCAGAGACCCACGACATTGCGGGTGTTGCAGCGTTGGCGCCCGTAGCCGATCTGAGCCTGGCCATGCAGCAAGATCTGGGCAACGGCGCGGTGTCGGAGTTTCTTGGCGGCAATGCCGCGGCCTGCGTCGAGGCGTGCCCGGCGCAGCGCACATCTTCCGTCCCGCGCAAACTCCTGTACGGGAGCGAAGACGACATTGTTCCCATCTCGCAGGGCCGGGCTTTCCTCGAAGCGCGCCGCGCCGACCCGGGGCCGGTCAAACTGATCGAGATCCCCGGCGCGGATCACTTCGATCTGATCGATCCGGAATCCGCCGCCTTTCCAATGGTGCTGGCCTGTGTCCTGGAGTTCATCGCGCGGTGACGGACGATAGAGCAGAGCTCCGCCATGGTCTGCTCGTTCTCTTCATCGGCGGTGTAGAAATGCGGCGCGACGCGGATGCCGGCGCCGGGACGGAAATCCACAAGGACGCCGCGCCGTTCGAGCTCCTGTGCCACTTCCCTGCCCTCGGGTACATCGATCGTAACCACGCCTCCGCGCTCGGCCGGCGGGCGCGGAGTGTTCACACGAAATCCGGCTTCGGCGGCCAGATCCAGCAGGCGCTGCGTTTGCCGCAGTGATTTCTCGCGAATGGCGGTCACGCCAACGCGATGGATGATCTCGTATCCGGTGCGCGCCGAGTACAGCGCGGGAATGTTCGGCGTACCGTTCAGGAACCGGAAGGCGCTGTCGGCGAACTCCACCGGTCCGCTGGCAAAGGCGAAGGGCTCGCGGTGCGCGGCCCAGCCGGTGGCGGCGGGCTCGAGTTTCGGCCATACATCCCGGCGGACATACAAGTAGCCCGCGCCGGGTCCGCCGCACAGCCATTTCACCGAGCCACCCACGGCGAAATCGATGCCCAGCGCGCGAACATCGACAGGCAGCGTGCCGGCGGACTGGTACAGGTCAGCGACGATCATGGCGCCGACGTCGTGCGCTCGCGCCGCGATGGCCGCAAGGTCCTGCACGTACGAACTGCGAAAGGCGACGTGCGATACCGAAACGAGCTGCGTTTCTTCGTCAATGGCGGCCAGCATCAGCTCGGTCGGAAGGGTTATACCATCCGGCGACGGAACGGCAACGACGCGCGCGCCCTGGCGTCGAAGTCCATGGTAGATGTAATCGTTCGAAGGGAAATTCAGGCCGTCGGTGACGAGCTTATTGCGGCGGCCGGACCACTGGAAGCAGGAGGTCACAATCCACTGGCACACGGACACGTTCTGGTGCATGACCACTTCGCCATCGCCGGCGCCGATAATGCGGCCGATCGCGTTGCCGACTGTGATGGGCATCTCCCACCAGCCTTCCTCCCAGGCGCGGATGCCGCGCTCGGCCCATGTTTGGGCGAACTCCTGGAGCGAGTCCGCGGTGTGCCGAGGCATGGCGCCGAGCGAATGGCTGATCATATAGGTGGTTGACGCCAGGATGGGAAACTCGGCGCGCCATGCGAGCAGCGGATCCATGGATTCCATCGTACGGCGGCTCATGATAGGCTCGGGCCAGGCAAGCTATGGCTGAGCCGGCCGCTGTCCTCGCCGAGAAGCGCGCGCCGGGGCGAATGCTGTTCATCGATAACCTGCGCTGGACCATGATTGTGCTGGCCATCGGGCAGCACGCCGCGGTCACTTACAGCAGCATGGGGCGCTGGTATTACAACGAGAAGGCGGCGCTCGGTCTCGGCTCGTTCGTGTTTTTCGCAACGTACGAGAGCTGGCAGCAGGCCTTCTTTCATGGGGCTGCTGTTCTTCATCGCGGGCTATTTCGTACCCGCGAAGTTCGACAGCAAAGGCCCGGCGCGGTTCCTGCGGGACCGCGCGATCCGCCTGGGCCTGCCCACACTGCTGTACATGTTTCTGATCGGCCCGGCCACCATTTACTATCTGCTGCTGGCGCCGCGCGGTGAGCGCATGTCGTTCGCGCGGTGGTGGCTCTCGTATGTGGTCGGTCCGGACATTCGCGGCGGGGGGACAGGGCCGCTGTGGTTCTGCGTGGCGCTTCTGATTTTCTGCGCGGTCTATGCGCTCGGGCGCGTGGCAGCGCGCCGAACTCCGTTGAACGCGCTCTGGGTTCCCGCGGACCGCCACGTGCTTGCTCTGATCGCGAGCATGGCCGCGGCGACGTTCCTGGTGCGCATCGTGCAGCCGGTGGGGACGGCGATATACAACATGCAGCTCTGCTATTTCGCCGATTACGTCATTCTGTTCGCGGCCGGCATCCATGCCGCGCGTCACGGCTGGCTGACGCGCATGAGGCGCGCCTTCGGTCTGCGCTGGATGGCGATCGGCGCCGGCGGCGGAGCGGTGCTGTGGTTCGTTATGGTGAGCGTCGCCGTAGCGCTGCACGCGCGGCTGGAACCATTCAACGGAGGCGTGACCCTGCAGAGCGCGGCAAATGCGACCTGGGAAGCGCTGTTTGCGGCTGGGATGTGCATCGGGCTGGTGGTCATCTTCCGCGATGGCTTCAACCGCCAGGGCCGCTTCGCTCGCTTTCTTTCGGAGAATGCCTTCGCCGTTTACGTGCTGCATCCGCCGGTGCTGATTGCGATCTCTCTGGCGCTGCGGGCCTGGGCGGCGCCGCCGGTTCTGAAGTTCGCGGTGGTGAGCGCAGTCGCGGTGGCGGCCAGCTTTGGTGTAGCGGCCGCCGTGCGAACGATACGGCCGCTACGGTGGGTGCTGTCGTGAGATCGTCCGGGACGGGATCTCCGACACTACAACTGGCAGGGTTTATTGCGAAATTCGAGCCCGCTGTGGCGAAGGTGATCTGTTAAATCTGTTTCCGCGAGACAGCGTCCGAGGCATACGGGCCGGCACTAGCGCGGGCTGGTAAGTGGTCCGCCAGGGATCTGTCATCATAGTGAAACATTCCTTACGGAGGAGGAGATATGATGACTGGCTTTGCTCGCGCGGCGCTGGGATTGATGCTTTTCGCCGGGTTGGCGATGGCAGAGCAGGATTACGTCGGCCGGTACGATGCCTACGTCGGCTTCGCTTATCTGGACAGCCCGCACATCAGCCTCACCGAACCGGGTGTACACACGCAGGCCGGGGTGCGCCTGCGACGCTGGGTATCGATGGGTTTCGATTTCAGTGACAGCAGCGGCGACACCAGCCTCACGCCAGTGCTGCTGCCCACTTCTCTTCAGCAGCAGCTCGGCGCGGAACTGGGGGAATTGGTCGCCGCGGGCCAGATTCCCCCAGGATACACGCTGCGCGTGCCCATCCATTCGGATACTCAAACCTATGCGGCCGGTCCACAATTCTCGTACCACCGCTGGAAATACGTGACGCCATTCATCCGCCCGTCCGTCGGAGCAATCCATGAAACGGCGACGCCGCATCCGGCGGATCCGATCGGTGCCGGTGTGGTTCAGCAGCTTGTGCCATCGGGCAAGAAGACAGACTGGACTGCGTTTTACGGTTTCGGCGGCGGCGCCGACCTCAACGTGACCCGGCACTTCGCCATCCGTGTCCAGGCCGACTTCGTGCACGACCATTTGTTTAACGATCTGCTCAAGGACGGGCGCAACACAGGCCGTTTTGCCATCGGTCCCGCGATCCAGTTCGGACGCGACGTAAGCGAGTAAAACCCTTGCACGTCTATCGCCTGGCGCGCGTCAACTGTTTGTGATTCGGTGCTCGATTTGCCTCGGCGTGCTGCTGGCGTTCGCCGTCACAGCGGCAACGCCTCAGATGGATACCGCCACGCTGCTGAAGCGCATCGAGGAGCGCTACAACCACGCCAAAACGCTGCAAGTTCATTTTACGGAAGGCTATACGGCGCAGGGTCAGGCGCGAAAACCGGAGGAAGGCACGCTCATCCTGCGCAAGCCCGGTCGCATGCGTTGGGTTTACACCCAGCCTCCCGGCAAGCTTTTCGTTTCCGACGGAAGGAACGTTTGGCTGTACACCCCCGCTCAGAATCGAGTGGAGAAAGTGCCCCTGACCGAAAGCGAAGACATGCGGGCGCCGCTCGCGTTCCTGCTTGGGAAACTTGATTTTATACGCGAATTCAAAGACTTCAGCGTGAAGCCGGACCCGTCCGGCGGGTGGGACATCACCGCCGCGGCTCGGTCTGACCGCCTGCCCTACGACAAGATTGAAATGACTGTGGCGCCCGACTTTTCCATCACGAATCTGAAGGTGACCGGGGCCGACCAGTCGGTGTTGACCTTTGCGTTCAGCGACGAAAAGGTCAACCCACATGTCGCGGATGCGGAGTTCCGCTTCGTGATGCCGCCGGGCGCGACGCTCGCCACCGAGGAGGCCATAAACCGCTGAAATGCCAGAATTCTTATTGAAGTACGCCGATACGCGTGGTGAGATTCATCAGCAGGTTGCGACCGCCGGCTCAGAAAAGGAAGTCCGGGACCGCTACACCAAGCGCGGTTTCCTGATCTATTCCATCCGCGCCCGGGGTGAGATGGCGCGCATCTCCGGGGAGCTTGGCGGGCGCTCGAAGAAGCTCAAACTCGAGAAGTTCCTGATTTTCAACCAGCAGTTCGTGACCCTGATCAAGGCCGGACTACCCATCCTGAAATCGCTCGATCTGTTAAGCGAACGGCTCGCGGATCCCAGGCTTGGCTCCTGGCTGCGCGCCGTCCGGGATGACGTACGCAGGGGCTCTCTGCTCTCGGAAGCATTCGGTAACCAGGGAGTATTCCCGCCCATTTACGTGACGACGGTGCTGGCAGGCGAAAAGAGCGGCGCGCTCGCCGAGGTTCTCGATCGTTATATTGCGTACCAGAAACTCGCGCTTCAGATCCGCAAGAAGCTGCTTCTCTCGCTGGTTTATCCCACGCTGCTGATCGTGCTCACGATGTGCCTGATCGTGTTCCTGATCACGTACGTGGTCCCAAACTTCGCCGAGTTGTACAAGAGCATGCAGGCGCAGCTACCGACGGCGACTGTAATCCTCATCGCCGTGGGCACCACCGCCCGGAACTACATTCTGGCCGGCATCCTGGCCGTCTTCGCGGCCATCGGGAGTTTCATCTTCTGGTCCAGAACAGAGAAGGGGTCCGAGAAAGTAGACCGCGTCCGGCTGAAGATCCCGGTCGTGGGTGATATCTGGATTAAGTATCAGGTGGCGCAGTTCTCGCGCGTCCTCAGCACTCTGCTGATGGGCGGCATTCCCCTGGTTCAGGCGCTCGATACAGCAGCGCGCTCGCTTGGGACGCGGCTCCTGAAAATCACGCTGGACGATGCCACCAAACACGTTCGGGAGGGCCAGTCCCTCTCCGTCTCGCTGAAGGAGACGAAAATCTTCCCGCCGCTTTCCGTGGACATGATCGAGGTCGGCGAATCCACCGGCGCGCTTCCGTCGATGCTGAACAGCGTGGCCGAGTTCTACGAGGAAGATGTAAACACTCGGATGGCGGCCGCGCTGTCGCTCATTGAGCCGGCGATCATGATCTTCATGGGCTGCTTCGTGACGTTCGTTCTGGTAGCCCTGTACCTGCCTATCTTCTCCCTCGCCGACTCGCTGCGGTAGCCCAACGCGCGGCGTCAGCGGCAGGTTTGGCAGGGTCATAACGCGACGGCACATTGCCGTAATGTGGCGCGGTTAGTTATTGCGCGCCAGTAGCTTACGCCGATATCTAATCTACAGGCTCAGCCTCTCCCGGACCGTTGTAAGATCCGTTAGCTCGTCAGGGGGAGGAGCCGTAATGAAACTCAGTTTGTTCGTTTTCGCGCTGCTTTCTTTCGTATTTGCGTTTGGACAGGGCGCGACCGGGACGATCACCGGAACGGTGAGCGATGCCACCGGCGCCTCAGTCGCCGGAGCGGTGGTAGTCGCGCGGAACGCAGACACGGGCGCGGAAACCACTACCACCAGCAATCCCAGCGGCTTGTACCAGTTCGTCGATCTGCCGCCTGGCATGTACTCCATCACCGTGACGGCGAGCGGCTTTACGAAGACGACGATTGCGCCCCAGCGCCTGATCGTAGCCAGCAACCTGCACATCGACGTACACCTCGAAATCGGTCAGGTGAACCAGAGCATCACGGTGGACGCGACCGCCCCTCAGGTCAACGTGGACGATGCGCAGCTCGGCACGTCGCTGACCGACATCCCCGCCCTGCCGATCCTGTCGGGCAACGGCGGGCGAAATGCGTTGTCCCTGGTGGGCCTGCAGCCCGGCGTGACGCTGACGCCGCCGAATGCGGCGGCGGCGCCAGGAGCCGCCGTGGGTCCGTTCGAGGTGAACGGCCAGCGTTCCCAGGCCAATAACTTCATCCTGGATGGGGCCGACGCCAACGATCTGGCCATCAACATACCGGATGCGGTGGACGTCATCTCGCCCAACGCCCTCGGCGAGTTCCGCCTGGTGACCGGTCCGATGAAGGCGGAATACGGGCGCAACTCCGGCGCGGTGATCGAGGCGACGATCAAATCCGGCACAAACGCCTTCCACGGCGAGGCAACGGAGATTTTCCGCAACCGCGTGCTCAACGCGACGCCATTCTTCATCAACCTCGCCGGGCAGCCCAAGCCGAAATTCAACCTGAACGATTTCGACGCCAACCTGGGCGGCCCGGTGTGGCGCAACAAGACCTTCTTTTTCGTTTCCTACCTCGGGTTCCGCCGGGTTTACGGCGTCTCGCAATCCGGCACGGTATTCAGCGACGCCGAGCGCGCGGCGATACTCGCGGGTGGCACTCCGGCCGCGAAGGCCGTGGTGAATATCACTCCGCGCGCGTCGGTGGGGGATACCTTGTTCAGCGCGCCGGTGGACTCGCTGCAGCGCGACCAGGGCGTGATGCGAATCGATCACCGCTTCTCCGATCGCAACAACCTGTCGGTGTCTTACTTCACGGAGCGGTCCACCGATCAGGCGCCGTTTGCGTTTCAGGGTCCCACGATCCCGGGTTTCGGCGAGCTGGACCTGGTCACCTATCACAACGTCGCGCTGCACGATACGCACACGATCAGCCCCACGATCGTGAACGAGGCGACCGCGGCATTCCATCGCCGCGACCAGCCGGGCGTGGTGCCCGCCAACAAAACCACGCCGGCGAGTCTCGGCTTTACAGGCATCATTCCCGACGATCCCGCGGCCGCCGGGCCGCCGTATTTTTCGATCGGGCCGTCGCTGGTGATCGGCAACACCTACCAGGGTCCGCAGGCGCGGTTCGACAACACCTGGCAGTATTCGGACAACCTGAGCTGGATCCACGGCAGGCACTCCCTCAAGTTCGGCGGCGAGTATCGCGCTTTTGAACAGAATCAGCTCTTCGATTTCATCAACAACGGCTACCTGTCATTCTCCGGCGACGCGACCACCCAGGGACTGGTGAAGGTGATTCCGGGACTGGAGAACGACCCGGCGGTCAACGACTTCGCGCAGGGATTCGTTTCCGGTTTTTACGACCAGTCCAACGCGAATCACCAGGGTTACCGCGACCGCTTCTTCGACGCGTTCATTCAGGACGATTTCAAGGTGGCCCGCAACCTGACCCTGAATATCGGACTGCGCTACGATTTTGGCGCCCCGCTGACGGAACTGCACAACCGCGTCAGCACCTTCCGTCAGGGCCAGCAGTCCTCTGTATTCCCCACCGCGCCTGTTGGGATCGTTTATCCCGGGGACACCGGCATTTCCAAATCGACTTACAGCCCGGACCGGAACAACTGGGGCCCGCGAGTTGGTATCGCCTGGGATGTGATGGGCAATGGCAGGCTGAGCGTGCGGACCGGTTTCGGCGTGTTCTATAACGTGCCGGAAAGCGAACTGAGCCTGCAGTTCCTGGGAACGCAGCCGTACGGCGCGCAGGTGGTGGCCATCGGCTCAACGGACATGACCCATCCCTATCAGACCTCGCTCACGCCGCTGCCCAATAATCCCTTCCCATTTCAAGTGGCCAAACCTGGCGATCGCGTGGACTTCACACAATACGCGCCGATCACCATGACCATCATGGACCCGAAGTTCGCCACCCCCTACGCCATGCAGTACGATTTCGAGATCCAGTATCAGGTCGCGAAGGACTGGCTGGCGGATATCGCGTATGTTGGCAGCCAGGGGCGCAAGCTGGAGGACCGGCGCGACATCAACCCCGCGCTGCTCACCCCGGACGCCAACCGCGGTAATGAGCCGCAGCGCTCCGTCTATAACATCGGGAACCCGCAGAACGCGCAGTACTTTGGGGCGGTGTTCGGATCGATTACCGATCAGCTGAGCGATGCGAACTCATCGTACAACAGCCTGCAGATGAGCCTGAACAAGCGCTTCTCTTACGGGCTGCAGCTGACCAACTCGTATACCTGGGCGCACTGCATCGACAACGGCTCGGGCCTGCGCGTCAATTCGAATCCGTTCAACGCGGCGCTCGATCGCGGAAACTGCGATACCGATATTCGGCACAGCTATGTTGGCAGCGCGATCTATGAGCTGCCTTTCTTCAAAGGCCAGCACGGCTTCCTGGCCCATGTGGCCGGCGGGTGGCAGGTAGCCACGGTGGTCACGCTGCAGACCGGCATTCCGTTTGATGTCGTCGACGCGTTTGGCGACCGCTCCCTGACCGGAGCCGGCGACGACCGGCCCGATTACATCGGCGGCAAGGTTCAGTTCGTCGATCCGCGTTCGAACCAGTTCGGCCTTCAGAATCCGTACTTCAACGGAAGCGGCGGCGGCACTCCCACGGGCGCGCCGAATCCCTATTTCCGTCGCGTCGGCAGCGGAGCCTCCGTGGCGCAGGGCGCCGGCCGGTACGGCAATTTCGGCCGGAACGTGTTTCACGGTCCCGGCGTGCTGAACGACGACTTCAACATCAAGAAGTCATTCGCTCTGACCGAGCGTTTTGCGCTCACGGTCCGCGCCGACGCGTTCAACCTGTTCAACCACACCCAGTTCTACAATCCGAATTCGCAGATTGACTCGCCAACGTTCGGCGAGGTCACTCTGGCTCGTGACCCGCGCCTGCTGCAGCTCGAGATGCAACTGGTCTTCTGAGTCGACTGCTCCCAATCGCGCTCAGCGCCGGCCGCGGATGAGGTCCGCGGCCGTTCTTTTTTGGTGCTGGGGCGGTTTGACCGTTACCTCACGCTGAGCCGATTCAGTATGCCCGGCCGCGCAGTGTAAACCGCTTCAGACCAGCAGTTTCCTGACGACCTCGCCTTCAACGTCGGTGAGTCTGAAATCGCGCCCCTGGAAGCGGTAAGTCAGCTTTGTGTGGTCGAAGCCGAGGCGATTCAAAAGCGTGGCGTGCAGGTCGTGGACGCTGACCGGGTCTTCCACGATGTTGTAGCCGATATCGTCAGTCGCACCCACGGTGACGCCGGGCTTGATGCCGCCGCCTGCGACCCACATGGTGTAGGCGCGCGGGTGATGATCGCGGCCCAGGAATTTCGAGCCGCTGCGGGCTTCGTTCATTGGGGTGCGCCCGAATTCCCCGCCCCACACCACCAGCGTGGAATCGAGCAGACCGCGCTGCTTCAGATCCTTTACCAGCGCGGCGGCGGCCTGATCCGTTGCGCGGCACAGTTCCGAGAGCCGGTTCACGATGTCGTCTCCATTGCCGGACCCGTGCGTGTCCCAGCCGCGATGAAAGAGCTGCACGAAGCGCACGCCGCGCTCCACCAGGCGCCGCGCCATCAAACAATTGTTCGCGAACGTGTTTTTACCGGGTTCCGTGCCGTAGAGGCGATGTATGTGCTCCGGCTCTTTTGACACGTCCATGAGGTCGGGCACGCTGGATTGCATCCGGTATGCCATCTCGTACGAGTTGATGCGCGTTGCGATCTCCGGATCGCCGATGTCCGCCTGGTGCGCTTCGTTGAGCGCTCGAATCAGGTCCAGCGATTCGCGGCGCGTCTCGCGCGAGACGCCTTCCGGGTTGGACAGGAACAGCACGGGGTCGCCGCTGCGGCGGAACTCGACGCCCTGGTAATACGTGGGCAGGAACCCACTGCCCCAGCAACTCTTGCCGCCATCCGGCTGGCTCTGGCCGGAGAGCAGAACCACGAATGCCGGCAGATCCTGATTCTCGCTGCCGAGGCCGTAGGTCGTCCACGAGCCGAAGCTCGGACGTCCGACGATCTGATGGCCGGTACACATGTAGATCTGCGCGGGCGCGTGATTGAACTGCGTGGTGTGCATCGACTTTACGATGGCCACGTCATCGGCGATCTCGCCGAAGTTCGGCAGCAGGTGACTGACCTCCGCGCCGCTCTGGCCGTGTTTCGAGAACTGGTGCGGCGAGCCGAGCAGCTGAGGACGGCCCTGGATAAAAGCGAAGCGCTCGCCCTTCACCAGGTCCTCGGGGACGGGCTGGCCGTCGTACTGATTGAGCTTCGGCTTGTAGTCGAACAGGTCGAGCTGCGAAGGCGCGCCGGCCATGAAGAGGTAGATGACGCTTTTCGCCTTTGCGGGGAACTGCGGCTGCTTTGGCGCGAGGGGATTGGCGGCTGTGGCGGCAAAGAGTCGATTGTCCAGGAGAGAGCTGAGCGCCAGGCCGCCGATGCCGAACGCGGAGCCGGAGAAGAAGTGTCGGCGGGTGATGTCGAGGAGGCGATTGTACACGTGCTCTATTCCTTCGTTACCGTTTCATCGAGGTTCAGCAGGGAGTTGGAGACCAGGGTCCAGGCTTTGGTTTCATCCCCGTTCAAACCTTCGAGTTGTTTATGAAAGCTGGTCAGGATCGCATTCAGTTCATTGGATTTCGGCTCACGCCCGGTACACAGGCGGAAGGCCAGCGAAGCGCGCGCTTCCGGCACCGGTCCGGCGTCGCGCATCACACGGCGGGCGAGCGCTCCCGCGGCTTCGAAGAAGACCGGATCGTTAAGCGTTGTGAGCGCCTGCAGCGGGGTGTTTGTACGGACCCGGCGAATGGTGCACACCTCGCGGCTGGGCGCGTCGAACACGCTCATGCTGGGGTAAGGCGAAGTACGCCGGGCGAAGGTGTAGATGCCGCGCCGATAGCCATCTGCGCCCTTGCTGATCTTCCACTGGTCGTCGTTGTAAGGCAGGTCCCAGACGCCCTCGGGCTGGTACGGAAACACGCTGGGGCCACCGATCTTGTCGCTCAGTAAACCACTGGCGCTCAGTACGATATCACGCACCATCTCAGCCTCCACTCGAAATCGCGGCCCGCGTGCCAGAAGGCGGTTATACGGGTCGCGTTCCTCCAGTTCGGGTGTGACGCGGGAATCCTGCCGGTAGGCGGAGGAGGTGACGATGAGGCGTGTGATGGCCTTCTGATGCCACCCATTTTCCATGAACTCGACGGCGAGCCAGTCAAGCAATTCGGGGTGCGTGGGCCGCTCGCCCTGAGCGCCGAAGTCCTCGCTGGTTTCCACAATGCCATGGCCGAAGTACTCCTCCCAGATGCGGTTCACGGCAACGCGCGACGTAAGGGGGTTATCACGGCTCACCAGCCACTTCGCCAGGCCGAGGCGATTTTTCGGCAGCCCGTCGGGCCACGCATTGAGGGCCGCGGGCGTACCGGCGTATACCGTGTCGCCGGGGCTCAGAAAACTGCCGCGGATGCGAATGGGCGCGGAGGGCGCGTCCACGCCCGGGCGGTCGCCCATGATGAGCGTGCTGACGATGCCCAGGTCTTCCATCTGCTTCTGCAGGCGCTCCTGTTCCATGCGCTCCGTGTATAACGAGGGCGCCACTTTTCGGAATGCGGCGGACATCTTTTCGACTTGCCGCATTGTGCGTTTATCCGGCGCCAGGGCCAGCACCGGGCGCATCGCGGCAGGAACGTCCACGGTTCGTTCCGGGGCGAGCATCGTGGCGACGGAAATGCGGAACCGGCCGATTCCCTGCCCGTTATATTCGGACGCCTGAGTGAGCGTGAGACGGAGCGATTCACCCTCCTTGAGCCGAAGCGGCTGTGCGAAGACGAGGACAAGCTGCCGCGGCAGGCGCGTTTCGTCTCGTGTCGCATCGACATACCACAGCGCCTTGGAAGGCTTGTCCTTTTTGGAGCGAACCGAGCCATCGTCCGCTTTCACTTTGGCGACAGCAACGGCCCGCGGCTCACTGGAGCCGGATACGACCTCCACACGCGTATTGGTAAGACTGAAGTTGCCGTAGACGTCGCGCCCCGGACCACCCCGCGGAAGGCTTGCGTCAGGAATCGTTTCGAGGCGGACCGCGGTGATGGGCTTCCTCGCCGCTGTGGCCGCCCCTTCGATGACATAGCTGTCGGTATCCGGGTTGAGGCCCGACGCCAGCCAGGAGCCGTCGCTCTCACCGTCGAGCTTCGCTCCACCGACCGAGCGGGCAGTTTCATTTTCGAGCGGCGACCACTCCGCTTCGAGCGCCTTCATCTGCCCTTCCCATCGCGCCTGCTCGGCATCGAGCTCCGGCGTATCCATCGTCTTCACTTTGAAATCGAGCAGGGTGATGCGGGCGTCGAGATCGTCGCGTTCGACGCGCTGCTGCGGCGTCGGGAGGGTGAGCACGGGCTCTATGTACTTCTTACTGGTATCCCCGTAGTCCTTCTCTTTGTAATTGGAATTGTTGAAAAACGCGAGGAACTGATAGTATTCCTTCTGCGTGAACGGATCGAACTTGTGGTTATGGCACTGCGCGCAGCCCAGCGTGGAGCCCAGCCAGACCGTCGCGGTCGTGTTCACACGATCGACCAGCTGTACCCAGTGCTCTTCATCCTTGTCGACCCCGCCTTCCTCATTGAAGAGCGTGTTGCGGTTGAAACCGGTAGCGATCTTTTGCTCGATGGTGGCGTTAGGCAGCAGATCGCCCGCGAGTTGCTCGATGGTGAACTCGTCGAACGGCATGTCCTTGTTGAGCGCATCGATCAGCCAGTCGCGGTAGCGCCAGATGGAGCGGCGCTCGTCCTTCTCATAGCCGTTCGTGTCGGCGTAGCGCGACCAGTCGAGCCAGGGTCGCGCCTGTCGCTCGCCGTAATGCGGGCTGGCGAGGAGCCGATCGACGAGGCGCTC
>DASRCB010000171.1:0-5673 GCA_035653295.1 Bryobacteraceae bacterium
CATCCATACATGGAAAGTATGAATATACATCTTTCAGATATTGGACATCTGGGGCGGAGTGCCGTAGCGTAGAAGCGTTGGAGGGCTCATGGCGCCTGGAGAGGCGATCGTGATTCGCGAGTTCCAGCCGGGAGATGAGGATGCGTTCCGCCGGCTCAACGAGGAATGGATCGTGCGGTACTTCGCGCTCGAGGAGAAGGATATCGAGGCGCTTCGAACGCCGCGCGAGACGATTCTGGAGCGTGGCGGGCGCATCCTTTTCGCCCTGCGCGGAGGCGAGGCAGTGGGATGCTGCGCGCTGCTCGCGATGGGACCGGGGGAGTTCGAGGTCGCCAAGATGGCCGTGACCGAACGGGCGCGGGGATGCGGCATCGGGCGGCGCCTCCTGAGGGCAACAATCGATGCAGCGCGCGCGGCCGGCGCCACGCGGCTGTTCCTCGAGACGAACAGCGCGCTCACGCCCGCCATCCGGCTGTACGAGTCCGTGGGGTTCCGGCACATTCCGCCGGAGCGTCGCCGCGTATCGCCCTATGCGCGAAGCAATGTGCAGATGGAACTGTGCCTTTAACTGAGTTCCCACTCCCGCGCCGCGCGTAACCGCAACGGCCGGCCGCGCACCCCTCCGGCACCAGCCAGCGGTGTTCCCGGCCGACCGGTGTTATGGTGGAGTTTCCTATGAAACTGCAAGGCATCTTCCCTCCAATCACGACGCCCTTCGACCACGCCGGCAACATCTACGCGGCGAAGGTGCAACACAACGTCGAGAAATGGAATCGCACGGCGCTCTCCGGCTACGTGGTCATGGGCTCGACGGGCGAATCCGTGATGCTCACGGCGGACGAGAAGATTACCATGTGGGAACTGGTAGCGAAACATGCGGCTCCGGATAAGCAGCTGATCGCGGGTACCGGAATGGAGAGCGTACGCGAGACCGTATGCCTCACAAACCGCGCGGCCGAAATGGGGTACAAGGCGGCGATGGTGCGCACGCCGCATTACTACAAGAATCTGGTCAGCCGGGCGGACGCCCAGGCGCTCTACTATCGCGCAGTCGCCGACCAGGCGAAAATTCCGCTGATCATTTACAATTGGCCGCAGGCAACCGGCGTGGATATTCCGGTCGAGGCGGTGGTGGCGATTTCGGAGCATCCCAATGTGATCGCCATTAAGGAGAGCTCCGGCAGCATGGAGAAGGTGATGCAGTTGCTGCGCGAGGTCCGCAGCGGTTTCCAGGTGCTGGTGGGCTCCGCTCCAACGCTGTGGCCTTCGCTGCTGATGGGGGCTTGCGGCGCGATCCTGGCGTATGCGAATGCGGCTCCGTATTCGGTTATCGCGATCTGGGAAGCGTACCGTACGCGGGAGGAAGCGGCGGGCCTCGACTGGCAGAATCGCATCGGGCGCGCCGCCGCGCTGGTCACGACGAAATACGGAATTCCCGGCCTGAAGTATGCCATGGACCTCAACGGCTATTACGGCGGTCCGCCGCGCCTTCCACTGTGCGTTCCCACGGAAGCGGCCAAGCGCGAGATCGAAGAGGCTTTCAAGGACCTGAAGGGATGAAGCGGCGGAGCGCTCCACGGCACTCCTCGACGCCGAGCAGGTACGCGGCCGCGAAGTAGACCAGACCGTAAGCGCCGAGAATCGGAACCGCGTCCAGGCGCGGATGCTGATGGCCGATGGCGAGCTTGACGCCCCATGCGGCAGCCGCCGCGACGAGCGCGGCGGCCCAAAGCCGTGCGACCAGCCCCGCCCGAACCCCCGTTCGCCCGATCCGCCGGTTCAGCGTGCGCCGTAATAGCGTAAACTCCACCCATCCCGCGATGCCGGCCGACGCCGTCAGTCCGGCGACGCCCCAGCGCGGGTCGATCCCGAGCAGCCGTGGCAACGGAAGGGCGAACAGATACCCGAGGCCCGTGGTCAGCAGCACGCGAATGATGGCAAAGTTCAGCGGCGTCCGCGTGTCGCGCAGCGCGTAATATGTAGACGAATACAATCGTCCGAGCGTTTGCGCCAGGAGGCCCACGGAGGATCCCGCGAGGATCCCCCAGATGTATACCGCATCGGCGTGTGTGAAACGGCCACTCTGAAACAGCACGGCGGCGATCACATCCCCCAGCGCGAGAAACCCCATGGCGGACGGCACGATAAAGAAGGCGATCTGACGCAGTCCGTTATTCAGGCGGCGATTGAGATAGCCGTGGTCGCCGAGCGCGCTCGACATTTCCGGAAGTTCGGCCGCCGAGACCGACATGCCGAAAAGACTGACCGGCAGCATGTACAAATTTTGCGCCGTGCCCAGGCCGGCGACGGCGCCCGGGGCAACCCTCTCCAGGAAACTCGCGATCAACATGTCCACGTAGGCGCTGATCTGTGCAACGCCGCGGCTGCCGAGCACGGGCAGAAAGTTGCGCACGACCGTTCGCACGTTCTCGGACATGCCCACCCGAAGGCGGCCGGCGAGGCGGAGCACGACCGGAAGCTGAACGAGCACCATCAACGCGCTGCCCGCCACCGAGCCCCACGCCAGCGCCACGGACAGGGAGGCCATATCCATACGCCGGCCGAAGAGGACCATGGTCGCGATCATCACGATGTTCCACAGCACCGGAGCCGCGTAGGAGAGGAAGAATTTCCGGTGGCTGTTTAGGATGCCGAGGCACCAGGCGGAGAGGACCAACAGGCCTGCACCGGGGAACAGAATGCGCGTGAGGCGGATTGCCAACTCTCGGGTCGCGCCCTGGAACCCGGGCACAATCAGATCGATAAAATATCGCGTAAAGATCACGCCCAGCAGCACGATTACCGAGACCGCCAGCGCCAGCAGCGCGGCGACCGCCCCGGCCACGCGCCCAGCCTCTTCGTCATCCTTCTCCGCCAGCAGGCGCGCGTAGACCGGAATGAACGACGCCGAGAGCACGCCCTCGCCGAACAGGTTTTGCAGGAAGTTGGGAACGCGGAAAGCGCCGAGGAACGCGGAGGCAACCTGGTTTTGGACGCCGAAATAATGGGCGAAGAACTGCGTCCGGACGAGCCCGAAAATCTTCGAGAGGAAGATCCCCGCGCCGACCATCAGCGCGTGGCGTTTGCCCGGGGCAGCCACTAACGCAACTTCCCCACAACCGCGCTGGCCACCTCTTCGGTGCTGCTCTTGCCGCCGAGATCCGGTGTGCGCACTTTTCCTTCAAGGAGGACCGCGGCCACGGCGGCTTCCACTTCCCGCGCGGCTTCGTGCATTTCGAGATGGTCGAGCATCATCCCGGCGCTTAGGATCGTGGCGAGCGGATTGACAATCCCCTTGCCCGCGATGTCCGGCGCCGAGCCGTGTACCGGCTCGAACATCGAAGGAAACCGGCGGTGCGGATCGAGGTTGCCGCTGGCGGCGAGACCCATGCTGCCGATGATAATGGCCGAGATGTCGCTCAGGATATCGCCGAACAGGTTGGAGCCGACCACCACATCGAAGCTCTCGGGCCGGCGGATGAAATTCATCGCCGCGGCATCCACCAGCAGGGACTCGGTCTCGACATCAGGGTACTTGGCGGCCACATCGCGGAACGTGCGGTCCCACAGCACCATGCTGTGGCCCTGCGCGTTCGACTTCGTGATGGAGGTGACGCGCCTCTTCTTGTTGCGCCGGACCGCCAATTCGAACGCGAAGCGGATCACGCGTTCGACGCCGCGGCGCGTGAATACCGAGGTCTGTATCGCGACCTCCTCCGGCTGGTGCTGGTAGACGAACCCGCCGACCTGCGAGTATTCGCCCTCGGTATTCTCGCGAACGACCACAAGGTCGATCTCGCCGCCTTTGCGCCCGGCGAGCGGAGAGGTCACGCCAGGGTACAGATAGGCTGGGCGAACGTTCGCGTACTGGTCGAATGCGCGGCGAATGGGTAATAGCAGGCCGTTCAGAGTGGTGTGGTCCGGTATATCAGGGTGGCCCACGGCGCCGAGGAGGATGGCGTCACACGGCTGCAGGAGGTCGATCGCGCCGGCCGGCATCATGCGGCCCCATCGGAAGTAGTGGTCCGACCCCCAATCGAAATCCTGAAATGCGAAGGTGACGGAATGTTTCTCAGCGATGCGGTCGAGCACGCGCTTGGCCTGCGGAATGACTTCGCATCCGACACCGTCGCCCGCAATCACCGCGATCGTAAAGGTTTTCATACGGTGAAAGACAATTCTCTCATGCGGCGAGCACTTCTCATGCCGCGGCGCGCCGTCCGAAGAGAAACGATTTCAGGTGCTACGTGACGGATTTCGAGCGGGCGCTCGCAGGGCCGTTCGGGGTCGGCCGTGCCAGTCGGAGACGCGCTGGCCGGAATCGCCGCGACTTTGTAGCCAGGGCGCAATCACGGCAGGCTGCAGCGTGCGGCCACCCGTTGCAGCCGTTCGCGAGATCGCCGCTATCCAAATTGGTCGACGCAGTCGCTCGTCACTCGCGACCAGGCGCGCCGGACGCTGTCAGGCACGGCGTAGCGTTCGAACTCGGCAGGGACACACCAGGCAACCGCGCGCGCTTCATGCGAAATGCGGCAATCTTCCGTCTGGGCCCGCAGCAAGAACAGGAAATCGTGATGCAGGTGGAAGGGCTCGTTCCCCTTCGGCGGGATCCCGTGTACATCGAGGCCGGCCAGGGCACTGGCACCCTCAGGTGCGAGCAGCACACCCGTCTCTTCAACAACCTCGCGGCACGCCGCCTCCCGGAGCGAGGCGTCCTCGGGCTCGACATGACCACCGGGGAGCAACCAGCGGTCGAGCCGCCGATGGTGGACGAGAAGGAGGCGCTGCCCGTCCGGAGAGAGCACGAGCCCGGTACAGGTGATGTGGCCTGGGGAGAATTGCCCGCGCGAGAACGGCTCATGCGTATGCGCGAGAAGCATAAGGACCAGCTCCCTGCTCTTTATCGCAGCGCCATCGGAATCATCCTTGAAAGTGCGAGCCAGGCAATCCGCCTCAGAAGGAGTGGGCATATGAAATGAAAAAGCCTCCGGGGAGAAGCCGGAGGCTTTAGCGGTTTAAACCGGGCAACTTCCTACTCTCCCACACAGTTGCCTGTGCAGTACCATCGGGGCTGAGGAGCTTAACTGCCGTGTTCGGGATGGGAACGGGTGGGTCCTCCTCGCTACGGTCACCCAGAAAGCGGTGACAAAGGCGCGCCGCGAAGGCGGCCGCCTTTGGCTGAATATTGACGGGCTCGAAAACACGGAAAGAGCAGCGCTGGGGGGAGCATTTGGGGCTCCGCTGTGCGCAGTAGAGTTTTATGGTCAAGCCGAACGGGCAATTAGTAACGGTAAGCTCAACGTGTCGCCACGCTTACACATCCGTCCTATCCAACTGGTCGTCTTCCAGTGCCCTTCAAAGCTTACGCTTGGGAGATCTCATCTTGGGGAAGGTTTCACGCTTATATGCATTCAGCGTTTATCCTGACCGAACTTCGCTACCCAGCGGTGCGGCTGGCGCCACAACTGGATCACAAGAGGTTCGTCCACCCCGGTCCTCTCGTACTAAGGGCAGGCCCCCTCAAATCTCCTACGCCCACCACAGATAGGGACCGAACTGTCTCGCGACGTTCTGAACCCAGCTCACGTACCGCTTTAATAGGCGAACAGCCTAACCCTTGGGAGCTTCTACACCCCCAGGATGCGATGAGCCGACATCGAGGTGCCAAACCGG
>DASRCB010000172.1:0-11513 GCA_035653295.1 Bryobacteraceae bacterium
GAATCCAGATCTCCATCGACTACCTTCACCCCGTTGAGCCAGTGCTCGATGTGATTGCCGCGGAGCACCAGCCGTGAATGGTTGAACTCGCCGACAGGGCGCGCGGCCTGCGTTGATGGCGCGATCATGTCATACAGCGCGCCTGACGTGTGCTTGCGCGTCCTGGCATCCTCATTCAAAGCATCATCGATCAGCTGATATTCGAACCCGATGACGTAGTCCTGACCGTGCGCCGGCCGCGGCTCGGGCGGCGTAGTCATGGCGCGCTCCACACTGTCTTCGAATCGTTCGTGCGGCGTCCCCGGCGGCTTCGGCGGAATGAAGCGATGCGCCTGGATGCGGTACTTGAGGCCGCTGTTTCCACCTTTGGATATGCGCCAGTCGAAGACCAGTTCGAAGTCCGTGTATGTGCCGCGAGTGAACAGATCCTCGGTGATGCGCGGATGCGGATTGGCCTTCAGACATCCGTCCTCGATGGTCCATGCGTCGCCAGGCGGAGTCTTCGTGCGCGGATCGTCCCAGCCGTTCATGGTCTTCCCATCGAACAGCAGTATCCAGCCTGCGGCCTTCTCTTCAGGAGTGAGCGTGTTTGGGGCGCCGGTGTCGGCAGCCGCGCAACCAAGCCCGGCGGCCGCGGCGAGAGCAATGCAGACCAGAGCTCGCATCCGTGTGCGCTTCAAGAATATCAGAGGGCGACAATGGAGCATGCCTAAAGAGCACCGTTACGCGATCTCCACGACATGGACCGGCAATCTGGGCAGCGGCACGGCTGACTATCGTGGTTACAGCCGGAATCACGAGATCGCGGCGGGTGGCAAGGCAACAACAATTCCCGCCTCCTCAGACGCCGGCTTCCGCGGCGATGCTGCGCGCTACAACCCCGAGGAGTTGCTTGTGGCGTCGCTGTCCGCCTGCCACATGCTATGGATCCTTCATCTGTGCGCCGACGCGGGCATCGTGGTTACGGGATATGCCGACGACGCGGAGGGAACGATGCGCGAGAACCCCGACGGCTCAGGGGAGTTCGTACGTGTCCTGCTGCGCCCGCGGATGACGATCAGCGACCCTGGGCGCATTGAAGAAGCGCGCGCGCTGCACCATCGGGCGCACGAGCTGTGCTTTATTGCCCGCTCGGTGAACTTTCCTGTTGATCATGAGCCTCAGGTGGAGGCTGCAGCCGCAGGCGGTCGGTGAAGTGCTTCTGCCGGTCGGCGTCGCCCTGCGTGGCGGGCTTCTTCTGCTTCTGCCGCAACTGCTCCACCGTCACGGACGGCTGCATCCACTGGTAATGCCATCCCTTGTGGCTGCAGACCTGTAGCTCTCCGGTGCGCGCGAACTGCACGGCTATGGCGGGGTGGTTGTCGGCCTCCTCCGGCCAGAACTGCCCGAGGTGAGACTTATCGCACGGCGGCATTTCGGCCGCGACGTTCAGTGCGGCGATCGACAGGGCACCGCAGAGCAACAGAGCTCGCACGAGAACTACTTTAATTCATTCCAGGCGTATTGGAGCCGCGCATCATACCGCGCCGGTACCAAACGGCTGTACCATCCCGTTCGGGGCAATATGGCCTGCCTCAATGCGCCGCCACCGTCATCAGCTCCGAGTTGCTCGGATTCCCGGCAACGGTGATCACCAGCGGCTCGTCTCCCGCGGCTACATTCGGGACCCGCAGGTTTACCTGGAACAGCCCTACCGATCCGGGGCTCAACCCCGCGAACTTCACCTCCGCGGGCTGTCCGCCCACGGTGGCCGTCACGTTATCAACCTGCGCAAATGGTTTCCCCGGTGCGACCGACCCTGTCTGGACCGCGGGCTGCACGGCGCCCTGCCCTGTCAGATATGCGCTGACGATGGTCCCGACGGCCGCCGGGTTGCTGGTCGAATTGACCGATCCATCCTGATTCCGCACCGCGGCGCGGCCCGGACCGACGGTGAACAGCCCCGGCGCGCGGGCCTGCACCGAGAGCGTGCCGGTGACGACATCGGCGCCGGCAATGCTTACGGCGATCGGAACCTGGCCCGTCGGCGTCTCGAAGGGAACCTGCGCGTTGATCTGCAGCGGACCGACGTAATACAGCGGCGCCAGAACTCCGTTGATGCGCACGGTCACCAGATTGAGCCACAGCGGCAATCCGCGCTCCGCGGGCTGCGCGGCGGCGACACCGAAATTGGCGAACAGTGAGATGGCCGATCCCGGAGCAACGGCGCCGAGCTGAAAACTGCCCCCGTTCACCACGCCCATGCTGGCGCCCGCGGGCGCGCTGAGCCCGTATGTGACGATATTGTTCTGCGTGCCGGCGTAAACGCGCCCGTTGGCAACGGTGGGCGATGAGAACTTCACGTAAGAGCCCAGCGCACTGCTGTCGTGGTACAGCTCTTTCGAGAGGTCGGCGGCATCGTAAGCGTGCAGCGTGCCGTTACCGGTGATCTCCAGGTTCCAGACGATCCCATTTGCGGCGCCGTTTGCCGATATGACCGGTGTCGACCCGGGATACGTATACGATTCGGCGCTTTGCGAAACGGCGGTGTTCGAGAGTTGCGCGTTATGGATCGAGAATGCTTTGAGATGATCGTTCGCGCCGGAGAAGTAGACGGTGTTGTTGTAGTACGCGGGTATGCCGAACAGCGCTCCGATGGCGCCGACGATCGACTGCGGGATCTGGCTGTCGGCGCCCGGTTGGAACTTGCCCATGTTGTCGCGGTCCAGCAGGTAAATCCGGCCTTCCTTGCCCGCTCCAACCAGCAGATGCGGATGCGCGGCGCTGCCCGCTTCATTCGGCAGCAACACGGGGCCTGCCGAGCCGATGTCCAGATCCCGGTCGTTAAGGTCCTGCACGTTGAAGGGCGTGAAATAGTCGGCAGGAGTAAGTGCGCCGGCGGTGGTAGAGAGGCGGATGAAGCTGTCCCCCAGGTCGGCGCCCCCGGTGTTGGCGTCGAAGGTCCCATTTCCGCCCATCAGGTAAATGTTGCCCGCCGGATCGGCCGCCGGCGCCGCGCCGCCGGCCCAGAACGAAGCCTCGTTTCCGTTCGGCGTGTCGTTATACACCGCTGTCTGGCGGAGCGTCGAAGCGTCGTACGCGATCACGTATCCGTGATAAGTGCCGATGTCGCAGTGCGACGACCACGATGTGTACACCTGGCCATTCAACAGCAGCAGGCCGGGCCGTTGTTTATAATCGTGCGCGACGAAACCCGGCGCCTGAATCTGAACCGGACTTCCGGGCCGCTCCACGCCGGTTGCGATGTCGAGCCCGTGCAGGCGGTGGACATAGGTCCCGTTCTCCAGCGTCATGGCGACAACGTACAGCGTGCCTGTGCTCGGATCAATGACGGGCGTTCCCGTAATACCAATCTCCGGTACGATCTGGCTGCACCCGACATTCTGATACGGCACTGTGGTTACGCCCGCCGCCGGATTGATGAAGCTGACATGCCACAGCGGATCGGCACTCAGGCCGGCGGCGCTATCCGCGTCGAACGCGTAGACGCTGTCGTGCTCGGTGGCCACATACACCACATCGTGCGGGCCTTTACCGGGAATAAACACGCCGGGAACGTACAGCGGTTGAGCATAAACGTAACCGTCGACGGCATGGCTGAACAGAGGCCCAAAACGAGAGCTTGAAAGAGCGGCAGGCGTGAGCGCGGGCTCCGCAAGGTTCTGGCCGGTGCGCGCCAGATCGTTGTGATACGTCAGCACGCTCACCTGCGCCCAGGCCGAAACGCAAACCAGAAGCAACCACGCTCGCATGGAACTTTGACGCGCCGCCCTCATCGTGGTTTCGAGTGTGCTATCGGAGTAGAGATATGATTCCGGTGCTGGAAACGGCGCGCCTGATTCTGCGCCCGCTGGAGCTCGCCGATGCCGGCCAGTTACAGCGGATCTTCCCACGGTGGGAGATCGTGCAGCATCTGAACGCGCGCGTTCCCTGGCCGTATCCGCCGGATGGCGCACTTTCGTATCTTCGCGATCAGGCATTGCCCGCGATGGAGCGGGGTGAGCAGTGGCACTGGAGTATTCGTCTGAAGGCCGCGCCCGAGCAGATCATCGGCAGCATCGGGCTGATCAAAGGAGAGCGAGACAATCGGGGCTTTTGGCTCGCCCCGGAATGGCAGGGTCAGGGCCTGATGACGGAGGCGACCGAAGCAGTCAACGAGTACTGGTTCGAGACGCTTGGGTTCCCGGCCATGCGTGTGGCCAAGGCAGCGCCCAACGGCGCCTCGCGCCGCATCTCGGAGAAGAACGGCATGCGGCTGGCCGGTACGGAGGAGCGCGAATACGTTTGCGGCCGGCTGCCGAGCGAGATGTGGGAGATGACCGCCGGGGAATGGCGGGCGCACCGCGAAAGATTGCGAGAGCGCCGGTAGGCGCCCGGCTGCTCTCGCGAGGCATTGAGGAGGAGGGCGCTTGCCTTCCATCCGGGTAAGCGATATTTGCCCGCTGAGTCCCTCATGCACACGCGTGAGGGAAATCGGTCCTGGAGATCGCTCTAAGTGTTGAGCAATGTTTACGATTCGCCACATGGCATGTGCGATATGCTGCGTGTTCGCGGCCGGCGCGCATGCCGCCACCATCACGGACAATATCGGCCTTGTCAACGTCAACTTCCTGACCGGAGCCAACACCACTTTGCCGGCGCCGGGGTTCGACCCGGCGCTCGGAACCCTGACCAGCATCGACCTTAGCTACAGTGCAACGGCCACGCTGCTGCAGGGCGACGCGCTTTCATCGCGAATCCGGATCTATCTCGGCTCCGATCTTCTGTCGCAGATCAACTTTCCTTCGATGACCGGACGAGCTCAACAGACCGAATCCGGAACCTTCACCGTTTCGGCCGTGGACCTGCCTGGATTCGAGACGCCCGGAACGGTGGACCTGACGCTTACGCCCTTTACAGCCTGCCGCGGAACCGCGCCGACCCCCTCCGGGTGCAACGCGTTCACGGCCAACCTGACCGGCACCGTGGCATATACATACAAGCCGCCTGCCGCGAGCGCCACCGCGCCAGAGCCTCCGAGTTTCCTGCTTCTGGGTGCGGCGCTCGTCGGCGCCGGCATGCTTCGACGTTCGGCGAAACCCGGTGCGACAATGTTCCATGCTCAGATTGCTTCCGATTGCCGGGCTGTGCTGCGCCTGCATGATGGCCGGCACCATGCCACCCGATGCGGACCGGCAGCTTGCCCGTGACATTTATAAGCAGCTGATCGAGATCCGGTCCGGATACACGACCGGCGCCACCACTCCCGTCGCCGAGGCCGTGGCGACGCGGTTGAAAGAAGCAGGATTTCCCGAATCGGACATCTTCATCGGTGGTGCGATCCCGCGCAAGGGCAACCTCGTGGTCCGGTATCACGGCTCCGGCGCGCGGCGGCCGATTCTTCTGCTGGCGCACGAGGACGTAGTCGAGGCGAAACCTGAGGACTGGAGCATGGACCCGTTCACGTTCACCGAGCGCGACGGCTACTTCTATGGCCGCGGCACGATGGACGATAAGGCGCAGGCGGCAATCTGGATCGCCAACCTGATTCGCTACAGGCGCGAGGGTTTCCGCCCGGATCGTGACATCGTCGTCGCGCTCACCGCGGATGAAGAGGGCGGCGGTCCGTACAACGGAGTGAAGTGGCTGATCGAAAATCATAAAGACCTGATCGACGCCGACCTTTGCCTCAACGAAGGCGGCCTGGCGGAGCTGGTGAACGGCCGCCGCGTATCGAACGATCTTCAGGTCAGCGAGAAATACGTCATCAACTTCCGGCTGGAGGTCCGCAACAAAGGCGGGCACAGCTCCATGCCCGTTCCCGACAACGCGATTTATCATCTCGCGGGCGCGCTGGACCGGCTATCGAAGTTCGCGTTTCCGCTGAAAACGAATGAAGTCACCCGCGCCTATTTCCGGGGCATGGCCGATACCCAGACCGGCGCGCTGGCGGAGGACATGCGCCGGGCGGCCGAGGGATCGCAGGACGCCATGGAGCGTGTGGCCGCCGTGTCGCCCGCGTGGAACGCGACGCTTCGGACCACCTGTGTCGCCACGCAGCTGGAGGGCGGGCATGCGCGGAACGCGCTGCCACAGCTCGCGGCCGCAAACGTGAACTGCCGCGTGCTGCCCGAGGACTCAGCCGACTACGTGCAGAGCACGCTGGAGCGCATATTCGCCGACGAGCAGGTGAAGGTCAGCATTGCCGACAAGGTGCAGCACGGCCCGGCGTCGCCTCTGCGACCCGATGTAGTGGGTGCTGTGAAGCGCGTCACCGGAAGCATGTGGCCGGGAGTCCCGGTCATTCCGATGATGCTGATGGGCGCGACCGACGGATTGTATTTGCGGGAGGCCGGGATTCCGACATACGGGATTCAGGGGCTCTTCGTAGATCGCGACGATATCCGGGCGCACGGCCGGGACGAGCGCATGCCCGTTACCTCCTTCTACGAAGGCCAGACGTTCCTGTATGAGCTGGTCAGGGCGCTGTGTCAGTAGCCGCGCTCAGTGTGGGCTCCGGGTGTACGAGCTCGGTGATTTCCAGGGGATCGACGAAATGGCGGACGCGCGCCAGCGAAGCTCCGCCGGTTAGCACCTGGTCCACTTTGAGGCCCAGTGTCCACCAGCCGCCCTCCTGGGCGTTGACATAGCAGACCTCAGCCAGGTAAAGAGCGTCGGGCGTATCGATTTTGACCAGCGTGCCGGGGGGCACCGCCGAGTCGACGGCGAGCCGCATGCCACGGCCAGAAAACTCTACTGCCATAGCATCCAGGCGAGCGCCCGACCCATCCAGCAGGGTCATCAGGGCAGAAGCCCTGGCCGGGAAACGCGGCTCGCTGCGTCGCTCCACGCCAGACTTATCGACATATCAATTAACGGGAATTACGGTCCAGGGGTAAATTGAACCGCCGCCAGGGGGCGTCCTGGCCCGATGGACCAGTCAGGACCAGCTAGCGAAGGCTCAGCAGCAGCCAGACCGAAACGCCGATTACGCCCGGAAGCAGGATCTCCGCCCAGTAACGGACCAGAAGCCGCCAGTCAAGGTTGACGCGGTTGCGCCGGCCGCCCGTCTGCAGGTTGGACGCAAGACGTGAGCTGACGTTGGACGGCAGCCCTCGGATGGCGCGGACGATCTCCTCCCGCCCACGGCGGTCGGCGATCAGGATGGTTGCGGAATTGATGCTGGTGGTGCTCTGTTCCAGCTTTCGGCGCAACGGGGGCGGGACGTCGTCCACGGAACGGTACACCCTGGTTTCGTCCCCCAGGGAGATGAAGATGGTGGAGGTCTTCAACGTTACGCGGGGCATCGCAACCTCAACGACTCATGGGACTGCCACCTGAGGCACACGCCGGGACCGCAGGGCGGGATCCTCGTCCCCGGCATGATCGAGTATAACCTGAATGAAGCCGAGCGCGGCCTTCGAAAGCGCCTTATCCTTGCGGTAAATGAGCCCGAGCCGGCGAATCATCGGCTCGGGCGCGAGGGACACGGCAACAAGGCGTCCGTCCTCCACCTCTTCGCGGCAGTGGGAGACGGCCATGAACGAATAACCCAGTCCCGCCATGACGAAGCGCTTGGTCATCTCCGTCGAGTCGAGTTCCATAGAGATATTCAGTTCGTCTTCGACGGGCTCGAACCAGGCGTTCAGGCGCGTGCGCGTTGTACCGGTGCGCGGCATGAGCACGGGCTTGCCGATCAGGTCGCGGCAGGAGACCGATTCCCGCTGCGCCAGAGGATCGTCGCCGGGCATCAGCAGACGGATCTCGTCGCTGTGAATATTGACGACCTGCAGCTTCTTCTCCTGGACCGGCAGCTGGGTGATTCCGAAGTCGGCCAGATTGTCCATCACCGCCTGCACCACGCGCGAGCCGTAGGAACGGTCCACATGGAGTTGGACGTTGGGGAACTGTTTCTTGTACTCGGAGAAGACTCGCGGCAGCACGTAAATGCAGGTCGCCTCGTTGGCGCCGATGACCAGGTCGCCGCGCGGGACCTTTTCCAGCTCGTTGATGGCGTCCTGGGCCTGGCGGCGCAGATCGAGGATCTGCTCGGCGTATTCGGCGAAAATGCGGCCGGCGGTGGTCAGGGCGATGCGCGTGCCGAGTCGTTCGAACAGGGTCGTGTTCAGCTCCTGTTCGAGTTGCCGAACCTGGGCGCTGATGGCCGGCTGGGTCCGATAGCAGGTCTGGGCAGCCTTGGAGAAGCTCTTCAGCCGGACAATCTCGAGGAACGTATGAAGCTGGTCCAGATCCATGACTTATGTATCGGCCGTAAGCCGGGGCTGGCCACGTCGGAAGGTCGGGGTTGCGCCACCGGACACACGTTGTCCGCGCACTTTTGCTTTTCGTCTAGATTGTAACAGGCAGCGCGCTATACTCTCGCTCTATGCATGTGCGTGCTCTCACGGCGCCGGTGGCAGTGACGGCTGCGGTCGTGATCTGGTCCTGCGGCAGTGGGATTCAGTCGGCGAAATACGATCCGTCGCAGACTGTCGAACAGCCGCCGGCGACAGCCGACCCGACCGCGGGAGAACACGACTGGGAAAAGCCCCCTTCCGCTCCAGCTGACGAGCGATTCGAAGATAACAACTTCCGGCCGAACGAGTACAACAGCTCGAGGAGCCTTGGGCAGACCACGAATTGGCTGCATTGGGCGATACTCCGCTACGGGAGCCCGGACGACCCGCGGGCGCTCCCCGGCAAAACCATCGATGTGAAATTCAATGGCTGCTCCATGCAGTGGATCGAGCGAACGCCCATTGATGCCGAGCGTGCGGTCGACAAAATCGACGCACTCAACCTTGCCAATGTGAACCTCTCGTATGGAGACATCACCGCCTCGCCAAATCAGCTTCAGCTGCAGGGGATGCGTGGGTTGCAGGAGACCGAGCAGTTCTACACGATCTCCGGCGGAACGCTGGAACGCGATGGCGATCCGCGGCAAACGGGCGAGATGATCGCTTACATCCGGCTCAATCATCGCGACCATATCGAGAATCGCATTGCGTGGGCGCTGATCCACGCGGCGAAGCTTTGCGGCGCGAAAGCATACTGAGGGTTGTTACAACAATCGAAAATGAACCTCGACCAGCGCTGACGTAGGGACAGGGCGGCCGTCGCGCATGCCGGGGCGGAAACGCCACTGGCGCACGGCGGCGATGGCCTTTTCATCCAGGCCGAGGCCCAGCGGCTCGGCAACATGGATACTCTGCGGCAGGCCGTCCGTCCCGATCTCGACACGCAGCATCACGGCGCCCTGAAACTTCGCCTTCCGCGCCTCCTCCGAATAATCAGGATCGATCTTCCACAGCAGCACGGGTGGGGAAACGCGCCCGCCATGGGCGGTCGCGATGCCATCTTCGCCGTCATTTCCGGCGCCGGCTCCGCGGGTGTGACCCACGCCGGTACCCTTGCTATCGCCAATTCCGCCACCGGAGCCGGGGCCGCCCGACGGAGGACCGGGAACGCCATTCGGATCGCCGATCGGCAGGGGCAACGTGGGAATATGCAACTCGGCGTTAGTGACTATGGTCGGTTCGATGACGAGCTTCGGTTGCGTTTCAGGCGGACGGACAACGGGCGGCGTGAACTGGATCTTCGCCGCACGCGGCAATCGGCCGTGGGACGGAGGCGTGGGCGAGTTCTGGCCACCGCCGCCGCGTCCTGTGCTGCCGGCGCTGGCGTGAAGGGGCGGTGCATAGTAAAGCGGAATGAATTTTGGGCTTGGCGACATCGGCGCGACATGCGAGGCGGACCTGCCGGCCAGAAAAAGCACCGTGATCGTCAATGCGTGCAGCAGCAGCGACAGCAGATTCGAACGGATTCGAGGCATGCGTTCCTCGAGGGAAAGGAAGGCACGTGGAAATCCAGCGGCCGGGAAACGTGAATTCAACGGAATAACGAATTCGATGCGTCGAAACGGCGGCACAGTTGTGCGCCGGTAGTTACACGGCGCTGGCGCTCAGAAGGGCAGCTGATCGAGAATCGTAATCCCGAACGCCTCGAGACCGATAACCTTACGGGGATGGTTGGTCAGCAGGCGAATCGTCCGAAGCCCAAGGTCGGACAGGATTTGCGAACCGATCCCACTTTCGTGCTGCAGGAGGCGATTGCCGTCCGCCGTGGTGATGACCGGCTTATGGTCGCGCAGCCCGGGCCGCGTCTGGTGCAGATAGACCAGCACGCCCGCCCCCTCGGCGGCAATGCGATCGGCGGCGCGATGAATCAGCTCATGGCAATCGCATCCCGTGGAGCCGAAGATGGCCGCAACGCAGTGCGACTGCATCCGCACCAGAACGCCGTCACGGTCTTCAATGTCGCCGTGAACCAGCGCAATGTGATGTTCGTTGTCCGCGGCGCCGCGATAGCCGATCATGCGGTAATCGCCCTTGCCGGTTTGAATGCAGGTCTCGAATTCGCGAGCGATGCTGCGCTCGTACCGCAGCCGATAGCGGATCAGGTCGGCCACCGAAATCATCTTGAGATCGTGCCGGCGGCAGAACTCGCGCAGCTCGGGTACGCGCGCCATGCTGCCGTCCTCATTCATAACCTCGCAGATCACGCCTCCGGGGCGAAGGCCGGCGAGACGGGCCAGGTCCACGGCTGCCTCCGTCTGCCCGGCGCGGACCAATACTCCACCCTCGCGCGCGCGCAGAGGGAATACGTGGCCGGGGCGCGCCAGATCGCCAGCCTGGGCGCCGTCGCGGATGGCGGTGAGAATCGTGTGGGAGCGATCCGCGGCGGAAATGCCGGTGGTGACCCCCTCGGCGGCATCGATCGATTCGGTGAATGCAGTGCCGAAACGGGCGGTATTGTTTGCGGTCATCAGCGGCAGCCGCAGATGATCGCACAACTCGGCGCTCAGCGCGAGGCAGATAAGCCCCCGCCCATGGCGCGCCATGAAATTGATAACCTCGGGCGTGACGTGCTCGGCGGCTATGGTCAGATCGCCTTCGTTCTCGCGATCCTCATCGTCCACCACCACCAGCATGCGCCCGGCGCGGAAGTCCTCGATGGCTTCCGCGATGCGCGAAAATGGCATTCGTATTCAGGATAGCGGAGGGGGCGCGGCGTATACTGCGGGCACGGGCAGTGTCGCGCGGGAACTCGACTCGGCGCGCGTTACGAATTGTCACTGAACGCGTCGGCGATGGCCCGGTACGACCCGTCGGACTGGCGGCGGTAGACGACCAGATATTTCCCCTCATGCCGCACGCCATTCAGGGTGAATCCGTACGCGCCGACGCCGTGCGCCAGACTGCCGGAAGCACCGACATCCCCGGTCCTCAGTTCGGCATCGCTGACTCCCGCGGCCAGAAAACCGGCCCAGAAATCGCGGATTGCCGCTTTCCCTTCCACCAGCGGTGAGTTGGGCGGAAGAAGCTGGGCATCCTCCGCGTAAAAAGCCTCGGCAAGCGCGGCGGCGTCTCCGGCGTTGGCGTTGCGCTCAAAACCACGCTCCAGCTCCTGGATCGCGCGGGCGACATCCTGTAAGGTAGGTGCTGCTGCTGACATAACTGCCTCCAGCAACTATT
>DASRCB010000173.1:0-8252 GCA_035653295.1 Bryobacteraceae bacterium
GACCGCATCGAGATGATGGCCTTTGAGCGCGGCCTGCTGGTGCTGGGCGCCGGGCCGAACAGCCTCCGGCTCTGCCCGCCGCTGGTCATCACGCGAGATCAGGCGCAGTTCGCCGTCGATACACTGGAGTCTTGCCTGAGCGCACTGGAGCGGGGCTGAGAGTTCTCGACGTCGGCTGCGGCATTAACAAATATCCGGGCTCGATCGGCATCGACCGCAATCCGGACAGCCGCGCCGACGTCCTCTGCGATCTGGACCGTTTCCCTTATCCTTTCCGCGACGGCGCCTTCGAGCAGGTCCGCGCCATTCACGTCATCGAGCATGTGGGCGATATCCTGCGCACCATGGAGGAGTTCCACCGGCTGCTGGCGCCCGGCGGAACGGCTCTCATCGTCACCCCGCACTACACCGATTTCAGCTCCTTCTGCGATCCCACGCATCGCTGGCACCTCAACAGCTTCTCGCTGCGCTACTTCGGCGCCGACCATGGTGGGTTCGGATACTACTCCAGAAGCCGCTTTCGAGAGATTTCCGTCCATGTGCGCCTACTTGCGTTATGGCGATGGATGGGCTTCGAAGTACTGGTAAACCGCCTGCCTCGTTTTCGGCGGTTTTGGGAGTATTATTTGTGCTACATCGTACGCGGCAAGGTGATTGAGTTCCGGCTCGAGGCGCGCAAGTAGCTCCGCCCCGAGAGCCTATACACCAGGACCTCGCCCGCCGATTAGTACCGCAAGAGGTATTCGCCAGAGGCGAACCATTGTGATGTTCGGTTTCTTCTACGAGCTGGCCGACGGACTGCGACACCATGTGCGGCGCAGGAAGTGGCCGGCCGATGCGGCCCTCGGCCGCCGAGGCGAGGACATCGCCCACCGCTATCTTCAGCGCGCGGGAATCGTGGTGGTCGCCCGCAACTATTCTGCGCCGGGAGGGGCTGGCGAGATCGACCTCATTGGCTGGGATCACGGCACACTGGTTTGCGTGGAGGTGAAGTCCCGCTCCAGCGATGAGTATGGCGCGCCGGACCGGGCCATCGGCATCGAAAAAAGGAAGCACATCCTCCGCGCCGCACGTCAGTATGCCAGACACGCTGAAGCGCCGTGGGAGAACATCCGCTTCGACGTCGTGACCGTGGTCTTCAGTACACCCCCCGTGGTGACGCATTACAAAGATGTGTTCCGCCCCGAAAAAGCGGTATCATGATGCGGTTACAGCAATTAAATCGTTGCTATACGCCTGACCGGAGGTAACACTGTGTCCGCCGCGACCGTAGCTGGAAAACTTCGCGCCGTCCCGGAGATCCGCAAGGACCCGGTGACCGGCCGCTGGGTAATCATTTCCAGCGATCGCGCGCGGCATCCGGAGGACTTCGTCCGCGACCCGGTGCGGCCGAAGGGCATGACCATTTGCCCCTTCTGCGCCGGCAATGAAGACCGCACCCCGCCGGAGCTGCTGTCCTATCGCCCCAACGGCGGCCCGGAGTGGCGTGTCCGCGTCATCTCCAACAAGTTCCCGGCATTGCGCGTGGAAGGCGATCTGGGACGCAGCGGCGACGGCCTGTACGATCGCATGAACGGGATCGGCGCGCATGAGCTGATCATCGAAACCCCGCAGCACTGCATCTCCCTCGGCGAGCTCTCGGAGAAGCAGATCGAGGACATCTTCTGGGCGTTTCGCGATCGCGTGCTCGACCTGCGCCGCGACAGCCGGCTGCGCTACATCCTGCTGTTCAAGAATCACGGCGAAGCGGCCGGCGGAACGCTGGAGCACACGCACTCGCAGCTCATGGGCCTGCCCGTGGTCCCCATTTCCGTACAGGAAGAGCTGGATGGGGCGCGGCGTCACTTCGAATACAAAGAGCGCTGCATCTATTGCGACATGCTGCGCCAGGAGCTGCAGGACGGCTCGCGCGTGGTGCTCGAATCCGACCACATGGTAGCCATCCAGCCCTACGCGCCGCGATTTCCTTTCGAGACCTGGCTGGCCCCCAAGGCGCACATCTCACATTTCGAGAACTCCGATGCGGCGCTGATCGCGAACCTGGCGTGGATGCTGCGCATCATGGTCCGCAAGCTGGAGCGGGTTCTCGAACTACCGGCTTACAACATGGTCCTGCACAGCAGTCCGGTGCAGGAATCGCCGCTGGCCTGGTACCACTGGCATCTGGAGATCATCCCCCGGCTGACACGCATCGCCGGCTTCGAGTGGGGCACCGGATTCCACATCAATCCCACACCGCCGGAAGAAGCGGCGCAGTTCCTCAGGGACGCAGTCAGCTAAGAGTGTGGAGCAGGCCTTTGGCCTGCGCGTAAGTCTCTTCCCATCAGCATCGCCCTTAAAGCAAAGGCGGCGCCGCGCCCGGCCGCCGCAGTTCCTCCTCCTCCTCTGCACCTGCGATCGGCCAGGGGCGCCGCTTTCCCAAGTATCCGCGTCTGTCTGCGAAATCACATGAACCGAAAGTACCAGGCGCCATCATTGCGCCAGGGCCTTCTCGACATCCGACGGATCGTCCAGCAGCAGCCACTCCTGAACCGAGACCGGGAGACTGCCGTTGGCCAGCAGAGCGTCGTGAAATCCCTTGATGGTGAACGCCGCGCCGGCATGATCGCGATAGCGGCCGAGCAGGTTCAGGATCTGGAACTTGCCGGTGATGTAACACATCTTCTGTCCCGGCGTTACCGCCGCCCCCGCCGCCTCCCCCGTGGCCGCTTCCTTGTCCAGGCCGCCGGCGTCCATGAAATACTTCACCGCCTGCTCGAACGTCCAGCGGCCGGTGTGCAGGTTCACATCCACTCCGACGCGCGCGGCCCGGTAGCGCGAGAGGCGCAGAATCTGGCCTTCGGCCGCTGAACCGGCGGGATAAAAGCCGCGCCTGAGTAGCATTTCCTCGGTGTACAACGCCCATCCTTCGATGAACACGCCGTCGTCGTTGTGCCGCCGGATCTCGTCCTTCAGGTGGTTGGCGATGGAAATCTGCAGGAAGTGGCCCGGAATTCCCTCATGCCCGAGAATCGGCCGCGGCTCCTCGATCGCCGCACGGATATAGAAATTGCCGCTGTGCGGGTTGTAAGTGGGGATGAAGTAGAACCCGCTGTTATCGGAATCGTAAACACCGGGAGGGTTCATGAACCCGCCGGGGCTGGTCGGCTTGAACGCCTCCGGAAGCTGGCGGATATAGAATTGGCCGACGTAGTCCGGAATGGTGATCAGGTTCTGCTCGCGCAGGAAGCGCAGAATCTCGTCGAGACGGCTCTGGTACGCCGCAAGAAACTCCTGCTGATTTGCGGGAACATGGCTGCTGCGCGCCGGGTTGGGGTTCGCCATATCGGGGTTGGGCAGCAGCGCCTCCAGCCCGCGATACCGCGCCAGCTCGGCTTTGCCCAGCATGTCCATCTGCGTCGCGTTCAGTGGCAGCAGATAAACGTGATGCAGCATGTACTCGTAGTTCTCTTCGCCCATGGGGCGCCAGTCGGGCATGGCGGCAAGCCGCGCCTGGAGCGCGTCCGCGTAGGCGTGAATCGATTTCAGGGCCGTGTCGCGAGCCGCAACCAGTGAATCGCGCTCGGCGGGCGTGAGCTGATCGGCGAGGGTCATGAGGCTGTCGGTGAACAGCGGGTCCATGCCGCGCGCCGATTCGATGGCAAGCTGCGCGTACAGCCGAACCGGTGCGCTGAGGTTTTTCATGCCCGTGTCCAGCATCGCCGGCATGGCGCGCAGCCGTGCTTCGGCGGAGAGCGCGCGGCGGCGGTGTGTGTCGTAATCCTTCTTCAGCAGCGAAAAAACGGCGTTGCTGCACTCCTCCACATAAATGAGCGGATTTGTTTCCGTGGAGCGCAGCACGCGCGCCTCGAAATCGGGCGCCTCGAGCTGCGCCTGAAACAGGATCCGGTCGATGCGATCGTCCTTCGCCCAGCCATCCGTCTTCATCGCGCGAACGCGTTGCAGTAACTCGTGCACATGCCGGCGGCGGGCGGCGATCGCCGCGGAAGAGTAGTCGGTGAGCTTGTCGTCGGCCGTGTGCAGACCCTGGTCGCTGGCCGATACCGGGAATTCGCGCGCCCGCCACGCGTAGTAATCATGTGCGAGCTGGCGAAGCGCCGGCGGTGAATCCTGCGCCGCGGCGCAGCCGAGCGCGGCCAGTCCCAGCAACAGGCATCGTGAGTTCATTCTCTACAGGATGCCGCATTCGCGCGGTACTATCGGGGAAGACCATGTCCCAGGCGGCGGAATCCATCGCTCTTCGTGTGCGCGCGCTGCGCAAAGCGTACGCCGACGTGGTGGCCGTCGACCATCTCGATCTCGATGTGTACCGCGGCGAGTGCTTCGGCCTGCTCGGTCCGAACGGGGCCGGCAAGACAACGACAATCGAAATCTGCGAGGGGCTCACCGATCCCGATTCGGGTACGGTGGAGCTGCTGGGCCGCACCTGGCGGAGGAACGCAGCGGAGCTGAAACAACTTCTTGGCATTCAGCTTCAGGAAACGCAGTTCGGCGACAAGCTGACCGTGCGCGAGACGGTGACGCTGTTCCGGAGTTTTTACCAGCGCGGCCCATCCGTGGACGAAGTGATTTCCCTCGTCCAGCTGGAGCAGAAACGCGATTCGCGGGTGGGCCAGCTCTCCGGCGGGCAGAAGCAGCGCCTCGCCATGGCCTGCGCCCTGGTGGGCGATCCGGAATTCCTCTTCCTCGACGAGCCGAGCACCGGCCTCGATCCCCAGGCGCGCCGCCAGGTGTGGGATCTGATCGAAGGATTCAAGGCCACCGGGCGCACCATCCTGCTCACCACGCATTACATGGACGAAGCGGAGAAGCTCTGCGACCGCGTGGGAATCATGGATCGCGGCCGTATCATCGCTTTGGACACGCCGCGCGCGCTCATCGCGTCACTCCGTGCCGAGCACGTAGTCCAGTTCGCCGTGGCCGGCGGCGACGGCCCGTTCGAAGCGGACGGTCTGCGCGCCATCGCCGGAGTTTTGGACCTTCGGCACAGCGACGGCGCCGTGGAAATGCAGGTGGAGCAGCTTCATCAGACCCTGCCTGCCGTGCTCCAGGCCATCGCCGCGCGCCGCT
This sequence comes from Bryobacteraceae bacterium, assembly GCA_035653295.1. Classification (GTDB taxonomy): domain Bacteria; phylum Acidobacteriota; class Terriglobia; order Bryobacterales; family Bryobacteraceae; genus DASRCB01. The sequence goes on from DASRCB010000173.1 coordinate 5,071, forward strand.
GCTCGCTGACGCAGCTCAGCACGCACTCGGCAACCCTCGAGGATGTGTTCGTATCGCTTACCGGGAGACACCTGCGCGATGAGTGAAACGGCACTGACCGCGCCCCGCGAATCGGCCAACACGACCTCCCTGACTCAGCTGGCCCTGATGCGATTCCGCGAGTTCATTCGCGAGCCGGAGGCGGTGTTCTGGACCTTCATCTTTCCCATCCTGCTGGCGGCGGGTCTGGGCATCGCCTTCCGCAACAAGCCCGCCGACGTAATGAAGGTGGCGGTGGTCAACAATGGGCACGCGGGCAGCTACGCCCAGTGGCTGGCGCGGGACCGCTCGCTGAGAATCAGGCAGCTCGACGAAAGCGATGCTTTCCGAGCGCTGCGCACCGGTGCGGTGGCGCTCGTGGTCATACCGCAGCCGGGCGGCGGCGTGACCTATCGGTACGACGACACCAACCCCGATGGCCGCGCCGCGCGAGCGACCGTGGATAACGCCATCCAGCGCGGCGCCGGGCGCGTGGACCCGGTGCCCGCGCGCGACGACCGCGACCGCGAACCCGGCGCCCGTTACATCGATTTCCTCATCCCCGGCCTGATCGGCATGAACATGATGGGCAGCGGTATGTGGGGAATCGGCTTCAGCATCGTCGATGCGCGCCGCCGCAAGCTGCTCAAGCGATTGATCGCTTCGCCGATGTCGCGCGGGCAGTACCTGGCTTCCTACCTGTTGTCGCGCCTCGTGTTTCTGGTGCTGGAGGTGGGCGTGGTCGCGGCCTTCGGGATTTTCGTTTTCGGCGTGCCATTTCGCGGCGACCCCGGCGCGTTCGTTCTGATCTGCCTGCTTTCAGCGCTGGCGTTCAGCGCGCTGGGGCTGCTCACCGCCTCGCGCGCGCGCACCATCGAGGGCATCAGCGGCATCATGAACCTCATCATGCTGCCCATGTGGGTCCTCTCGGGAGTGTTCTTTTCCGCCGATCGTTTCCCCGACGCGGTGCAGCCCATCATTCGCGCCCTGCCGCTGACCGCGGTAATCGACGCGCTGCGCATGAATATGCTTCAGGGGCTCGGGCTGGCGGCAGTCCGCGGGCAGATTCTGCTGCTGGCCACGTGGCTGCTGGTTTCGTTCGCGGTCGCGCTGCGGATATTTCGCTGGCGCTAAGCGGGGACGCTCGAAGGCTCCGCCGCCGCAGAACGCCGAGCCGCCTCGTCAATAGCCGGAACGCGGGGCCGTGCGGTCTGTGAGCAGCGCGATGCGATCGGCTCCGGCCCCTTTCGCCATGTCGATCACAGACGCGATCTGGCGAAATTCGAGACTGCTGTCCCCGCGAATGAACACAACCGAATTGCCGCGCGTCTGGAAGATCCGGCTCAGCCGGGCAGGCAGGTCCGCGAGCGCCACCGGCTCCAGGTTCAGGCGCAGACCCTCGCGTCCCGCGCTGATTACGACCGGGTTCGCGGGCGCCGCCGCATCGTCGCGCGGGGGCTGCGGCACGAGCGTCTCGAGGCCGCGCGGCGCCAGCGGCGAAACGACGAGGAAGATGATCAGCAGCACCAGCAGAATGTCGATCATCGGGGTCACGTTGATATCGGCGCGAGCGCCGGCGGAAACGGTCATCGTTTCAACCCTCCGGCGTTTTGGACACGCCGCGCCGGGCGGAAGTTCCCGCTACAGTGCTGTACAATTGCAGGCGCTATGTTTGTTCCGCTGACGCCGGTTCGGTTTCTGCATCGCGCCATGGATGTATTTGGCGATAAAGTCGGCGTCATCTGCGGCGACAAGCAGTTCACGTTCGCGGAATTCGGGGAACGGTGCGAGCGGTTGGCCGCCGCGCTTCCCGCGCATGGGATCGCCGCCGGGGATCGCGTCGCCTACCTGAGTCTGAACACGCACAAGCTGCTGGAAGGCTACTTCGGACCGCCCCAGGCCGGCGCCGTGCTCATGCCGCTGAACGTTCGCCTCTCGCCCCCGGAACTCATCGAAATCCTGAACCACTCCGGCGCCAAAATGCTGATCTTCGAGTCGGATTTCGCGCCGCTTATCCCGAAACTCCGGGAGAGTTGTCCGGAGATCGCGCGCTACGTGGGAGCAGACGACGCCCCGGCCGCGGATCTTACCTATGACGAGCTGATCGCATCGGGTACGCCCCGCCGCGCGGATATCTTCAGCATTGACGAGAACTCCATCGCGGAGTTGTTCTACACCAGCGGCAGCACCGGATCGCCGAAAGGCGTCGCCCTGAGCCATCGCACGTTGTATCTGCACGGCATGTCCATCGCCATGCTGATGCGCGCGCCGGAGATCGCCGTGGATCTGGCGACCATCCCCATGTTCCACGCCAACGGCTGGGGACATGCGCACGCCTGTGCGATGCTGGGCGTTCCGCAGGTGATGGTCCGCCGCTTCGATCCGCGGCAGGTGCTGGCCATGATCGAGCGCTACCACGCCACCTCCATGGCTGTGGTCCCCACCATGGCCAATGCGCTGCTGAACGTCCCCGACGCTTCCTCCTTCGCGCTCGACAGCGTGCTCGATATTCAGGTCGGCGGCGCGGCCGCGTCTCCGGAGCTGATCGAGCGCATGGAGAAGCTCTTCCCCAATGCGCAGTGCACCGCGGGGTACGGCCTGACCGAGACTTCACCGGTGCTCTGCTATGCCCGTCCAAAAAAGCCCGTGCCGCGCAACGATCCCCATCGCTGGCGGCGGCAGTCCATGACCGGCTGGCCGGTGCCCGGAGTTGAGCTCCGCGTCGTGGATGTCGCCATGCAGGATGTGCCGCGCGATGGAAAGACCATCGGCGAAATCATCGCCACCGGCGACCACATCATGGACGGTTATTTCCGGGATCCCGCCGGAACGAAAGCGGCAATGACCGGACCGTGGCTGCACACCGGCGACATGGCCGTCTGGGACGAAGAGGGCTGGGTCACCATCGTCGACCGCAGCAAGGAGATCATCATCAGCGGCGGCGAGAACATCTCCTCGCTGGAAATCGAGAAGGCCATCTACGCGCACCCGGCGGTGTTCGAGTGCGCGGCCGTTTCAGCGCCCGACGAGAAGTGGGGCGAAGTGCCCGTCGCCGTGGTCGTGCTAAAGGAAGGCCATCGCCTGTCGGAACAGGAGCTGATGGACTTCCTCGGCGCCAGGCTCGGCCGCTACAAACTGCCGCGGCGGGTTGAGTTCCGCGCGGA
>DASRCB010000174.1:0-94583 GCA_035653295.1 Bryobacteraceae bacterium
CGCGTTCCGGACAGGTAATCCTGCTCGGGATCGCAGTCTGCCTGCTGGGTATCGCGGTTGCCGGCGCCGCCGGCCGGTCGAAGGAGCGAACGATGCCCGCCGCAGAAAAGCGCCGCGCAATTCGCGAATTCGACCTGAAGAAAGGCATCCTCGTGGCCACGTTCTCAGGAGTGATGAGCGCGTGCATGTCCTTCGGTCTGAAAGCGGGCGATCCGATCCGGCAGATCACGCTGCAGCACGGTACCACCACGCTGTGGCAAGGTCTTCCGGTACTCGTGGTGGTGCTCTTCGGCGGGTTTACCACCAACTTCGTCTGGTGCGCGATCCTGAATTTCCGTAACGGCACCGTGCGCGAATACTTCACTTCACGCGTGTCCGCGCCGACAATGGACCGCAACGGCGAGCTCATCATCGAAAGCGCCATCGATGCACCGGGGGAGGAGATGGCACGCGCCGTGGCCACCGCCCGCGCTCCTGAAACCGCGACTGCGCCGCTCCTGCGCAATTACGTTTTCAGCGCACTGGCAGGCACAACCTGGTATTTCCAGTTCTTCTTCTACACCATGGGCGAAACCCAGATGGGCGCGTACAAGTTCTCCAGCTGGACGCTGCACATGGCCAGCATCATTATCTTCAGCTCGCTGTGGGGCATCGCCCTGCACGAATGGCGCGGAGCGGGAAGCCGTGCCCGCACGCTCCTGCTGTGCAGTTTGCTCGTGCTGATCTCATCGACCGTGATCGTGGGCTACGGGAACTACCTGGCGCTCGCGCGCTGAGCCGGCCGCCTCTAGCCTGCCATCCGTATGAACATGACAATCGTGATCGTAAAGCCCACCACGATCACGAACGCCCGCACGGCCGTGCGCCCGATGCGCCGCGCCGCACCGGCGGCGCCGTAGCCGCCGATCATCGCTCCAACGGCCATGACCAGCACGTATGGCCAAAAGATCAGCTTCGCGGCGATGAACAGAATCGCCGCCACTCCGTTAATGCTCAGCGAAAAAAGGCTGGTCAGCGCGTTCATTTCGAGGATATCGGTCATGCCCAGCACCCCGAGTATGGACAGCATCATGATGCTGATGCCGGCGCCGAAGTAGCCGCCGTAGATCCCTACCGCGAGCTGCAGCAGTCCCGCCGCGATCAGCCAGGCGCCGCTGCGCCGAACGGCTGCATGCGTCGTGCGCAGCCAGCGCTGCACCGGGATCTGCACCACGAACAGGAGCGTCGCGAACAGAATCAGAAACGGCACGATCCGGTCAAAAATGCCCGGCGGCGTCATGCGCAGCAGCATGGCGCCGATCGCCCCACCGGCTATACCGGGGATCAACAACAGGCGCATCCGTGGCTCGGTGCGAGCCAGCTCACGGCGAAATCCCCACAGGCTGCCCAGCGATCCGGGCCAGATCGCCACGGTATTGGTTGCATTCGCGATCACCGACGGCAACCCCAGCCACAGCAACGTCGGGAACGAGACCATGGTGCCGCCGCCGGCGACGGAGTTAATTGCTCCGGCGAGAAAAGCGGCGGCAAAGGCAATGGCAAGGTGCGGCAGGTCCGGCGCCGGCACTTATTTCGTAGCCGCGAACGTTGTCCACGGATACGAATTCATATTCCGGAGAATGTTCTTCTCCCAGCGGAACTGCGGGTGCTTCCGCAGGTGCTCCGCCGCGTTGAAGTTCAGGCCGCAGGCATGCCCCATAGCCGCCGAAAGTTCCATCTTCGAGGCCATGTCTGCGTCCGTCGTCTTGTTCTGAACCGCGCCGGCAATTCCGTACGGCGGCTCCCACGGCTCCGACCCGCGCGCCGACAGGTCGATGTGCCCGTCGAGCGTACGTTCGCTCGGCGCGTCATCGCGATGCTCGAAGCTGTCGTAATGATCGGCCAGGAACTTCTGCGCCATCGCGATGTCGATCTTCCCCTTGTTCTCCTCCATGAGCTGCTTCCAGCGCACGTGGCGCGCATTAGAGCTGATGCTCATGTCGTTAGCCGGAAAATCCGGCGCCTCCTCTTTCATCAGCTCCGGGTTTTCGGGGAAGTTGGATCCTACGAAGTAGCCGTCGTTCTTCTTATCGAAGGTGACGTTCTTCAGGCCAAGCTCCAGATGGCCGATCTCGTTGCGGTTGATATCGGCAACCAGCCACGTGTTGGCGTATGCGCCGTTGTTGCCCTCTTTCATAATGCTCGCGAACTCGTCAATGGAGGTGGCGTACTGCATCGCCTTGCGGGCGCGCACGAACTCCGGAATCCCGTTCGGATCGAAGGCGGAGAAGTAACCGATGGTGGTTTCGGTGATCACGATCCCGGCGTCGTTCTCGCCGAAATCGTCGGCGCTGTCGATTACACCCGGCAGGCCATCCATAAGGATGTGATGGCCGGCGGCTGGAGCGATGTCGAACATGATGTTCCAGCGCTCGCCGTCGTTGTACTCGCTCCAGTTGTTGTGGGCGATGGCGATACGGCCGTCTTTGGTGTAGCTGCCCGTGGCGACGAACGCGCTGCAGTGCTCCGGCGTCGGCTTGCGCTTGTGGTGGATGCCGTGCTGGGCGTCATACCAGTCCACGTAATAGGGCGTCATCTCGATAGAGGCGTTGAGCACCGTGACGTCGGTCAGGTCCATTGAGACGCCGCGCGCGTTCAGGCCCTCCACGATGCCCTGCATCTCGTCGCGATATTGCGCCTCCACCTTCGGCAGGAAGACGTTCTGCGCCGCGTCGCGGAAGAAAGCCCAGTTCTTGTGGTTTTCGTGCGTCAGCACCTCTCGCGTGACCTTCAGCAGGTCCTCGATCTCGGGCGCGAGCAGGTACCCGTGCTGAAATCCGATCTGCGCGGGCGTACCCTGCAGGTGGACGTAAATCCAGCCGTTCTGTTCGGTCCGGCGGAACGCGCCTTTAAGCCTGGCGTCCTGGTCGGAAATGCGGCCCGGGTGCGCCGCGAAAATGACGGTAACAGCGAGTACTGCGACACCAGCGACTCGTCTCATATTGGATCTGAGGATAGCAGGATTTCGGAGTCTCCCCGGGTGGCGATGATACGATGAAAAATTCCCCCAATGCTGCGCACCATTCCAGACATCCTCGCACGCATTGTCGACCAGAAGCGGGCCGAGTTGCCGGCCCTGGAACATACGCGGGACATCCTCGAGCAGCGCGCCGCGAAGCGCCCCGCGAGCCGTGGTTTCCGGCGTGCCCTGGAGGCGCACGACACCGCGATCATCGCCGAAATCAAAAAGGCCTCGCCGAGCCGCGGCCTGCTTGCGGAATCGTTCGATCCGGCCCGCATCGCAGCCGCCTACGAATCCGCCGGAGCGGCGGCGATCTCCGTTCTGACTGACGAACTGAATTTCCAGGGCAGCCTGAGCGATCTTCGAGCCGCGCGCGCCGCGGTGTGCGCGCCCGTGCTGCGCAAGGATTTCACGGTTTCGCCGCTGCATATCATCGAAGCCGCCGCAAACGGCGCCGACGCCATTCTGCTGATTGCCGCCGTGCTCGGCGATCGCGAGATGCGGGATTTCCGCGAGCTTGCCGCTTCGAACGGAATGGACGCGCTGGTCGAGGTCCACGACGAGGAAGACCTGGCCCGCGCCGCGGATTCCGGCGCGGAGATCATCGGCGTCAATAATCGGGATCTGCGCACGTTCGAGGTGACCCTGGACACCTCGCTCCGCCTTGCCGATCGAATGCCGCCCCACGCTGTTCGCGTTGCTGAGAGCGGGATTTCCTCGCGAGATGACATCCAGCGCCTGAAGCAGGCTGGGTTCGGCGCGTTTCTGGTTGGAGAGCATCTGATGAAGGCAGCCGATCCCGCGGCGGCGCTGCGCGAGTTGATTGCATGATGCCTGGCCATGTAGTGAAAATCTGCGGCATCACCACTCTGGACGACGCCGTTGCGGCGATGGAAGCGGGCGCGACCGCGATTGGCTTCAATTTCTGGCTGAACAGCCCGCGGTATGTCGACCCGGCAGCCGCTGCGGAGATTATCGGCAGCCTGGCGGCCGAAACCGCCTGCCCCACGCGGGTCGGCGTTTTCGTGGATGCCAGCCCGGAGTATGTTGATGACATCGCGAACCGGGCGGGGCTGGACGTTGCCCAGATACACGGCGGCGCCTGCGCGGGCCTGCGCTGCTGGCGCGCTTATCGCGTCGGCGACGATGGCATTATCGCCGTCAATGACCCCGGCCAGGCCGAGGCCATCCTGCTGGATACTGCTGTTCCCGGACTGCGCGGCGGCACCGGCCGTTCCTTTGCGTGGTGCGCGGCTCGTGAACTCCAGCACCGGGTCATCATCGCCGGCGGCCTCGACGCGAGCAATGTGCGCGAAGCCATTCGCCAGGCGCGGCCGTGGGGCGTGGATGCGTGCTCGCGAATCGAAGCGGCGCCCGGAAGAAAGGATCACGAAAAAATGAAAGCTTTCATCGCAGAGGCGCTGGCGGAGTTCGCATGAGTCCTGTTGTTCCCGATGCTGCCGGACACTTCGGTCCCTACGGCGGCCGGTTCGTCCCTGAAGTGCTGATGTGCCCGCTCGAAGAGCTGGAGAAAGCCTACAGCGTGGTGCGCGGCGACGAGGCGTTTCAGGCCGAGCTGCGCGATCTTCTGGAGAATTACGCGGGTCGCCCGACGCCGCTCTATTTCGCTCGCAGGCTCACGGAAACACTCGGCGGCGCCCGCATCTGGATCAAGCGGGAAGACCTGCTGCATACCGGCGCGCACAAGATCAACAACTGCCTCGGCCAGATCCTGCTTGCCCGGCGAATGGGCAAACGCCGCATCATCGCCGAGACGGGCGCCGGACAGCATGGCGTCGCCACGGCTACCGTCTGCGCTCTGTTCGGCCTCGATTGCACGGTGTATATGGGCGAGATCGACATGGCGCGGCAGAAGCTGAATGTCTTTCGCATGCGCCTGTTAGGGGCCAAAGTGGTGGGCGTCTCCGCGGGCAGCCGCACGCTCAAAGACGCCACCAGCGAAGCCCTGCGCGACTGGGTGACGAACGTCGGCGACACACACTATCTGCTGGGGTCGGCGCTTGGTCCGCATCCGTACCCCATGATGGTGCGTGATTTCCAGAACGTCATCGGACGCGAAACCAGGCGTCAAATTCTCGAGCGCGAAGGACGGCTGCCGGACTCGATCGTTGCGTGCGTGGGCGGCGGCAGCAATGCCATCGGCATGTTCTACCCCTTCGTGGGTGACGCATCCGTGAAGCTGATCGGCGTGGAGGCGGGCGGGCGGAGCCGGGACTTCGGCGAGCATGCCGCGCGATTTGCCACCGGTTCCCCCGGCGTGCTCCATGGCGCGCACAGCTGGCTGCTGCAGGACGAGCACGGCCAGGTGGCGCCCACGCATTCGGTTTCCGCGGGCCTCGATTACGCCCTGGTCGGCCCGGAGCATGCGTGGCTGCGGGATCGCGGTCGGGCGGAGTACGTGTACGCCTCGGATGCCGACGCTCTGGAGGCGGCGCGCACGCTATCGCGCACCGAGGGCATCATTCCGGCGCTGGAATCATCGCATGCCATCGCCGAAACGCTGCGGCGCGCGCCCGAGGAGAAGGATCGAATCATGATCGTGAATCTCTCCGGCCGCGGCGACAAGGACACGGATATTTATCGCGAGAACATGAAGGACCTGGATGAGCCAGACGCGAATCAGCCGCCTGTTTGAGTGCCTGAAGACGCGCGGCCGCACCGGCCTGGTCGGGTATATCACCGCGGGCGATCCCACGCCCGAAAAAACGCCGGAGCTTGTCGCGGCTCTCGAGCGCGGCGGCTGCGACCTGATCGAACTGGGCGTTCCGTTTTCCGATCCGATCGCGGACGGCCCCGTGATCCAGCGCGGGTCCGAACGAGCTCTGCGCGCCGGTACGACTCTGCGCACCGTGCTGGACATCGCACGCCGGATTCGTGAGATTTCAGAGATCCCCATCCTGTTGTTCACGTACATGAACCCGGTGATGCATTACGGCTTTGACGCGCTTGGCGCCGATGCGCGCGCCGCCGGCATTGACGGATGCCTGATGACCGATCTGAGCGTGGAGGAAGCCGGCCCATACGTCGCCGCGATGCAGAAGCACGGCCTGGACACGGTTTTCCTTGCGGCCCCAACGAGCACGCCGCGGCGCCTGGAACTGGTGGCGAAATACTCCAGCGGCTTCGTCTATCTGGTTTCGCGCACGGGCGTGACAGGCGAGCGGTCCACGATCTCCGACCGCGTCGGCCCGCTGGTTCAGGCCATGCGCGATATTACCGATCTGCCCCTGACGGTGGGCTTTGGCATCTCGACAGCAGAGCATGTGCGAGCCATCGGCAGTCTGGTCGAAGCCGTGGCCGTGGGCAGCGCCTTCGTTCGCACCGTGGAGCAGCATGCCGATGATCCGGCGCCCGCTCTGGAGGCGCTCGCCCGGGAACTCGCCTCTGGATTACCATCGAAGGGACGATGACCAGGAAAGCGGGCATCGAACGCCTGGCTGAGTACCGCAGACAGATCGACGATGTCGACCTGCGCATGCTGCATCTGCTCAATGAGCGCACGTCCATCGTGGAATGCATCGGGCGTGTCAAGCAGGATCTGGACCTGCCCATCTACGAGCCGAAGCGCGAAGAAGACGTGTACCACAACGTGCTGTCGAATAACCGTGGGCCGCTCCCGCCCGATGCGGTGCAGCGCATCTTCGAGCGGATCATCGACGAAATGCGCCAGGTGCAGCGCGTGCGCATGCTGGAGCGCGACGGCAACCGCAAAACCAATGTTGAAACCGACCATCTTCCGTGAGTACGACATCCGCGGCGTCGCGGAAACCGAGCTGACCAGTTCCGGGATCGAGGATCTGGGGCGCGGCCTGGGCACGTATCTGCACCGTCAGAGTGGAAAGCGAATCGCCGTGGGCCGCGATTGCCGGCTCAGCTCGCCGCGGCTGCACGAGGCGCTCGTCGCGGGCCTGGTCTCCTGCGGCTGCGAGGTGCTGGATTGCGGCACCGTCCCGACGCCGGTGCTGTATTTCGCCTCCATGCACCTGAAGGCCGACGGCGGCGTGATGATCACGGGCAGCCATAATCCGCCCGAATTTAACGGGTTCAAGACCGTCTGCGGCGCGGGCACGATTCACGGCGAGGCCATTCAAACCGTGCGCCGGCTCATCGAGGTACAGGATTTCGAGCGCGGACAGGGCAGCGTGCGCCAGGTCGACATGGTGACGCCGTATGTGGACGATGTCGCGGGCAGGTTTCAGTTCGAACGTCGGGTGAAGGTGGTGATAGATGCCGGGAACGGCACCGCCGGCCCGGTGGCGCGACGCATTTTCGAGCGGCTCAATGTTGACGTGACGGAGCTCTTCTTTGACATGGACGGCCGCTTTCCCAACCATCATCCCGATCCGACGCTGATGGAGAACCTCGATGATCTTCGGCGCGCGGTTCGCGAGCGCGGCGCCGAACTGGGCATCGCCTTCGACGGCGATTCCGACCGCATCGGCGCCGTGGACGAGAACGGAAACGTCGTCTTCGGCGACATGCTCATGCTGATCTACGGCCGGGAGATTCTGGAGCGCAAGCCTGGGGCGACGTTCATCGGCGAGGTGAAGTGCTCGCAGGCCATGTACGATGAGCTGCAGCGCCGCGGCGGCAGGCCGATCATGTACAAGACCGGCCATTCATTGATCAAGGCGAAGATGAAGCTGGAGCACGCGGAGCTGGCGGGAGAAATGTCGGGGCACATGTTCTTCGCCGACCGCTATCACGGCTACGATGATGCGTTGTATGCGGCGTGCCGTCTGATCGAGATCGTGGCGCGCTCGGGCAAGCCGCTTTCCGCACAGACTGCCGATCTGCCGAAGCTTTTCTCGACTCCGGAAATCCGCGTGGACTGTCCGGACGAGATGAAGTTCGAGGTGGTGGCGCGCGTCGGTGAGCATTTCCGCGGCCGGTATAACACCGTGGATGTGGACGGCGCCAGGATCATCTTCCCGCAGGGCTGGGGGCTGGTTCGCGCCTCAAACACACAGCCGGTGCTGGTGCTGCGCTTCGAAGCGGAAAGCGAGGCGCTGCTGCATCAGTATCGAGCCGAGGTCGAGCAGGTGGTCGGCGCTGCCCGCGCGGCGGCGTTGCCGGTGCAGACGTCCTGAACGTCGAGAGGCCGTTCGGCCTGCATTCGTCTGACTTACACCCGTTCCGGCTCCGCCGCGCAGCTCTCGCCGACGAACTCCACCGCCTGGGCGAGCGTGGTTACCAGGCGGTCGGGGCGGGCCTGATCGAAGCGGCCCAGCGCCTGCTCGGGATCGCCGGAGAAGCCCCAGATACCGGCCACCAATGTGATGTCGTGGAACCTGGCGCGAAGCCGGCGGCACATGGCGCTGGCGTGGGCGAATGCGAAGGGCGGCACCGATGAGACGCAAACAATATCGCGGCCCTCTTCCAGTAACCCACCGAGTTCGCTGACCTTGACGCCCGCAGGAAACGCGATCGCGGCGTAGCCGGCGGCGCCGAGCGTCTGCGCCAGCATGGCCGCGGCAATCTCGTCCGCCTCGTCGCTGGCCGGAAGGCAGATCACTCGCGTGCGCGATTCGGAGATTTCGTGCGGTGTCTCCGCGAACTCCCCCAGCATCTCCTTCATACTCAGGAACAGGAACTGCTCGCGGACAGTATCGAGTTGCCCCTTGTGACGGTCCTGCTCGGCGAGCCCGAGGGCCGGCAGCAAAACGGTATCGAATAGCTCCACCTTCGGCTTGTCCTTCAGCACCGTGTCCACGATGCTGCGCGCCTCGGACGAGTCCATCGCCAGCAGGCGCTGGTAGACCTGCGCGCTCTCGGTGAGCACCGGTTCATCGCCCAGCAGGATGTGAAGGAACGACAGCTGCGGGACGTACCGGCCAAGCGTCACCAGGCAAACCGTCAGGGGAGTGGAGAGCACCAACCCCGCGGGGCCCCACAGCACGGCCCAGAAAATCGCGGTAACCAGCAGCGCCAGTGACGAGATTCCGCAATGCGAGCCGTAGAGCCACGGCTCAATGACATTCCCGGTGAGGCCCTCCAGAACTCCGAAGAGCACGAACACCATCAGGGGATGCATCCAGCCATTGAACACGGCCATGGAAAGCACCAGCGGCAGCAGCGCGGCGACGAGCGTCCCGACATACGGCACGATGCGCAGCACGCCCGCCAGCGCACCCCACAGGACCGCATAAGGAACGCCTATCAGGTAGAGCCCCAGCGCGAACAGGAACGCGTAGGTTGTGTTTACGGCCAGCAGCAACATCAGGTAGTGTTCGACGCGCTGCGCCACATCGTCGAGCGCAACAGTCATGACGCTGATCTGGCTCAGCCCGGCAACCCGCAGCAGACGATTGCGCACGTCTTCGCGTTCGATCAGCAGGAACGCGGTGAACACGAGCACGATGAGCGCCTGCGCCAGAGGGGCGACGATCGGTTTGAGGAGGTCCCGAACATAATTGAGCCCGCTCTCGGGGGTTTCGACCACCTGCACCGGCACGGGTTTCCGCTCCGCCGGGGCCTGCGTTTTGACCGGATGGCCAGCGGGTGAAACGGCCGGCGGCGGCTCAGTCAATTCCTGGCCGATTTGTTTTACGCTCTCGGCGGCGCGGCCGAGCGGCCCGGGCGCGCGAATCGCCTGGATCTTGGCGTGGATGTTCTGCTGCCACCCAGGCAGGCGATCGGCCACTTCGACCATTTGGTTCGCAATGATCCAGCCAGCCCCGAACAGCCCCGCGATTCCAACCGCGAGCACCGCGAAAACCGCGGCGACACGCCGGAAATGCAGCTTCCGCTCGAGGAATGTCGCGGCCGGGATGAGCATCAGGCTCAGCATCACCGCCAGCGCGAGCGGGATGAGGATCTCCCGCGCGAAATACATAGCCGCGATGGCCAGGGCCAGCAACAGCATGGGCCGCGAAGCCACAGCGGAACGGACTCGGTGAGCTTTTTCCATGCGCACGTCCAGGGCGGACGCTGTTGGTGTGACGCTGATTCAGGCTGTAACCGTTCGTTTCTTCTGCGAGCGGTTGAGGCTTCAGGTCAGTTTTCGGGCGGCGGGTTCGGCGGAGGCCGGGGCCTCTGCCCGCGCGAGCGGGAGCTCGATGGAGACCAGCAGACCTGGATTCGCGTTCCGGGCCCGAATATGGCCGTCGTGCAACTCTACCGCGCGCCGCGCGATGGCCAAGCCAAGGCCCACGCCGCCGCTCGACCGGTTCCGGTCGGAGTCCACGCGGTAGAAGGCATCGAAGATGCGGCCCAGCGACTCGTCCGGCACTCCCGGACCGCGGTCGCGCACGCCGATGGCGGCAGTCTCGCCGCGGGCCTCGAGGGCGATCTCCACGGCGCTGCCCGAGGGCGCATACCGAATCGCGTTGCGCACCACGTTCTCAACGGCGCGGCGCAGCAGCTCCGCATCGCCATTAACGGTCACCTCGGCGGGAGCGGTCAACGCGAGCTCGCAGCCCTTGGCCTGGGCCTCGATGGAGGTGTCATAGACAACCTCGCGCAGCAACTCGCGCGCATCGACCGGCTCGTGTACGCGGCGCGCCGGGTCGCCCTCGGCGCGCGTGACCTGCAGGAGTTCCGAGATCAACTCGTTGAGGCGCTCCGCCTCGCGGCGAATGCGATCCAGGCTTTGCGCATCGCCCGAGCGGGCCAGCTCCACCGCGACGCTGAGGCGCGCGAGGGGACTGCGTAGTTCGTGCGAGATGTCCAACAGCAGACGCCGCTCGGCGGTCAGCAGGGTCTCGATGCGATCGGCCATTTCATTGAAGCTGCGTCCCAGGTCGCCCAGTTCATCGCGCCTCGTGACCGTTGCCCGAACGCTCAGGTCGCCGCGTCCGAAACGCTCCACCGTCCGCTGAAGCCGGGTGAGGGGCCGCGTGAGATGCCACGCCAGTGCGTAGCAGAGCAACACGCCCAAAGCGAGAACCCACAAATGCTCGCGATGAAAGAACCAGAAGATGCCGCCATTGCGAGGAGGGCCGACCAGAATCAGCCAGTAGTGTCCCGTTGAATCGGGGGCTGCGACGCGAACCGGCGAAAACATTCGCCGCAGGCCGAAGAAACCGTGTTCATTCGCCGGCAGCATGCCGGAACGGTCCTGGCCGGTAAGCAAGTCACGTCCGTTCGCGTCGGTGAAGATCACGTCGAAGCGCCGCCCGCTGCGCATATGCGCCAGCGTCCGCGCGAGTTCAGCGCGACCGCCCTGCTCCCATGCGTGCGCGGCTTCTTCGGTGCGCGCCGCGATGAAATCGCCGAACGGGCCGCGCCGCCCCTCGGTCCTGTTAAAGACGATGGCCGAGGTAACCGCGACGCCGAGGCTGGTAATCGCGGTGGTGGCGAGAAACCAAATCAGAATCTGCGCGAACAGCGACCTCATGAAGCCTGCGCGGCATCCTCCGGCGTGCGGCAGAACTGATAGCCGACGCCACGAATGGTCTTGATCACCGGCCGGGACGGCGTCTCCAGTTTGCGCCGCAGATGACTGACGTGCATATCGATGGAGCGGTCGAAGGGTGTGGCCTTGCGGTTATACATGGTCTCCATCAGGGCGTCGCGCGAGACCACACGGCCCGCGGCGCGCATCAGCATTTCGAGTATCTGGAATTCCAGCGTGGTGGTCTCAACGGGCTTGCCTTCCAGGAATACCTCGCGCGTTCCGGGATCGAGCGTGACGCCATTCACTTCAATGCGCCCGCCGGTCTGCTGCGCTTCGGAGCGCCGCAGGATGGCCTTGATGCGCGCGGCGAGCTCACGCGGATTGAAGGGCTTGGACAGATAATCGTCGGCGCCCAGCTCGAGGCCCACGATGCGATCGACATCCTCGGCGCGGGCGGTCAGCATCAGCACCGGCACACGGCTTTGCCGGCGCAGTCGTTTCAGCACCTCGAATCCATCGAGGCCCGGCATCATCACGTCGAGGATGACCAGATCGAAGCCGCCCTCGAGAGCCTGCTCGAGGCCCGCACGACCGTCGTGCTCCTGCTGAACGGAGAAGCCCTCGCGGCTCAGGAATTCGGTCAAAAGCGCGCACAATTCGACGTCGTCGTCCACCAGCAGCAGCCGCACGCTATCGACTGTAACACGAGCTATACCGCTGTAACGCAAACGTTTGTAATGGCATTACGGCGTTCCTACTGGAACCAGTAGGGGGTCTTTTTCGTCCACTGGCTGGCCGGGAAACGGCGGTGCAGAAGGTCGAAAGCTCGCCTCGAATACTGCTGCGTACGATCATCGGTGCAGCCGTAGCGGGTAGCGCGGACCACCAGGTGAAGCGCCTCGGGCAGACGTGGATCGTCGGGATGCGCGTTCGCCCAGGCGAGGGTGCGCTCGGCGAGGAAGTTCGGACCGGCCGGCGCAGCATCGACAGCTTTGGTGTCCGCTTCCGCGGCACGCTTCTGATCTTGTGTCAGAAACAGAGCCTGCGGCGGTTTCTCGCCGTAAACGTGCCCCAGCGCGGCGCTGACTTCGGGCGTGATCCAGGACAGCGACTCCGTCGGGGGCGGCACTGATTTCGAGTGCGAGCACCACCAGTTATCGCGGAAGGTATCGATCCTGTTCATCGCCGTCAGCCTGCCAAAGCCGGTTTCCATGGCGACCCCGAGGCCGGGGTTGTGGAGCATGGCCCAGACCGCCGCGAACCCACGCGCATCGGCCGGCGCGGATTCGAAGGCATGGAGATCCGGCGCGAGCAGTGGAACCAGCGACGCCAGGATGGGCGAGATGTCCAGGGCCGCTTCCATGCGCCCCAGCACCACCGCGCGGGTCCATGCGACTACCGACAGCTGGCGGCGGATGCTCGCCGGCACGCTTGAGTCCTTTGCGGCCGCGGCGAGCATGTTCAGCGGAATCTGGCGATTGAAGATGAGCGCGCCATCGAAGTCCACGCCGGGCGTGTGCAGGTCGCTCGCAGGCTCGCCCTTGCTCCCTTCGGCAGCATAATCGTAGCCGGTCTGCGCGCCGGGCCGGCGCGGCACATCGCGCAGGAAATCCTGCCAGGTGGTGTCGATTTTCATGCGCGCGGCCAGCAGCAGATTGCGGGCATTCTCCGGCCACTTGCCTTCGAGCAACCGGTTCAGCCGCTGGCGGGCGGCATCCGTATGGCCGGAGTTCTCCAGCGTGAGCGCGGCATAATACTGCGCCGAGAGGTAGCCGGGGTCACGCGAAGGAATCTGGTCCGCGGCCGCGATCAGTTTCGGGGTGGCGGGGTCATCGGGCGAGGCGTAGTATAAGGCTGCGATGAGCCACGGCGTCGAGTGCTTTGCCTGCCATCGATCGGATGCGCGCTGCGTGGTTCCTCCCTGGAATGTCTGTATCCAGTCGGTGAGGTCGTCATTGGCGGCGGCCTTGTCCAGCTCGCCCTCGTGACTCGCGAGGACGTCGTAGAGCCAGATGTAGTCCTGAATGGTTGGCCAGAAATCCGCGGGATGCGGCGCGGTGATTTCGCGCGCCAGCTCGGTCATCCGCTGCACCGGGTGCAGTTTCGTCTCGACGAAGCCGATGAGCCGCCGCGCTCTCTCGCGCGCCGCCGGCGCCGGCGCGTTCTCCACGATGCTCTTCAGCTGACGCTCGGCGTCTTCGAACGCACCGGCTCGGATCATCGCCCGCGCGGCCAGGTAGGGCCCGAGTTCGAGCCAGGGCGAGGAGGCGTCGTTCCCGATGGCAAGGAACTCAGTCTTCGCTGCTTCGAACTGCGTTGTGTAGAAGTGCGCGCAGGCAATCTGATAATTCCGGTCCGCGCGCGCCAGAGCGTCGGCTGTCGGCGGCGCTGCCGCGGGAATTGTCTTTCCCTCGCTGCAGTCCGCGAACACCGTATCCTGCGCGTTCAGCCAGTCGCGTACGATTTCGCTCTTCACGCCGTACTTCGCCACACGGGCGCGGAGCGTCGCTGTCGCGGTGACGAACGCGTCGTCGTAGCAGTTCAGGTAATAGTCGTGGGTTTCGGGATTGTCGCGGTAGCGATTGATGTAGTTCACGTCAGGCGCGCCGGGGACGGAGGAACGCGACTGGCGCCACGCCTCTTCAGCCGGCGGCGCAACCTGGTTTTCGCCCGGCGCCGATTCCGGCCCGAGCTGTTTGGGGTCCACCGTGCCGCCGGTGAGATAACGATAAGCGATCGCCAGATAATAATGCCGGAACCCGGGCGCCAGAATCCCCAGGTCGCCGCGAACAAACTGGTCCGCCGCCGCAGGCTCCTTGTCGTCGGTGTAGACGGGCGCGAGCACGTCGGGCCCACAGCTGGTCGCCTCCGGGGGACTGAGGACCAGCGCCGCGCCGACCGCCAGCAGGCCGGCGCGCAACCATCTCACCATCGATTCACCTCCGCCACCGCGGCATACAGCGCTTCACGCGTCCACGGGCGTGGGTTGAAGACGAAGACGCGTCCGTGCACGGGAACGCGCACCAGCTCGTCGGTCGAGAGCCCGATGCTGCCAAGGCACATCTGGTTCCGCAGCGGCAGCGTTCGCAGCCGAGGCTCCGGGCCCATGCGGAAATACATGGGCGTAGCTTCGCTGACCGGCAGACCGCGAATCCACGGATCCGAGATGCACCAGGACACGAGCGCGGTCATGGTGAGGGGCATGCGCGAAGGCATGCGCGCACGAACGGCGGCCGCGAGCCGGCGGTAGAACGGGCGTTCGCCGCGGACGGCGTCGTAGTCGAGCTGCAGCGCCGAAACATCCGGCTGAGTTGCAGCGCCGGCGACGAGGTCGGCGGCCCGATTCACGTCCGGCGTGGGCCCGCCGGCGGATTCGATGCGGACCACGGCCATCAGCTTCGTGCCCGGCGCAATGCGCAGGGGCTGGAGCCGGGGGCGCATCTCGGCTCCGGTCCGGCGCAGGAAGACGGTCTCGGCGAGATATGCCACCCCCGCATTCCGCGGATCGAGAAAGCGCAGATCCTCGGGCCGCTCCCACGCCCATAGCATCAGTCGTGGGAAGCCTGGCAGAGGATCGTGCGCCGAGCGGCAGCCGGAGATCACCAGCACGCAAAGCAGGGCCAGCGCGGCGGAGGCGGTGGCTCTCATTGGAAGCATTAGTTCAATGCGATTCTACCCGGACTCGATACTTCCGGAAAACCAGCCAGCCCACGACAATGAACAGCACGCATCCGCCGACTACTTTCAGCTCGAACGACGGCGCCGACGCCGCCTCGGGTGGCGGCGCCAGCGACAAGGCGATAGCAACCAGCGTGACCAGCAGACCGGCCGCGGCCGCGGGCCGGCTGGCGAACCTCAATCCCGAGGCGAAGATGTACGCGAACGGGATCATGGTGGAGATGACCATCATGTCCACGAGGATCTGGTAAGCGGCGCGCACGGTCTCGCCCAGCTGGGCCATCGCCAGGAACGCCGTCGCCACGGCGCCCTGCACCAGGAGGGAAACCCACGGGGTTCCCCATCGGGGGTGGAGCAGCGCGAACGCGTCCGGCAGATAATGATCGAGCCCGATAGCGTACGGCAGGCGCATATTCCCGGCAATATAAGTGCACAGCTGGCCGGCCACGCTGAGACTGATCAGCGCGGCAAACACTACCGACAACAGGGGCAGGCGCCACTGAGCCGCGGCCGCAGCGCCCGCCTGCGCCAGCCCGCTCATGGGGCTGATCGCCTGTGGAGCGGCCAGCACCAGCATCGCCGCCGTACCTCCGATGTAGAACAGGGCGCAGGCGAAGCCGCTGACCACGCCGGCGCGCGGCAGGTCACGGCGCGGATTGCGGATCTCGCCGCTCATCACGGGCGCCAGCTCGAGTCCGCTGAACGCGATGGCGATCTGCGACCACAGGTTGAGCGTGTCGAAACGCGCCTGCGGCAACAGGTGGAATCGAGTCGCACTGCCATTACGGATGGCGGTGGCCGCGGCAATGACCATCAGCAGACCCGCCACGACGAACGTGGAGGCGCCGCAGACGATGAGGATCCATTTGGCCACGCGAAGGCCGAAAAGATTGGCCAGCATCAGCGCCCACAGGATCGCCAGCGTGGCAGGCAGAGCGAATGCAGGAGCTTCGGCGAAACCGGCCGCGCGGTCCCCGAATACATAAGCGGCCATGACGATGCCGGCCAGCAGCAGCGAAGGAAAGTACAGAATGCTGGAGATGAAATAGAGCCACGAGCACAGGAACCCGTGCAGGTCGCCGAAGGCGCGCCGCGTCCAGACATACATGCCGCCCTCTTCGGGGAACAGCGCCGAAAGACGGGCCACGACGAAATACGACGGCACGAAAAAGAACAGAGCCGCGAGTGCCCAGAGCACGAGCGTACCCGGACCTGCGTGCGCCGCCGCCGCCAGCCACCGCAGCCCGGCGATCGCGCAGATGTTGAAAAAGACGAGATCGCGCAGCCGCAGCTCGCGCCGCAGTTCGGGCATGAATGTAAGCGTATACCGGGGTTGCCGGCGTCCACGTGGGCCAGCGCACGCCTGGAGGGCGAGGCCCTGCCTCACGGAACGCCGCTACAGGCGCCAGGCCTTCGGATCTTTGTCGGTGAAGGGCACGCCGGGGATTGGTTTTCGGGGGCGATTGGGTTCGTTTCGTATGGGCAGCCGCGCGGGCGGGCGGTAGCCGTCGGTGAGGCGCGCGCAGAGCTTCGCTTCGAAGACGGCGGCGGCTTCCTTTGCGCGCCGGTTACGGTGTTGTGTCAGCTCGCGGCTGCAACGGAGGTAAGTGCGCTCGGCGGAGGCGGCGTAGCGCTTGAGGGTGGTCCACGCGTCGGCGCTGCGGGCGATGAGGGCGGACGCGATCGCGCCGTCGGGCGAAGCTGGGTCGGCGCCGGACAACCGCTCGAGGACGCAGGCCATCAGGCGGTTGGTGCGCTGCAGCTCCCACCGCGACTGGGTCATCAGTTCGACGAGAAAGCGTTCGTGTTCGGTGGCGGGCTTGAACTCCTCGCGATATGCGGCGAGAGCGGCGTCGAAGTCGGCCTGATCTTCGTGCGGGAGAACGCGGAAGCCGCCGGTCAGGCCGTGGCTGAGGGCGTTCTGGCTGGAAGTTGATTTGCCGTCGGTGGTGCGCGGTCCGGTTGAGGACTGCGCGTTTTGCTGGTTGGCGAGAATCTGTGCTGAGGAGCTCATGCGAAGCTCTCCTTTCTCGCCCAACACTTATCACGCGAGGTGCAAAAAACGAACTTCGTGGGTTGCAAATTCGCTTATAAAGCGATGTCGTTGTTGGTACTTATCGGTTTTCGCCGACGTTGTGAATGGGTTATGCGCTTACGTCGTCGCGGGCGCGGGGAGATATTCGCTGAGTACGCGAAGCAGGTGCGATGGGTGCACGGGCTTGGAAATGTAGCCGTTCATGCCGGCATCGATGCAGCGCTCGCGGTCGCCGTTCATGGCGTGGGCGGTCATCGCCAGGATGGGCAGCTCACGCCAGCGTGGATTCTGCCGAATGCGGCGTGTTGCTTCCAGACCATCGAGCACCGGCATCTGCACATCCATGAGGATCAGGTCGAACGCCGTGGAGTTCTCGAGTTTGGTGAGCGCCTGCTCGCCGTTATTTGCGAGCTCGATCTCGAAGCCGCGCTTCTTTAGCACCGCGGTGACCACTTTCTGGTTCACCTGATTGTCTTCCACGACCAGAATCCGGTTTGCGGCGGACCGCTGGTCGGCGACTGCCTGCTGGTGCTCTTCCTCGGCGGCGGTGGTTTGCTGGCCGGGGGAGACGAGCAGGCAGGTCAGATCCGCGGAGAAGATACTGCCCTTCCCTACCTCACTCTGAACTCGAATCTGCCCGCGATGGAGATCGACCAGCCGCTGGGTTATTGCCAGGCCGAGACCCGTACCTCCATAGCGCCGGCTGACGCTGCCGTCGGCCTGCGTGAACTTGTCGAAGATGAGCGGCAGTTTGTCTTTGGGAATGCCGATTCCGGTGTCCTCCACCTCGAAGCGAAGCGTCACTTCCAGATCGTTCTGAACCGGAGCGAACAGCCGCGCGCGGATGTAGCCGCGTTCCGTGAATTTGACAGCATTACTGAGCAAATTGGCGAAGATCTGGCGGACTCGAAGCGGGTCGCCAAAGACTTCGTCGGGAACGTCGGCGGCAATCTCGCAGCTGAGCTCCACTTCGCTACGGCCGGCGCGGGGCTGCAGCGATTTGACGCAGTCGTGCAACACGGCCTTGATATTGAACGGGATCTGCTCCAGACCCATGCGGCCCGACTCGATCTTGGAAAGGTCGAGGATATCGTTCAGAAGGGCCAGCAGCGACCAAGCGCAGCGCTGCGCAGTTTCCAGTTGCTCGCGTTGCTCGCTGTTGAGCTCGCTCTCGAGCGTCACATCGATCATGCCCAGAATCCCCGCCATGGGCGTACGCAACTCGTGCGACATGTTCGCCAGGAATTCGCTTTTTGCCTGGCTGGCCGCCTCCGAGCGGAGCATTGCTTCTTCCAGCTCTTCGGTGCGCTGGCGGATGCGTTCCTCCAGCAGATCCTGATGTTGCCGGATTTCCTTTCGCGAAGCCACGAGGGCCTCGATCATGCTGTTGAAGCTCTCGCCCAGATACTCGATTTCGTCGCCGGTGCTGCTGACCTGAATCGGCTCCAGGCGCCCGTTGCGAACCTGGGTGATGCCCTGCTGGAGCATGGCCAGGGGGCGGGCGAGGATGACGATGGTGAAGCGTGAAATACCGGCGGCGACTACCGCGACCACGCAGAACAGCAGCACGCCTTTGGCCGGCGTGAAGGTGGACTGGTGAATGTCCCACGCCACAATGGCGGCCACTACCCACAACAGGATTACGGCTGTGAAGACACTGAACCTGGTGGCGAGCGAGTGAAGCGCACGCGGGCGTCCGGGCGATCTCTCGTCAGCCGGCAAAGGGCGCACGTGCTTCTATCGACGGCCCTCAGGCGCCATGCCATAAGGGCTTCGTCCTAAGGCGAAACCCAGGTTGTGTTTAGTTCCGTGCGCTGGAGATGCAGCACGTATTTCCGCATGTGGCTGAATCACAGCCTGTTAGACTTGGACCGAATGGATCGCCTCGGTGTGTCGCTGTGCGGCATTCCGCTCCGGAATCCGGTGATAGCCGCCTCCGGTACCTGGGGATATGGTGTAGAGTTCGCCAGTGTCGCCGACCTGAACCAGCTCGGCGCATTCGTGGTGAAAGGCCTTTCGCGCGAGCCGATCGCGGGCAATCCGGCGCCCCGCCTGTGGGAAACCACAGCCGGCATGATGAACAGCGTCGGACTGCAGAATGTCGGAGTCCGCGCATTTGTCTCGGAGAAGCTGCCGCAGCTGCGCCGCTTCCAGACCCCGGTTATTTCGAACGTGTTCGGGTACGCACCGGAGGATTACGCGGAGGTGATCCGGGTGCTCGAGGACGCCGAGGGCATAGCAGCGCACGAACTGAACGTGTCCTGCCCCAATACGCATTGCGGCGGCATTTTCTTCTCCAGCGACCCGGCGGTTCTTGGGGACCTGGTCCGATCGCTGCGTCCGCTGTCCCGGCGGCCCCTGATCGTGAAGCTTTCCCCCAATGTCGCGCGTATCGAGCCACTGGCGTTAGCTGCACAGGACGCGGGCGCGGACGCCATCAGCCTGGTGAATACATTCATCTCCCTGGCCATCGATGCACGCACGCGGCGGCCCCGCGTTGGCGCGGGTTTCGGCGGCCTCTCCGGTCCGGCGATCAAGCCCATCGCCCTGCGCATGGTTTACGAGACCGCGCAGGCAGTGCGCATCCCGGTGGTCGGCATCGGCGGGATTCGAACCGGCGAAGACGCGGCCGAGTTTATGATCGCGGGCGCCACCGCAGTTGAGGTGGGCGCGATCAATTTCGCGGACCCGCGCGCGCCGGTCCGGATTGCCCGCGAGCTGGCCAGGTTTGTGGAGTCGGAGAGGCTGTCCAGCGTCAAAGATCTGGTCGGGACACTGCAGTTTCAGCGGCCCTCTTAAAAGCCGGTCACAACAGTTGGTGGAGCTTTTTTCGAGCCCTAGGCATCGCCGTAAACACCTGATTTCAAGGCTACTTGCGAGCCTCAGAAATCTGGCTTAGCGGAGGGCGATAGTTCGGATTCACGACCTCGTTCGGTAAGGTGGGGGTGCGAGGGAGATCTCGGGCACAGCGGTGATCAGGCGGTCGCCGCTGCGCTCCCCTCGCTCACGCGGTCACGAGCGGGGTGGCGGGAACTGTGCGGCGCGGTAAGCCCGGTTTCCGTTGCTCGTGACCGCTTCTTGTTTTCAGTTTGCGAGGCCAACAGCGGCGGCGTTGTGGCGACGCGCCGTGGTCCTTCGCGATGCGAGGCGCGGGCGGGCGATGGGTCGCGACCCCTTCGCCCACCTCCTTTCTGTCCGCGCCTCGCTTTTCTTCCTGCGGAAATGCCGTTATCGGGCGAATTTCGTCGCAGGCACGCAGACCAGGAACCTCGAACCGGATCCGCCATTTTGGTCCGGTTCGAGGGGACCCCGAAGCCATTTTCCGGGGCCGGAGACCTGTTGTTGCAAAACTGTTTCATAGATGCGCGCCGCGGCGACGTGTTTCATTCGTGTTTCAGCGTCGTACGCGCGCGTTCAGCAGTATGCTGGATTCGGCCCCCGATGGCGGGGTTCGAGTTCCGCGGATGAAGAACGACGGTTCCGACGATACGCTGGCAAGCCGGACGTACTTGTGCCGGCTGACCACGGCCGGGCCCTCGGCGATGAAAGCCGAGATTCGGCTCCGCGCCGCCGGCTACCAGGATGCGATCGATAAGGCCGTTCGCGCCTTTCGAAACGACCCCGACTTTAATGCCCCGCCAGTGCGAGCCACGCTGTCCGCTTATCCGGTCACCTCCAGCGGGATCGACGAGGGAGACGCCGCGTTCCGCTTTATCCTGCCGGACGAGTGGGAGTGACTGCGGCATTTCGCACGACGCCGCACTTTGCGGCGCGAACTGCTCCCGCGCTTGCGACTTCCTGTTTACAACAACTTAGCCTCGCCGCACCTGACTGGCGCTGAACGTGCTTTCGTCGGAATCGCAGCAACGCCTGGCTGGAGGCTCATTTGACACCCTCGGATTCGCTGATCATCTTCGAGTGCTTTGCAACGGCAGCGGCAGTCGTATTCCTTGCTCTTTGCGCATGGCACAACTATCGCGCCGGCCATCGCCGATCGCGGACCGATGCGGGTGTCACGGGACTGGAGCAGTTATTGTCCTGGCTGGCAAGTCTGGCCGGGGAAGACTCCCGGACAGAAGCCGCCTCCGCAGATCGTCGTAACCAGTAACGCGGCTCACAACCCGAATGCTAAATTAGACTTACCCGCCTGCGGCGGGCTGTGTTCATGTGCGGGATCGCCGGATTCGTACTTCGTTCGGGCCAGGCCGACGCCGCCCGCATCCGCGCTATGTGCGATATCATGCGCCATCGCGGGCCGGACGATTTCGGTTTTCATCTGGATAGGGAGTGCGCGCTGGGCATGCGCCGGCTCAGCATCATTGATCTGAATACCGGGCATCAGCCGATTTCGAATGAGGATGGCTCGGTATGGGTCGTCTTCAATGGCGAGATTTACAACTACCACTCCCTCCGCCGCGATCTGCAGCGCGCCGGCCATGCTTTTCGGACTGACAGCGATACCGAAACACTGATCCACCTGTACGAAGAAGAGGGTCGTTCCGGGCTCGACCGGCTGCGCGGCATGTTCGCCTATGCGATCTGGGACGGCGCGCGCAACCGCCTGTTCATCGCCCGCGACCGTTTCGGGAAAAAGCCGTTGTATTACGCCGAAACTTCATCCGGATTGTGGTTCGGAAGCGAGCTGAAATGCCTTCGCGCGGCCGGGCTTCGGCTGGAGCCGGATGCGGAGGGCCTGCGGCTTTTCTTTCAGTTCGGCTATATCCCCGACCCGTATACGGCTTTCGCCGGTGTACGCCGGCTTCCACCCGGTTCGTGGCTCACATTCGAGAATGGCCAACTCGCAACCGGCGCGTATTGGCGGCCTCCCGAGCCCTCGGTCGCCGCGCCCACCGGCCTGACACCCGAACAGGCGCGCAGCCGGCTTCGCGATCTGTTTGATGAATCCGTCCGCCTGCGCATGATTGCCGACGTTCCAATCGGCGCTTTCCTCAGCGGGGGCATCGACTCCGCCTGTGTTGTCGCGTCGATGGCGAGGCAGACCACGGAGCCGGTTCGCACCTTCTCCATCGGCTTCGAGGAAGCGGAGTTCAATGAGCTGGAGTACGCCCGTCTGGTGGCGGCGCGCTACAAGACGCAGCATCGCGAGGTGGTGGTCCGGCCGGACTCGGTCGATTTGATGCTAAAGCTGGTGCGGCATTTCGACGAGCCGTTCGGGGATTCGTCCGCGATTCCTACCTACATCGTGTCCGAGATCGCGGCGCAGCACGTAAAGGTGGCGCTCAGCGGCGACGGCGGCGACGAACTGTTCGCCGGGTATCCGAGGTTCAGCACCATGCGCAGCCTGGCGGCATGGAATCGCATGCCCGCGGCGATGCGCGCTGTCATGGCGGGCTTTTCCGCCGCCCTGCCCTACAGCGCTTTCGGACGCAACTACCTGCATATGCTGAGCCGCGATTCGGCGCTGACCCGCTACGTGGAAGCCAATTTCGCGCCCTGGCACCTGCGGGCCCGGTTGCTGCGGCCGGAGTGGCGCGCGCCGTCGAGCGATGCCGGGCTGCGCGCGCAACTCGGGCCGTTTCTCCTTCCCGGCTCGGCTGATCCCGTGGCGCAGGCGATGTACTTCGAATCCGCCGTCAACCTGCCGAGCGATCTGCTGGTGAAGGTCGACCGCATGTCCATGGCGAACTCGCTCGAGGTTCGCTGCCCGCTGCTGGACCACGTACTGGCCGAATTCGCCGCGGCCCTGCCGCATGAGTGGAAGATTCGAAATGGCCGCGGCAAGGCCATCCTTGTCGAAGCGCTCGGAGACCGGCTGCCGACCGAGCTGCTGAGCCGGCCGAAGATGGGCTTCGCGGTTCCTCTCGCGCAGTGGTTCCGAACGTCGTTGCGGGAGATGGTTTGGGACCACCTCACAGGGCCGCGTTTCCTCGCCCGGGGAATCGTCGATCCGGCCGCGGTGCGGTTGTTACTCGAGGAGCACCAGCGCGGCCGGCGCAATCACTATCACTGGCTGTTCTCGCTGCTCATGCTGGAGCTTTGGTTCGAGGAACTGGACGGTCATGACAACTCCGAGGCCGAGTGCTGCGCGAGCCTGCAGCCCGCCGTCTCCGCCGAACGGAAAGGTCACTAAGGATTGACGAGCGAGGAATATCACCGCAGCGAACTGAACATTGCCCTCCACCCACAACACCCGGAGCACATCCTGCCCGCCGGCGTTCCGTCGGCCGCTAAAATCCTCGACGTCGGTTGCGGCGCGGGTCAAACGCTGATTGCTGCATTTCCGAACCGCGTCTCGTTCGGCCTTGATATCGATCACGCCGCGTTGAAGCTCGGGCGCTCACTTACAGATCGCGTGCGCTTTGTCTGTGGCAGCGCGGAGCGCCTTCCGTACGCCAGTCATGTGTTCGACATGGTGGTGGCGCGGGTTTCCCTGCCCTATACGAACATGGACCGCAGTATGCGGGAGATTCGCCGCGTCCTGCGCCCTGGTGGAACAGTCTGGATGACGCTGCACACTTTCACCTTTGCCTGGGGGCAGGCGCGGCAAAGCAGTTACAAAGGGTGGCTGTTTTTTTTGTATATCGTGCTTAACAGCGCGCTCCTGCACACGGTCCAGAAACAACTGTCGCTGTTCGGCAGGAGTGAAACCTTTCAGACCAGGCGGAGCGTGCGGAAGCTCCTGGACCGACATGGATTTGAGGACGTGCGCATCAGCATCGGCCAGCACTTCCTTGTCACGGCGAGAGCGCAAAAGACCTGCACCTGATGCGCTTCGTCCATCGACAAGTCGATAATGGAAGGACCTTGTCGGTCTGAATGCTGTTTGACTCGCCCGTCTACCTGGTTTTTCTTGCTCTGGTGGTGCTGGTCTACTGGCGCCTCGGATGGCGTGCGCAGAACCGCTTTCTGCTGCTGGCGAGCTACTTCTTCTACGGTTGGTGGGACTGGCGATTTCTGCTGCTGATGATGATTTCGACCGTGGTCGATTTCACGCTTGCCGGCCGGATTGCGGAAGCGGAGGACCAGCGGCGCCGGCGCATGCTGCTGACCATTTCGCTGGTCATGAATTTCGGCTTTCTCGGGTTCTTCAAGTACTGCAACTTCTTCATCGATTCGTTCGCGGCAATGCTGGAGATGGCCGGCGCGCACCACATCCCCCGGGGATTACTGCAAATCATCCTGCCTCCTGGAATCTCGTTCTACACGTTCCAGGAAGTTGCATACATCGTGGATGTGTACAAGCGCCGCCAGGCGCCGGCGCGGTCGCTGATCGACTATGGCCTGTTCATCGGCCTTTTTCCACACCTGATCGCCGGGCCGATCCAGCGGCCGTCGCATTTGTTACCGCAGGTGCAGCGCCCGCGCGCGTGGGACGACCGGCGCTTCTTCGATGGATTGATGCTGATCGCCTCGGGGCTGTTCCGCAAGTGCGTCATCGCGGATCAGTGCGCCGTGCTGGCGAACCTGGCATTCGCCGGCAAGCTGGGCCACACCTTCTGGTCGGTGCTGATCGGCGTGTATGCGTTCGCATGGCAGATTTATGGCGATTTCAGCGGGTACAGCGATCTGGCGCGAGGCAGCGCGCAACTGCTCGGTTTTCACTTCATGGTCAACTTCCGCCAGCCCTACTTCGCAACCAGCCTGCAGGACTTCTGGCGCCGCTGGCACATCAGCCTGAGCACCTGGCTGCGCGATTATCTCTATATACCGCTGGGAGGAAATCGAAAGGGGCCAGTGCGGACGTATGTCAATTTGATGGCCACCATGCTGCTGGGGGGCCTTTGGCATGGCGCGAACTGGACCTTCGTCATTTGGGGTGGAATCCACGGCTTCTGGCTGGCGCTGGAGCGATTCCTGAGCCGCGGGGAAGCGCCCGAGCAGCGCTTCGGCGCGGCGTGGCGCGTGCCCACGCTTATCGTGGTTGGACTGGCGTGGATCTTCTTTCGCGCACGCTCGCTGCCCGAAGCGATATATCAACTCGGGGGTCTGGGCGTTTTCGGGTGGCGCCCTGAGTACGGTCCAGCGATAGCGACCCTGGTGGCGATCTCGCTGCTCGTTATGATTGTCGATTTCCGCCTCGAAGTGACCGGCGAGGAGTATCCTTTCCAGAACAGCCGTCTTCCCGCGCCGATCGCGACCGCGACAGCCCTGGTGATTTTGCTGGCGCTGTTCGGCGCTATGGATTCCCGTGCCTTCATCTATTTCCAGTTCTGAGCTCCTCACCGACGAACCCGCCGTCGCGAACAGGCGTTACGCACGTGGCGTCATCGCCTGGCTGGTGCTCCTGACCCTGTTGCTGGCCAGCCTGGAAACCGGCACGCGGATTGCGTTTCGCCATGCCAGCCACATTGAAAGCCGCATCGCCTCCGAGTACGTCGAGGCGGTCTCGATTCGCCCCGGGTCCGGCGGGCGGCCGACCATACTCCTGCTCGGCAATTCCCTGCTGCACGAAGGCGTGGATATCGAACGCATGCAGCAGCTCATGGCGCCACGCGCGCGGGTGGTTCGATTCGTTATCGAAAGCACGGATTATCTGGACTGGCTTTACGGTATTCAGGGCCTGCTCGCCAGGGGTTCCCGGCCGGACGTGATCGTATTGTGCCTCAACACGCAGCAATTGCGGAGCAACGACATCCGTGGCGATTACTCCAGCTATTATTTGTTCGCTCCGCGCGATATTCCCGCCGTAGCGCGCGAAGTTCACTACGACCTCACTCAAACCAGCAGTCTGTACTTCGCTCATTACAGCCTCTTCTACGCGGCGCGAAATAACATCCGCAATTTCGTGCTGGGCCATGTCGATCCGCCGTATGGCAACCTGCTGTTTGAATTACAGCCTGTGCCGTCAGTGCTGCCGCCGGCCGGGCAAATCGAGCAGATGGCGGAGGTTCGATTACGACGGCTCAGGCTTGCCGCCGACGCGTACGGAGCGCGTTTCGTTTTCCTGTTCCCACCCGGGTTCATGGCCGGCGAGAACGAAATCGTAACGGCTGGAGCGAAGACGGGCACAACGGTCATGGCCCCGATTCACACCGGCGCTCTGCCCGAGGGTGATTTCCGCGACGGCTTTCATCTGAATGCGCATGGCCGGAGCATTTTTACCGATGCGCTGGGCGCGGCGCTGCAGAGGTACTTAGGGACACAGACGCGGTCTGACGGAACACGGCAGCGTTAAGTCGCGTTACGAGGCCCGATCCGTAGACAGACAGTACAGGTGGCCTTCCATCGCGTCCGAGGAGTTCTCGGGTGTGATCGCCGCGCCAGACTCGATGTGGTGGATGGTCCTGTAGCCGACGTCCCACAGAAACGCCACGATCTCGGCCACTTTGCGCTTCTTCTCGCGCACGGTCTCGCCGTGCATTTCCAGAAACAAAGCCGGATGAAGCTGTTGCAGGGTGTTCCGGGCTCCACGAAGGGCTTCGATTTCCCAGCCCTCGATATCGATCTTGATGAAGTTGGGCGGCGGCAGACTCGCGTGTTCGATCTCCTCATCGAGAGTGACAATTGGGATCTCTTCGACCATCGCTCCCATGCCGGCGTGCAACACACCTTCGGCCATGGTGTCGTCCACGGTGGCGCCTCCGAGCATCAACGGACTGGCCACCATGGTCCGCCTCTCGCGGCGGGAGCCCACGCCGGCGTTGCGAACCTGCACGTTCTGGATGCCGTTCAGCGCCAGGTTTTCCATCAGGCGGGCGCGGTTGCGGCTGTTCGGCTCGAAGCAGATGACCTGCTTCGCGCGGGAGGCAAAGAACAGGGTCAGCAACCCGTGGAAGGCTCCGACATCGTACACAGTCATGCCGCTGAAGTCGAACTCCGACCAGAATTTCTGTTCCGCAGTCATCCCCTCCCCTGACAATCCCGACGGAAGCCAGCCGAGGCCGCCTTTCCGCTTCATCCCTTTCAGCAGCCCATGGCGGACGGTGTATGTGGCGGAATCGAAAAGATGAACGCTGATCCAGGAAACAACGCGGTGTTTCAGGGTGTAATGGCGAAACGGAACGTCTTCGCTGGCGAGATCAGCCACTCATCGAGTATAGAACGCTGAACTCACACGTACAGATCAGCCGAAATAGCGAGATCGAGGTCGTCGGAACGGCTCTGTCGTGCCGGAGGCTGAACGTTCACCCAGGCGGCGATCGCGGCTGCGTTCAGGCATTCCGGGAGGTCGTCCAGGGCGCCGTTCAGCCGGGCCCGAGCCAGCTCGACGTCATCCGCGCAGGCCACGATAGTGGCGGGACGATCGGCTCCGGGAACCTTCCACACCCACGCAGTCATATCGGCTCGCGCCGATACAGTGCGGCGGATGACCCGAAATTCTCAGTTGCCGGTTGGCCGCAATTCGGCTTTCTTTCAGTACTGAATCAGCCGCTCGGCCTCGCGCACCAGATCCTCCACCTGCGGAAGAATCTCATACTCGAGCTGCGGATGGTAGGCCACCCAGGTGTCCATCGCCGCCACCCGGCCGACCGGGGCATCGAGGGACGAGAAGAGTTCGCCCGCGATGCGGGCCGCGATCTCTGCCCCGTAACCCCAGGACAGCGTGTCCTCGTGCGCGATCAGGACGCGGCTGGTCTTCTCGACGGAAGTGCGAATGCAATGCCAGTCGTAGGGGGCGAGCGTGCGCAGGTCGATGACTTCCACCGTCGCATCGGGATTCCTGTGCTCGACCTGGAGCGCGGCCTGGAGGGACTTCTGCACCAGCGCTCCGTAGGTGATGATGGTGAGCCGGTGTCCCGCTTTCACCACCTTCGCCTGCCCGAAGGGAATGGTGTAATCCGGTCCGGGATGCGGCGAGCGGTTGTACGGCTCGCGATACAGCCGCTTGTGCTCCAGGAACAGCACCGGGTCGTCACACCGGATGGCGGTGCGCAGCAGGCCGCAGGCGTCCAGCGCGTTCGATGGCATGACCACCCGCAGCCCCGGGTTGTGGGTCATCAGCACTTCGCCGCACTGGCTGTGGTAAATCGCTCCGCCGTTCAGATATCCACCAATGGCGACGCGAATAACGATCGGCGCGGAGAATCCATTATTCGAACGCCAGCGCATGGTGGCCAGCTCGTCGCGAATCTGCATGTACGCCGGCCAGATGTAATCGAAGAACTGAATCTCCGGGACGGCCTTCAGGCCGCGGTGCGCCAGGCCCATGGCGCGGCCAACGATTGCGGCTTCCGCAAGCGGGGTGTTGAAGCAGCGCGCCGACCCGAACTGCATTTGCAGCCCGGCGGTGGCCTTGAACACGCCGCCTTTGCCTTTGACCTGCGTCAGATTCTCTTCGCGGCTGCAATCGGCCACGTCCTCGCCGAAGACGAGCATCCGTGGATCCCGCCGCATCTCCTCATGCAGGGTCAGGTTGATCTCATCGACCATGGTGCGCGGATCGCCCTGAAACCGAGGCTGGACGGCGAAGCGATCGGACGTGGGGTCCACCTTGTCGGAGTAGAGGAAGCGCAGAGCCGATCCTCGCGGCGCCGGCAGAGCGGCCAGAGCCCTGTCGGTTGCCTCCTGGATCTCCCTGTCGACTTCATAAACCAGGACCTGGAGCGCCTGCCGATCAAGGATCCCCTGGCTGACCAGCCATTCCGGGAAGCGCAGCACCGGGTCTCGCGCCTCTTCGGCGGCGCGCTCAGCGGGCGTTTTGTACAGCCGTTCGTCGTCGGACAGGGAGTGCGAGTAGGGACGGGTCACGCGGGCGTGCACCATGGCAGGGCCGCGCCCTTCACGAACCCATGCGACGGCGTCGCGCATGGTGTTCCATGACGCCAGGAAGTCCGTACCGTCCACGTCGAAGCGGCCGAGGCCAGGCATCCCGGCGAAGGCTTCGGTGATGGCCCCGCCCGCGGTCTGACGCTCGATGGGCACGGATATCGCGTAGCCGTTGTCCTCCACCAGGATAAGCAGCGGCAGGTGGTCGATACAGGCGCAGTTCAGGGTTTCCCAGAACTCCCCTTCGCTGGTGGCGCCATCGCCGGTGCACACCAGAGTGATCTCGTCGGATGCGGGATCGAGGAAGCGGGCGGCGTGCGCGCAGCCCAGCGACTGCACGAACTGCGTACCGGTCGGCGACGAGCCGGTTACGATGTGCCGTTTCGGGTCGCTCCAGTGCGAGGGCATCTGGCGTCCGCCGGAAGCCGGGTCGGCCGCGGCGCCGACAGCCCCGAGCAGCATTTCTTCCGCCGTTACGCCAAGCGTGAGGGCCAGAGCGCGATCGCGGTAGTAGGGATAGAACCAATCATATCCCGGGCGGAGATGCATCGCCGCGGCAATCTGGATGGCTTCATGTCCGGCGCCGCTGATCTGGAAGAAGATTCGGTTCTGGCGCTTGAGCAGGATTTCGCGGTCGTCGATGCGCCGCGACATGTACATCAGGCGATACGCCCGAATGAGCTCCTCACGGCCGGGACCGAGCGTCTCGCCGGCGGCAATGGCCGCCTGTACCTCGTTCAGCTCCATGCCTACTCCCGTCCCAGTTTAGCCGAGCGAAGGCGGCCAACTATGGGAACGTTCTCAGGTTCTCGCGGGCTGGTTCCAGGCAGAGCAATCAATACGTCGTACTGGTGCGGCGAGTGATCGCCGTAACGAACACGACCCGCTGATCGATATCGAGGTCATAGAAGACGCGGTAGTTTCCAACGCGTCTGCGCCAGCCTTCCGGTTCCAGGCGTTTGATATCGCCCCGGAAGGGGTCCGCCTGGAGTTCGTCCAGTGCACGCTCAATCCGGCGCTGGTCTTTATCGGGAAGTTTTGCGAGCGCCTTTTGTGCGGGCCGGCTGACGAGCACCGTCCAATTCATGGTGGAGTTGCCCTAAGGAGACGGTTTGGCCGCGCTTTATGGCCGTGCGGCCCTTTCTGATCGCGGCGGCTTCCGCTTTGGTCGGCTCATAGACGGCATATCGCCGCTCAAAGTACTGGCGCCACGCCTCGCGCAGGAGCTCGGAGCGGGTACGATTCTCTAGCTTCTGCACCATCTCCATTTGCCTGGCCATGCCTGACGGGAGGGAAATCGTCATTGTGTCGGTGGTTCTCATAACCGCACGCTTCTTAGGTCGTACTTATTATGACTAAGTAACAGGAACAACGGTAGGCACTCTGGCCAGGAGCCGTGTATGACGACGCCTGGCAGCGCTCATGGCCCCTGCCGCGTTTCACCCCAGTTCCCCCCGCTTCGCCGCCTGAACCATGAAGTCCGACGCGCGATACGCGAGCGCCTGGATCGTCGCGGTGGGCTGCTGACGGGCGGCGGTGACGAAGTTGCTTCCGTCGACGATGAACAGGTTCGGCACGTCGTGCGCGCGGGAGTGGCTGTTCACCACCGACCGCTTCGGATCGGCGCCCATGCGGCACGTGCCCATCAGGTGCCGCGACGTGCTGAACGCATCGTACGGCGTCGACCATGTCTTCTGCGCCCCCGCCGCCTCCAGAATCTCCAGCTGCCGCTCCAGCACCCATTTCAGGTTTGCGAGATCATCGGCGTGCTGGTCGAAGGTAACGCGCACCGCCGGCAGACCCCAGGCGTCCTTGATCTCCGGGTCGAGCGTGACCGTGTTCCGCTCCTGCGCGAGAGACGTAGCGTGCGAAAGCAGGCACATGGTGTGGCTGAAGTAGCGGCCGAGCATCTTCTTGTACTCGGCGCCCCATTTGGGTGCATCAGGCGGCATGCCGTTCAGGGCGAACCCAGCGGGATAGTAATCGAAGCGCGCATCGATTCCCGCGCCTCCGTAGAACCCGCGCTTCGGGTCGGCGGCGTAATAGTCGTGAATCACGCGCGTTACCTGGATGCTTTTGTACTCATTCAGCGGATGCTCGAACAGGCCCATGGCCTCCGTGCCGTTGTCCCACATGAGGTACTTGCCGACCAGGCCGCTGGAGTTCGCCAGCCCATCCGGGAACTGCTTCGATTTCGACATCAGCAGCAGCTTCGGGGTCTCCACGCCATTGGCGCACAGCACGACGGTCTTCGCCCGCTGGAAGACCTCGCGCCGCGCGGAGTCGAAGTACACAGCGCCGCTAACGCGACCGCGCGCATCGGTTTCGATTCTGCGGACGTACGAATTCGGCCGAATCTCGCATCGTCCGGTGGCCTCCGCAGTCGGGATGACAGTGACGAGCGTGCTCGATTTCGCCCGCATCTCGCATCCGAACGACTCGCAGAACCCACAGTGGGAGCATGCCGGCCGGCCTTTGTACGGCTGTGACAGGATGGCCATAGGCCCCGGAAACGGGTGTAAGCCCAGTTTTCGGGTAGCGCGCTCGAACAGCACGCCCGACGATTTGACGGGCATCGGCGGCAGGGGATACGGCTTTGACCGCGGAGCTTCGAAGGGGTTCGCGCCGGCCAGGCCAGAAACGCCCAGATCGGACTCGGCTTTGGTGTAATACGGCTCCAGGTCGGCGTAGCGAACAGGCCAGTCCTCGAGCGCAGCGCCGGGGACATCGCCGTAAAGGCTGCGCTCCTGAAAATCGCTTTCGTGGAAACGCCAGTAATTAGGGGTAAAGTGCACGCTTCCGCCGCCGACCTGCCGGCCGTACTCGATGGCCTTGAGCGCTTTGAACGGCTCTCCCTCTTTCGTGCGGTACAGGATGGGCTGCGTCTTTGGATCGTTGGTCAGTCCGGGCTGAAAGGTGTACTTGATCTCGTCGTGGCGGTAGTCGTTCTCGCGGAGGTACGGCCCCTGCTCCAGCACGACCACACCGAATCCGGCCGTAGAGAGCTCCTTCGCAACGACCCCACCCGATGCGCCCGCGCCGATGACGAGGAAGTCAACGGCGTCGGATGGTTTGAACCGGGTCAAGCGCCCTCCCCGTCGTACCAGCCGAAGGGCGGTTGCCACGCCATTCGATGCTCAAACCCGATGTGCTTCCAGCCGACCTGACCGCGATTGCCTCCATATGACGGCGGTCCCAGAAATCCCAGCACCGTGTGTGTGCGCAGCAGCTCGAAGAACTCCGTCGTTTCTATCGCCCGCAGGAGTTCGATCTGCTGCTCGGGCGTGAGGGCGGCAACGCTGACCGAGGTGGGAAACATGCGTCCGCGCACCTGCTGGAGCTGGGCCATTCCCGTCCGGTAGACGGCGACCTTGTCGGAATCGAAGGTCCCGAGCGCGCGGTCGATGAAGAAGATGACGCCAGCTTCCCGCGCGCCGGGTCCGTCAGCGGAAGGAATGATGTGGGAGACCAGAGCGTCGATGTCGGCGGCCATGGCCGGATCGAGCGTGTCGAAACGCGGCTCGGCCGCACGCGCCATCTCCTGCGCGTGGACCCATGCGGAAAGCCCGAGCGAGCCCAGCAGAACACTGCGGCGTGTTGCATCCATAAGGGATGCGGCAATGATGACACGCCGCAGGGCGGAGTTGCAATCGAATCAGCGGCTGGAGACGCTCTCCTCAGCTACGTTCTGAATCGCCTGACGCGCGCACGGGGCGATAAACCGCCATACCTTCTCCGCGGTGTTGCGCTCCTCCTGCTGGATGCGCCGCGCCAGCTCGGCGGTCTGATGGTCGTTCGCGGCCTCGGCGACGGTGATCAGCGACTCATACATGGCTACTTCGCTGTTCTCCACGGCGAAGGCCATCATCAGGTTCTGGGTGGTGCGCTCGTCGGCTTCGTATCCCAGCTTGGCGACGGACGGCGCCATGTTGAAGAAATGAGCAAGGAAGCTCTTGGTTACCGAGGGGCTCCCGCCGAGCTGCTCGAGCCGTGCAGTGAGTTGTTCATACTGCGATCTGGTCTCGTCGGCATGCTGCTCGAAGGCGTACTGGACCTCCGAATTCCGACCCTCTTTGGCAAACGCTCGCAGCTGCGTCTCGAAGCTTTTTTCCGCGGCAATGGCATCCTCAAGATACCGTTGTATAACTTCTGTTGGTTGTTCAGGCATGTCCGGACCTCTTGACTGGGACGCTCGCGGCTGCAGAATCCGGACTTCTTACGGTGAGGTACAGGTTAGGAGGGGGCCCGGCGCGTCTTACGGAGCGTGAGGTGCACATGCAGAGTCGCGACGCGATAATCAATTACCTCGAAGATGCCGAGGCGGCCGAGCGCAACTTCGAAGACGCGCTGGCCACATTCAGCAAGCAGGGTGAACAGCAGCAGGTGAAGTCCACGATGCAGTGGATGTCAGAGAAAGCAAGGACTCAGCATGAGCGGCTGGAGAGCCGTTTGCGCGCCCTCGGCGGCAGTCCCTCGAAGGCCAAGAGCGCCCTGGCGCACATGCTGGCGTTCACCCCCACGTCGGCGCAGGCCGGCCACTCGCCGGGCGAAAAGGACACGCAGCATTTGATGATCACGTACGCCGCGGCCGCGGCCGAGATGGCCATGTACGAAGCCATGGCGGCGGCGGCCAGCACGGTGGGCGATACCGAGACGGAGCGCCTCGCCCGCCAACTGCAGAGCGAAGAGAAGGGAGACCACGAGAAGGCCTGGGGTCTGCTGCGGCAAAGCGCTCTCCAGTCCTTCAACGCGCTAACCGGCACGCACTGATCGCGGCGCATGCGCCGATTGTTCCGCGCTGCGGTCCTCGCGGCGATCGTGTTCGGGCTTCTCGTAGCCACAGCGGTATTCGTCTGGCAGCCCCGCTATGCATATATGCCAGCGGCGGACAAGGTTCTGAACCGGTATCGCAAGTCCCCCGAGTCATACGATCTTTGGGGACAGCCGATTTCCGGAGCGGGCCCCGGCGTGGTGGCCGTGAACGACGCCATGCTGCGCCTCGGCCGCGAGGCGTTTTACAAGGAAACGTTCGGTAACGAGGTCTTTCTGACCGATGTGGCCGGCATCATCGCCGGGCCGCTGAACCTGCGCAACATCACCAGTGCAATCGTGGCGCTGCATGGCGAGGGAACGACGAACCTTCAGGTCACCGTAGAGCAGACGGTGACCGTAGGCGGCAGGACCTTCCAAAAGGGTGCGAAACTCGATACCGGTCTGGATGTCCCGCGCGGCGCCTGGCTTCCGCTCGGTATGGCGGTCCAGCTTTCGCGCCGTGGCCCGCGCGTTGGGATCACCTGCGCCGCCTGCCATGCGACCGTGGACCCGAAAACGCACCAGGTCATCGAAGGCGCCCCGAACAATGACCTTAATGCCGGACTTCTGCTGGCGCTGGCAACCAACTCGGCCTCGTTCTTCACGCACACCGATGTGCGCCCGGAGCAGTACACGAAAGCCGGAGCGAAGCTGCCCGACGTGAAAGCCTTCGAGGATGCCGTCGATGCCGAGCTCATGAAGTGGCCGCGCGGGAACTTCGATTCGATGATCGACCTGGTGGCTGATCCCTCGCAGATTCCGACCTCGTTCAGCTTCGGCAACCACCCCTACAGCTGGAGCGGGCTGTTCGGCACAGGACCGTTCCACGGCTTGAGCGCGCAGACCAGCAACGTCCACGGCCTGAATTCCGACGCGACGCTGCTGGCGGACTCGAGCCCGGCGCTGTTTGGCATCGACCGCGATACTTACCTGGGCATCGTTCTGCAGAACGCAGCAGACAAGGCGCTCCGCTATGATCCGCGCTCCGGGCGCAGCGCTTCCGATTTCTTCCGCTCCGCGGACCCCACGCCCGGCGCGCCTGGCATAAACGAGGTGGTGACCCTGCCGACGTACCCGAAAGCGACCCCGATCAGCCCCGACAGCGTCCTCGCCAGCACTTCCGGACGGCCGGTCTGGCAGCAGTGCAACGCCATGGCCGCGTTCGAGAATACGATCGTGCCACCGCGTCCGCCACTGCCCCCGAATCCCGCCATGGCCGCGCGCGGCCGATCGGTGTTGCAGCGCGCCGGCTGCGTGCAGTGCCATTCCGGCCGCTTCCTCACGAACAACGCCGTGCTGCCGGTCGATCGAGTCGGCACGGAGCCAGCGCGCGCCGCTGCTCTGGCGAAGACCGCGGGTACGTTCACCGATCCCGTGCTGTATTCGTTCGACACTCCCGTGCCTGTGCCGGCAGACGCCTCGGTGCTGCATGTCCCGGTTCCCGACGCGGCGCAGGTCGCGCTCGCCTGGGCTCACGGGAATCCGGGGGGCTATAAAGTTCCGGCGCTGGTCGGCCTGTACTACAGCGCGCCGTATCTGCACGACGGCGGCGTTGCGGTCGGCCCCCGGGGCGAGATGGGGGTCGAGGCCACGGTGCAGAGCGGGATCGCGCCGGATCCGCGCGAGAGCCTGCGGGCGCTCGTCGATCGCGGCGTGCGCGGGCGGGTCGTCGACGCTAACAGCGCATCGACCGAGCTTGCCGCCGTGCACGTGCGGGGATCGGGGCATGAGTTCTGGGCGGATAAGGACGCGGGGTTTACCTATGACGAGCAGGAGGCGTTGATCTATTTTTTGCTCACGTATGATCCGAACGATCAGTGACGAGCACGCCCATTCGTTCGTGCTTCACCATGCTGGCAGGCGAAACCGCCTGCCCAAGGCGGGCTGAGAGCCAGCCGCAGGGCGAGGCCCTGCCCCCCATGGAGCGAGTGGCGATTAGGCGCGCTGAGTGCAAGCTAAAGGCCCGCACCACAATCGGCATTTCAGGAGAAATGTCCAAACTTCAGTGGCAGGCGAAACCGCCTGCCCCACCTTCACCTGCGTCCGATGGTCTCCTCAAAGAGTTTCAGAATGCGCTTGTACTCGTCGGCCCAGCTGGTGGGCTGCTGGAAATCATGGTTCTCCACCGGGTAAAACGCCACCGACCAGTTTTCCTTGCGCAGCTCGATCAGCTTCTGCGCCAGGCGCACAGTGTCCTGGAAGTGCACGTTCGTATCCACGACCCCGTGGCAGATCAGCAGATGTCCGCGTAGCCCATCGGCGAAGTAGATCGGGGAGGATTGCCGGTAAGCCTCCGGATCGTTCTGGGGCAGGTTGAGAATCTGGGAGGTGTAGCCGTCGTTGTAGTGCGCCCAGTCGGTGACGGGTCGCTGCGCCGAGCCGGCGGCGAACACGTCCGGTTCTTTGAACATGGCCATCAGCGTGAGAAACCCTCCATAACTGCCGCCGTAGATGCCTATGCGCTTCGGATCGACATGCTGCGTTTCCACCAGCCACTTCGCCGCGTCCACCTGATCGGTAAGGTCGATCCCGCCCATGTGCCGGTAAATGGCCGTGCGCCAGTTGCGCCCGTAGCCTGCCGAGGCGCGGTAATCTACTTCGACCACCGTGTACCCGCGGGCCGCGAGTAAGTGGTTGAACATGTACTCGCGCGCGTAATAAGTCCAGCCGCGATGCACATCCTGGAGGTAACCGGCGCCGTGGACGAAGATTACGCCCGGCCCGCCCGGCTGCTGTTGCGGCGGACGCCACAGCTTCGCCGGAAGCTTCGCGCCATCGCGCGCGCTGATATAGAACAGAGGCAGGTCGGACCACGGGTAGTCGCCAAAGTCCGGCGCAGGCGAGTAAGTCAGCCGCGTATTCGGCGGTTGCAGGCTGACAGTCTGCGCGTACAGGTCCGGCGGCTTGTTCACATACGAATACTCATCCACGATCCACTTCTCGTCCGGCGAAAGCACGCAGTCGTGCAGACCCGAAGCGAAGGTGAGGCGCGTTACCAGTCCGCCGGCCGCAGGCATCACATAGCACTGCTGCTCGCCGAGACCGGCTTCGCTGGTCACCAGGAACAGTCGGCTGCCATCGTGCGAGGCGTGCACGTTTTTCACTTCCCAGGCGCCTGAAGTGAGCGCCTTCGGCTCGCCGCCCGCGAATGGAACCGAGTAGACGTGCGCCCAGCCGGTCTGCTCGGAGAGATAGACCACATTGCCTCCGCCATTCACGAACGCGGGGCGGACATCGCCCTGTTCGGGCCCGCCGATCCAGGCGTCATCATGCAGATGGGCGAGCACCCGCAGGGACGCCTGCGCCGGGTCGAGCGCCACCAGCCAGCGGTCCTTATGATCGCGGGCGTCGGCGAACAGCACCGCCCTCGAGCCGTCCTGGGACCACGCCGGCTGATCGAGATCGACGGAGTTCGTGAGGTCGGGCTTGTTCGGATCCGGGCGGAAGCTGACCCATTTCACCTGGCCAGTGCTCACATCAATCACGGCGAGGCGCTGGTGGGGCTCCGGCTCGCCGACGTCCGTCCTGCCGGGAATCTCTTCGGTGTAGCCCGACGTGGTGACATAATTGGGCACCTCCGTTTTTCGGATGTTCTTGCTGCCCTGTTCGATGAGCGCGAAAACGAACTTCTCGTCCGGGGTCAGGCGCAGGCTGGCGACCTTGTCCTCGGCGCCGAGGTAAAACGGCTTGCGCGGGTTCTCTTTCTGCTCGCGCGCCTTTTTCGCTTCCTCTTCCGCTTCGCGCGCGCGCACCACCGCGAGCAGCGCCTTCTCCTCCGCTTTCAGGTACTTCTGCTCCGGCGTCTCCTTCTCCTCTTTGGCCTTCTCGGGATCGGTTCCGGTGCGGATGTCGGTCATCTGCACGGTCGCGCCCGTAGCCGGCGAGACGACGAACAGGTTCTGGTTGCGCGTGTAGGCGACGCGCGCGCCGTCATGCAGGAAGTGCGGGTCGGACTCAGCCTCGGTGGTGTGTGTGAGGCGGAGCGGCTTGTCGTTGGTGAAGTCGTACACGAAGATGTCGCCGTCCTGCGCGTACGCCATGCGCTTATGATCCGGGCTGAAATCGCCGTCGGCCGGCGGCGCGTTTTTCGCTTCCTCGTCGCTGAGCCGCCGCAGGCCGCTGCCATCGCGATTCACCACCCAGACCGCGGGCTCCTTGTCCACCGGCTCGTCATATTTCTTCCAGCGAAAATAGACGCGCTGATCGTCACCGGACCAGCGCATCTCAGCGAAGTGATAGCCGTAGAGGTTCGGCCCGCGCATGATGTTGTCCACCGTGAGCTCGAAACGCCGATGTCCGGCGGGCGCGGCGGAGGCGAGAAAAATGCAGGCGAGCAGGGCGGCGGATCTCATTCGTTTCACAGGATAACCGCCTCCGTGTGCGTCCCCGATAATGGCTGTGTGATTCCGGCTTTTCCCGGGTTTCCCGCGTCTTTACAATAATGACCAGCGTTGTCATGCCCGCGGCCGAAAGCCGCGCGGCGAAGACCATCCGCGAGATTTTCGCCTCCGGCCGGCCGATCACCTATATCCGCTCGGCGGAGGAGCAGCGCGTGGCGGCGCTGCTGCGGACCATCGACGAGGCCCTGCCGGTGTGGGAGTGGACGCTCACCGAAGGCCTGCGGCGCGAGGGCAAACCGCCCGAGGCCGGCACGCAGGCGCCGCGCGCGGCGCTGGACTTCATCGTGGCGCACGATGCGCCCGCCATTTTCCATCTGCGCGATTTTCACGATCCGCTGCGCGAATCGGCCGAGATCCGGCGACGGCTGCGCGACGTAGGCGAGCTCGCGCTCGATAAACGGAAGTTCGTGGTCATTACCTCAGCGGT
Organism: Bryobacteraceae bacterium; assembly: GCA_035653295.1. GTDB lineage: Bacteria > Acidobacteriota > Terriglobia > Bryobacterales > Bryobacteraceae > DASRCB01. The sequence continues at coordinate 38,380 of DASRCB010000174.1, forward strand.
GCGTTACATCCCGGAAGAGATCGAGCGCGACATCGTCTTCCTCGAACTACGCCCGCCCGATATCGTCGAGTTGGTGGATTTCCTGAAGCGCGAAGGCACGTCGCCGGACGAGGCTGTGCTGCATCAGTATGCGCGCGCGCTGCAGGGCCTGACCCTGGATGAAGCCCGCTACGCGCTGCGGCGCGGCGCCCAGCGGCCGCGTGCGGAAGCCGTGCCCGCGCTGCTCGAGGAGAAGCGCCTGCTGGTCAATCGCACCGGCTACCTCGAGTTCATTTCCGAGGGCGCAGCGCTTTCCGATGTCGGCGGCCTCGATGGTCTGAAGAAATGGCTGCTGGAGCGGCGCAGGCTTTTCGAGATGCGTGATACGCTCAGCGCCGAAATCGTACCCCGTGGGCTTCTCATGATGGGTATCCCCGGCTGCGGCAAAAGCCTTTCGGTGAAGGCGATCGCCTCCTGTTTTCAGCTTCCCCTGTATCGCATTGACATGACCGAGATCTTCTCCGGCCGGCACGGGAAACCGGAAGGCGCATTCGTCGCGGCCTGCCGCATGTTGGAGGATATGGCGCCGGCGGTGCTTTGGTTCGACGAGATTGAGATGGGCATCAATTCCGCCGAGTCCGGAGGCGAGCAGGGACGCATGTTCGCGTTCTTCCTGACCTGGATGCAGGAGAAGGCGCGTGGGCTGTTCGTGGCGGCGACGGCGAACCGCATCGATCTGCTGCCGGCGGAGATGATCCGCAAGGGGCGCTTCGACGAGGTGTTTTTCGTCGATCTGCCACTGGATGACGAAAGGGTGGAGATCTTCCGCATTCATCTCGAGCGGCGCGGCGTCGACGCTTCGCGGTTCAACCTCCAACAGCTGGTGGAGTTCACCGTTGGATGGGCCGGAGCGGAGATCGAGCAGTGCGTGGTGTCGGCGATCACGCGGGCAAAGCTGGAGGACCGCGAGCTGGCGGATGAGGACCTGATCGGCGTGGCGGTGAAGACGGTGCCGCTGTCGCGCACCATGAAGGAGCAGATCAATCACATCCGCGGCTGGGCCTTCGAACGCGCCGTGCGGGCATCGCCGCAGGGGCGATGAGAGTACATTAGCCGCAGTCCACTGGCCAGGCGAACGCGATCAGCCCACCCGCGCCGGCGTGAGCGGCCGCTTGTCCGTGCCCGCGCCCTTCAGCCGGCTGCGCGCCCAGTCGGCGACGAGCCGATCCGATTTGCAAATGTGCTGGTCCAGCCACTCGCGCAGAAAGCGCATGGTCTCGAGCGTCAGCGCCAGCTCGCCTTTGCTGCCCATCGCTTTCTGCAGCTCGACCACTTTGGCCGTGAGAGCATCATGCTCCGCTTTGTGCTCCCTGAAAGTCGGGTATGCCGAGCCGCGCATCAGCGTTTCCTCATGCCGAAAATGCGTGACGGTGTATTCGGCCAGCTCGCCAAAAAGAGATTTCAGGACGGCGCCACCCTGCCCGGCGGCCATGGCGATGTGCAGCTTTTCAGCCATCGCGAACAGCCGCTTGTGCTCCTGATCGATCGGCGGACACGCCAGGTCGTATTTGTCGCTCCAAAGGAAGAAAGCCATGCTTTCTTATCGGTGCGGAGTTCCGCGCCTTGAGTGCCGCTGCCACAGGCTGGAAACGTGGCCTGCAGAACTCAAGCGGCTGAGCGGGGTTGAATTTCTTCCTGCAGCCGGCGCCGCGCACGCATCTCGCTGCCGACAGCGGCCAGTTCCTGCGCGTCCAGCATCCGGCCGGCCAGAGGAAACAGCTCGTTGTCCTCGGTTGCGATATGACGTTGATAGAAGGTCCGCAGATCGCACAGCAACTCCGTCATCCGCGCCGCATCCACCGGGGTCAAACTGCCTTGCGCAAGCCACCTGCGGCCGAGGCGCTCGATTTCCTCGTGCGCGGCGTTTGCCTGCTCATGGCCATCCTCGAGTTCCGCGATCATGGCCAGAGCCACGGGGTCACCTACCGCCGCGTGCTCCATCAGGCGCGGGAACAGGGAATCCTCTTCGTCCTCGGTGTGCCGCGGCGCGGCGTCGCGGAAATAATTCAGCGCTCCTTCAAGAGCGGTCCGCTCATCGGCGCCAAGCGGTGCGCCCTGTTTCGCATCGCTCATCCTGAAAAGGGTCTCCAGGAATCGCTCGATTCGGCGATGGCAATCCTTCAGGAGTCCGATCGGATCGGCGAACGTGGCGGCAGTCTGACCTATCTGCACCGGCATACTGTAATCATACGCCAGTTGCGACCATAAAGAAAGTACTTTTTAATGCAAAGCGAACGAATCGGCATCTCGCACGTCCTACTCAGTTTCGGGGGGAGGCTCCATATTGCTTAGAACTCTGACTGCCGCCGTCATGGCGCTGCCCATCATCATGCCCGCGGCCGCCGCCGACCGCTTCACCGTTCCGGTCGAATACTACAAGCTGCCCAATGGGCTCCGGGTGATCCTGTCGCCCGACTCCACGGCTCCCACCGTAGTAACGGCGGTCTACTACCACATCGGCTTCCGCGTGGAGCCGAAGGACCGCACCGGGTTCGCACACCTGTTCGAACACATGATGTTCCAGGGCTCGCAAAACCTGGGCAAAATGGAGTTCGTCCGCCTCGTGCAGCAGAATGGCGGCATCCTGAACGGCTCCACCCGTTTCGATTTCACCAACTACTTCGAGGTCCTGCCCTCCAACAAGCTGGAAACGGCCCTTTGGGCCGAAGCGGACCGCATGAAGGGCCTCGCGATCACCAGCGAGAATCTGACGAATCAGCAGGGCGTCGTGGGCAACGAGGTGAAAGTAAACGTGCTGAATCAGCCTTACGGCGGGTTTCCGTGGCTGTGGATGCCACAGTACGCCAACCAGAACTGGTACAACTCACACAACTTCTATGGCGACCTGAAGGACATCGAAGCAGCGAAGCTGGACGAAGTGCAGGCCTTCTTCAAAACCTACTACGCTCCCAATAACGCCGCCCTGGCCATCGTGGGCGACTTCGATCCGAAAGACGCCAGGGCTCTGGTAGCGAAATACTTCAGCTCAATTCCGAAAGCTGAAGTACCGCCCCTGCCCGACCTGACCGAACCGCGGCAGGAGAAAGAGAAAACGGTGACGCACACCGACCCGCTGGCCACCCGCCCGGCGCTGGCCTTCAGTTATCACATGCCGCCGCGCAACACGCCGGCATACTGGGCCATGGGGTTGATCGATCAGATGCTGGCCCAGGGCGACGACAGCCTCCTGTACCAGGAGCTGGTCAAGAAACGGGGTTATACCGGCGGCGTCAGCGCAGGGATCAACGAGCTCGGCAATATGTTCAATTACGATGGCCCCATGCTGTGGACCGTGTCCCTGATCCACGACCCCGGCGTGAATCCGCAGGATATTCTGAACGCCGCCGACGGGGTAATCGAACGGCTGCAATCGCAACCCGTGGATCGCAAGCTCGTGGACCGCAGTCTGACCAAGCTCCGCTCCCATCTCTATGACGATCTGACCCGCTTTGCCGGCTTCGGCCGCGCCGACCTGCTGGCCTCGTTCGCCTTGTTCGATGACGATCCGGCGCGGATCAACGCGCTCGAAACCCAGTTGCGGAGCGTCACGCCGGAGCTGGTTCAGAAAACGGCGCGCGAGTATCTGCGCACCGGCAACCGCACCGTCCTGATCTGGAAAGCCGGAGCGGCGAAAACTGAAGACACCAAATCAGGAGGGGTGCAATGAAACGCCTCACTTTTGCGCTGACGATTGCATCGTTCATGGTGGCGGCCAAAGAGGCGCCCCCGCAGGGGACCGCGCCGCGACCGTTCCACCTGCCGAAGACCGACGATTTCGTATTGCCCAATGGCATGCAGGTCACCATCGTGCCTTATGGAATCGTCCCCAAAGTCACCATCCTGGCATTCATCGACGCTGGAGCTCTGTACGAGCCGTCCGGCCAGGTCTGGATGTCCAAACTAACCGCAAAGCTGCTCAAGGAGGGTGCGGGAAAGCGCAGCGCGGAGGCTCTGGCCAGCGATGTGGCCGATATGGGCGGGCAACTGGATACCGGCGCGGATGCCGATTACGCAGTCGCCGGCGGGGATGTGCTCTCCGACGCCGGCCCTCGTTTCATCGCGCTCCTCGCCGATGTGCTGAAGAACCCCACCCTGCCCGAATCCGAGCTGAAGCGGCTGAAGGCCGACCTGGCGCGCGATCTCGCGGTCGCAAAATCCTCGCCCCAGAGCCTGGCTCGGGAGCGCTTCCTCGAAACGGTCTTTCCCGACCACCCCTATGGCCGCGTTTTCCCATCCGACGCTGCGCTGGCCGGCTACACCATCGATCAGGTGAAAGCGTTCTACAACGCCAACTACGCCGCCGCGCGAACCCACTTGTATGTTGCCGGCAGGCTTGACCCGGGTCTGCGCGACGCCATCCGCGCCAGCTTTGCAGATTGGAAAAAAGGCGCCGCGCCGGACGAAAAATCGCCCGCCGGCGTGAAGGCCCGCTCGCTGCAGGTGATTGACCGGCCGGGAGCAGCGCAATCGACCCTGTATATGGGACTGCCCGTAGCCGCCCCGGCAAGCGCCGACTATATTCCCGAAGATGTCATGAACCAGCTTCTTGGCGGCTCCTTTGCCTCACGCATCACCACGAATATTCGTGAGCAGAAAGGCTACACCTATTCACCGCGAAGCGTGATCGGGACGCGCGGAAGAACAGCTTACTGGGTGGAGCAGGCCGACGTAACGACCGCCGTCACCGGCCCGTCGCTGAAGGAGATTTTCGGCGAGATCGACCGCCTGCGGAAGGAAGCCCCGACCAAACCGGAGCTGTCCGGCATCCAGACGTATATGTCCGGAATCTTCGTGCTCAGCAACACCGTTTCGCCGAACGCGGTCATCAACCAGCTGCACTTTGTCGATTCCCAGAAGCTGGACCGCTCGTGGCTCAGCACCTACGTACAGAAGGTGAACGAGGTCAAGCCGGAGGATATCCAGCGCCTCGCCGAGACGGAGCTGGTGCCATCGAAGATGACCATCGTAGTGGTCGGCGATACCGCGAAGATCGGTGATCAGTTGAAGCCGTATCAAACGACCGAGTAAAAGTACTTTACATTAGAAAGTACGCGGGCTATACTCGGCTCATGGCCAGAACCGTTGCCGCATGGGTCTGCTGGGCAGTTGCCGTTCCGCTCCTGATGCGCTATGAACTGCACACCGACGATGCCGGTGTCGAAGTGGCGTTCCTGCTTCTGATAACGGGCCTGCTCGGGTTCCTCCATCCACGGCACGCCTGGCTTTGGGCCGTCCTGACCGGGCCGTGCATACCGCTCGCGCAGGTATTCTTCGGCAAACCGGCGGCCGCCGCCGGGCTGCTGCTCCTCGCCGCCGTGACGACGGCCATCTCCCTGGCCGGAAGCTACGGCGGAGCACTGCTCGCCATCGCCGCCTTTGGCCGCCGCAACGCCGCTTGATCGAGTGGCGCCGTCGTGTTGCCTCGCGCAGGTGGTGAGGTATTACTCCGTCCTCAACGCCTGAACTACGTCGACTCGAGCCGCGCGCGCTGCGGGAATCGCGGATGCGGTGACCGCGGCGATCAGCAGTATCAGAGCTGCGCCGGTAAGCGGCAGCACCCCTGGCGTCTTCAGATCCGCCAGCAAAGCGCCCGCGAAATACGCCAGCCACACGCCCGCGCCGAAGCCCAGGGCAAGTCCGCCGAGCGCCATGGCGACGCCCTCGGCGATGACGCGCAGCAGTAAATGGCGCGGCTGCGATCCGACAGCGAGGCGTATGCCAAACTCGCGCGTGCGGCCGCTGACGGAAAATGCCAGCACGCCCGCGACCCCCACCACGGCGATCAGCAGCGCCACGCCGGCGAACACGCTGAACACGGTCGCGTTCAACCGTTCCGTGGAGAGCACCTCGGCGCGAACGTCGTCCAGCGTCGCGGCCCGTTCCACCGGCTGGTTTGCGGACAGCTCGTGCATGATCCGTGTGATGGGTTTAACCAGCGAATACGGGTTTGCGCTCGCGTGCACCAGCAGTCGGCCGCCTCCCAGAAACTGCTCCTGATCGAAGGGATGGTAGACGATCATGGTGGGCTTCGGCACGAGATCCGCGGTATCGATGTCCGGCACGATGCCGACAATGCGGCGCGGTTCGGCAATACCCGGGGCAGGAGCGAACCGCAGCAATGGATCGGTCCATGTGATGGTGTGATTCAGGGCGTCGCCTTTGGGGAACATGCGCCGCGCGAGGCTCTCGCTGACGATGGCGACAAGCTCGCCGCCGTGTCGATCGGCGTCGGTGAAATCGCGGCCTTCAAGGATCGGCCGGCCGAGAGTGGCGAAATAGCCCGGCGTGACGACCTCGAATGACGCCCGCGGATGTTCCTCGCCCGGCCCGGGAACTCGGCCGTCGATGCCGAACTCGGGTGTAAAAAAGTTCTGGTCGCGCCACGGAACGGATGAGCTTACGGTCACGTTCACCACGCTCGGCAGGGAACTGATCCGGCGCGCGGCTTCGCGGTAGTAATTCACGATCTGGCCCGGTGTCTTACCGTCGCGCACGACAGGAACGTTGACCGCCAGCAGATGCGACGTATCGAGGCCCGTCTGCACCAGCTCGAGCGAAAGCAGGGTCCGCACCGTAGCCGCCGATCCCGCTACAAGCACGAACGAGGCGGCGATCTGGATCAGTGCGAAGACCTTGAGCTTCCGGTTGCCACCGCCGGCGATGCGAGGGCTCCCGATGGCCAGCCCGAAAGCCTGCGCGCTTCCGGATGAGGGGAGGCGCGGAACATACGCCAGCAGAGCGGCGGCGATGACGGCGAGTCCGGCGCCGACCCAGAGCATGCTCGAATCGACGGTGAGGTCAAGAGCACGTACCGAATAGCGCGAGGCATAACGCGCCAGCACCTTGACCATCGGCGTCGCGATGGCCACCCCGAGCCCCGCGCCGGCAACGCAGAGCATCAGACTCTCGGCCAACAGAATGCGGCGAAGGGCAGAGCGGCTGGCGCCCAAAGCGGCGCGGATGCCAAGTTCTCCCTCGCGCCGCATGGTGCGGGCCAGAATCAGGTTGGCCACGTTGGAGCAGGCGATCACGAATACCAGCACCGAGGCGGCCATCAGGACCAGCAGAATGGTTCGCGCTTTCGACGTGAGCTCGTCGCGCAGACGCGTGGCGCTGATCCGATAGTCGGCTTTCTCCGGATACGATTCCGGGTGCTCCTTTTTCATTGCGCCGTAGACCGCCTGAAGCTCCGCGCGCGCCGTTTCCAGATCGGTTCCAGGTGCCAGCCGCGCAAACAATTCGGTCATGCGGTGCTCGCGGCCGGTAATCATGGTCGCCGAAAGATGGTGTGCGCTGGTTACGACGTTCGCGATGATCTCCGTGTCCTGCGGATAAGGAACGCACGGCTCCAGCACTCCCACGATCGTGGCGGGACGCGTGTCGATGAACGAACTGAGGCGCACCGTTTTGCCGATCACAGATCGGTCGCGATTCAGGGCCGTGGACCAAAATCGATACGTCAGAACAGCCACGCCCGGGGCCCTGGGGCCGTCATCGTGCGCATCGAGCAGGCGGCCGAGGACCGGGTGCAGCCCCATGACCTGGAAGTAAGAGCCGCCAACCACTCCGGCTCGAACCGTGCGCGGCTCGCCGAGGCCCATCATCGTGAAGCCAATGACGGAGAAGTCGCCGAACGAGCTGAAGCTCTTCATGCGAGTGCGCAGGTCGTCGATGTCCGGGATTGAGAAGGTAGCGTTGTCGCCGCCGGCGGTCTGGCGGATGTAGATGAGCCGGCTCTCGTCCCGATTCACCAGCGGGCGCAGGAGGATGCCGCGCACGAGGCTGAACATCGCTGCATTCGCGCCAATGCCGAGGGCCAGAGTCGCAACCACGGCTATGGTCAGTCCTTTGGCCCGTCGCAGCGAGCGCGCGCTGACCTTTAAATCGTTCAGGAACGACGACAAACCATCCATCATCCGCCACCTCACGCCGTAAGCTCTACGGCAGGCTTCTTCGGCAAGTCTGTCACCCGTGCAATTCCTCACAAATCAAAGGTAGTTAGCTTCGCTGAGCGAGCGCCCGGGTGTCCGTTTTCGGAATTCCGCGTCCGCGCGGGGCCAGGCGGCGCGAGCAACGTCAGGATGCCGGAAGGGACGAACCGCGCGACGTCCCCCACCGTACTGCGCAACCATACTCAGCGAGACCCTCGCGAAGCGGCGCAAATCCCTGCGAACGAATGGTTTGTCTTGGTGCCCCACTTGCACGTGGTTGTGTGCGCTGCCTGGGTCGTAAAGGAGGCCATTATGCGCTGGATCGAATCGTATCGCGCAAAACGAATGACCGCCGACGAGGCGGTGCAGGTCGTCCGCTCCGGCAACCGCGTCTGGATTCACGAAGGGTGCGGAACTCCTCAGGTTCTGGTCGATGCGCTCATGGGCCGCGCCCTCGAACTCCGTAACGTCGAACTCTGCCACATGCTGACCTTCGGTCAGGCGCCTTACACGTGGCCGGAGTTCGAGATGAACTTCCGTCATAACGGCCTGTTCCTCGGTGGCAATACGCGGGATGCCGTCGCCGAAGGCCGGGCCGACTACACTCCCATTTTCCTGAGCGAGATCGAAGCCCTGTTCCAGAGCGGGCAGCTTTCCATAGATGTCGCCCTGATCCAGACCGGCCCCCCCGATCAGTACGGGTTCGTGAGCCTCGGCACCAGCGTCGATTGCACCCTCACCGCCGCTCGCTGCGCGAAGTACGTCATCGCCGAAGTCAATCGCCAGATGCCGCGTACCCACGGAGACACGTTCCTCCCGGTGGATCGCATTTCCGCCTTTGTCGAGACCAATCGGCCGCTGCTCCAGCTGCCTGTAGAAGCGCCCACCTCCGTGCAGCACGCCATCGCCCGGAACGTTGCCTCGCTCATCCCGGACGGCGCGGTGCTGCAGACCGGCATCGGCGCCGTCGCCGACGCGGTGCTGAGCAGTCTGAAAGACCGGCGCGCCCTCGGCGTGCACAGCGAGATGTGCTCCGACGGCGTTATCGACCTGATCGAAGCGGGAGTGCTCACGGGCGAGCTGAAAAACATCCATCGCGGCAAGATCGTGATCGGTTTCGTCCTCGGCACGAAGCGCCTCTTCGACTTCATCCACGAAAACCCCATGTTCGAGATGCACCCCACCTTCTACACCAACGACCCGTTCATCATCGCCGCGAACGACCGTATGGTGGCCATCAACTCCGCCCTGCAGGTGGACCTGACCGGCCAGGTGTGCGCCGATTCCATCGGTACAAAACCGTACAGCGGCTTCGGCGGGCAGGTGGACTTCATTCGCGGCGCGGCGCGCTCCAAAGGCGGCAAGCCGATCATTGCCCTGCCTTCCACCGCCTGTCATGAGACGGTTTCGCGCATCGCGCCCATGCTCGACCGGGGCGCCGGGGTGGTCACATCCCGCGGCGATGTCCATTACGTGGTCACCGAATACGGCATCGCGTACCTGCACGGCAAAACCCTGCGCCAGCGCGCGGAGGCGCTCATCGCCATCGCCCATCCGAAATTCCACAACGAGCTGTTCGAGTACGCGGAGAAGACCCACCTGCTCGACACCCGAGGCGCGCTCGCTCTCCAGGAGGCTTGATCCATGGATAAGGGAAGCGTCACCATCAATGCGGAGGAATGCAAGGGCTGCGGACTCTGCGTCGGCGCCTGCGTCCCTGGCCTTCTGCGCCTTTCCGATCATCTGAACCGCTGCGGCTATCACCCGGTCTGGTACGAGGGGCACGGCTGCAGCGGTTGCGGCCTGTGCTTCTATGCCTGCCCCGAACCGGGCTCCATAACCGTCTACAAGCGCGCGCGAGTGCCTGTGCCGGAGCTTACCGCCGCTTAGGAGACCCCCTCTTGGCCAAACAACTCCTCAAAGGCAACGAAGCGATCATGCGCGGCGCGATCCTCGCCGGTTGCCGCGCCTTTTACGGCTATCCCATCACTCCGGCAACCGAGATTACCGAAGCCGCCGCCCGCCTAATGCCGCAGGTCGGCGGCACGTTTCTGCAGGCCGAGAGCGAAACGGCCGCCATCAATATGCTGTACGGCGCCGCTTCCACCGGCATCCGCTGCATGACCTCCTCGAGCGGTCCGGGCATCAGCCTCATGCAGGAAGGCCTCAGCTATCTCGCCGGCGCGGAGTTGCCCTGCGTCATCGCCGACGTGATGCGCGGAGGGCCAGGGCTGGGCAACATCGCCCCCGAACAGGGCGACTATTTTCAGGTTGTCAAGGGCGGCGGCCACGGCTGCTACCGCACTCTCGTTCTCGCGCCCGATTCGGTGCAGGAGATGTGCGATCTGACCGTGCTCGCCTTCGAACTGGCCGATGAATACCGCAACCCGGCCATTCTGCTCGCCGATGGCTATATCGGCCAGATGATGGAAGCGGTCGAACTGCCGGAGCATGCCGTTCAACCGCCGCCGCCCTGGTGGGCCGTCCGCGCCAATGCGGAAACCCGCCGCAACTTCATCACTTCCATTTACCTCGAGCCCGAAGATCTCGAGCTGCATATCCGCAAACTGGAAACGAAGTACCGTCGCGCGGAAGAAGCTGCCGTGCGCTTCGAGGCCGTACAGACCGACGATGCCGACCTGGTGCTGGTCGGCTACGGGATCGTCGCCCGCATCCTCAAGTCTGTCGTTCGACTCGCGCGCGGCGAAGGCCTGCGTGTCGGCCTGCTGCGCCCCATCAGCCTGTATCCGTTCCCCTCGGCAATGATCCGCGCGCTCGCCCGTACGTCGACTGCATTTCTCGCGGTGGAGCTCTCCACCGGTCAGATGGTGGACGACGTCCGGCTCGCCGTCGAGGGCCGTCGCCCCGTCGATCACTACGGCCGCATGGGCGGAGTGGTGCCCTCGGCCGAAGAGATTCTCGGCGCCGTCCGCAACGTGGCGCAGCGTCTGGAGGTCGCCCATGCCTGACTCCGAGTTCAACGTGCTCCATCAGAAGCCCGCATGCTTCTACGACACCTACGAGCGAAAGGCGGAGAACCAGCAGCAAACCCACTACTGCCCGGGCTGCGGCCACGGCATCATTCACAAGCTCATCGCCGAAGCCATCGACGGATGCGGCGTGCAGAATCGAACCGTGCTCATCAGCCCCGTGGGCTGCTCCGTGTTCGCCTATTACTACTTCGATGTGGGCAACATCCAGGTGGCGCACGGCCGCGCCCCGGCGGCTGCAACGGCGGTGAAGCGGTCCCTGCCGCATGGCATCGTGATCGCCTATCAGGGCGACGGCGATCTCGCCGCGATCGGCACGGCCGAGATCCTGCATGCCGCCAATCGCGGCGAGCCCATCACCGCCATCTTCGTCAATAACGCCATTTATGGCATGACCGGCGGCCAGACCGCGCCCACAACCCCGCTCGGCGCCGAAACCACCACTGCGCCCCATGGCCGCAGCCCATGGAATGAAGGCTATCCGCTTCACGTGTCCGAAGTCATCGCCTCGCTCGAGGCGCCGGTCTACGTGGAGCGCGTCGCTCTCGGCAATGCGAAGATGATCATGCGCGCCGCGAAGGCCATTCGCAAAGGAATCGAGAACCAGGTAAACGGCCTCGGCTTCTCTCTCATTGAGGTCCTCTCGCCGTGCCCGACCATTTGGAAGATGACCCCCGGCGACGCCCAGGCCTGGGTCCGCGACGAGCTCACAAAGGTCTACCCTCTCTCAATCTTCCGCGACTCCACGGCGACTCCGAGTCCACGCCCCGCGCCGGCCGAACCCCTCGGCCTCCACCAGATCCCAGCAGTCTGTGGGGCAGGCTTTCAGCCTGAGGCGGGCGTTCAGCCCGCCCATGACGCCTACGCCAACGACCGCATCAAAATCGCCGGCTTCGGCGGCCAGGGCGTCCTCATGCTCGGTGAAGTCCTCGTAGAAGCTGGCCTGGCCGCCGGCCTCGAAGTCTCCTGGCTACCCTCCTACGGTCCGGAGATGCGTTCCGGCACCTCGAACTGCCACGTCCGCCTCTCCTCCTCGCCCGTCGATTCCCCTCTCGTCTCTCGTCCCACCGTCCTCATCGCGATGAACGAGCCCTCGCTGCACAAGTTCCTGGACAGCGTCGAGCCCGACGGCTGGGTCCTTTATAACGGGTCTTCCCTGCCCGCGGGTGTCCGCCGCGACGACGTGAATGTCATCGTGCAGCCGTTCGCCTCACTGGCCGACTGCGTCGGGGATGCCCGCGCGGCCAATATGGTCGCCCTCGGGGCCCTGCTCGAATCGACTGACTTACTCGATCAGCAGTTCATCGAAACCGCTCTCGCCCGCGTCGTAACGTCACAGCGGTGGCTCGATATCGACCGCAAAGCGCTGGCGTGCGGACGCGACATCGTGAAATCCATGAAGGAGCCTGCCATATGAAAGCCGAATCGGTAAACCCGAACACGGTGGTCTGGTTCAACAACCGGTTCGCGCCGCTGGCCGAAGCCAACGTGAACATCCTCACCCACGCGCTCAACTACGGTACCGGCGTGTTCGAGGGCATCCGCGGCTACTACGACGAGCGCCAGCAGGAGCTGTATCTCGTCCGCGCGCGCGAGCATTACGAGCGCTGGAAGCGCAACGCGGCGATCCTGCGGATCGAGATCCCCCGCACGGCCGAAGAGCTGGCTGAACTGACCGCCGAGCTCTGCCGCCGGAACGAATTCCGCTCCCACGTTTACGTCCGCCCGCTGGCCTACAAGGCCGCGGCGCGCATCGGCGTCGCGCCCGACCAGAACGACTCCTTCGCCATTACCGCCCTGCCCTTCGGCGATTACTTCGACAGCGCCAGAGGCCTGAAGGCCGGCGTCGTGTCGTGGCGGCGGATCGAGGACACGGCCATTCCTGGCCGCGCGAAGATCTGCGGCGCTTACGTCAACAGCGCGCTGGCCACCGACGAGGCCCGCCGCAGCGGCCACGATGAAGCCATCTTTCTCACCGAAAGCGGTCATGTGGCCGAAGGCGCCACCTGCAACATCTTCATGATCCGCAATGGCAGGCTCTTCACCCCGCCCGGCACCGACAACATCCTCGAAGGCATCACTCGGGCCAGCATCATCGAGCTGGCGCGCAATGAGATGAAGCTGGAAGTGGCAGAGCGTTCCATCAGCCGCAGCGAGCTGTATGTTTGCGAGGAGCTGTTCTTCACCGGCACCGCGGTCGAGATCGCGCCCATCGTGCGCATCGACCATCGCCTCGTGGGCACGGGCGAAGTTGGTCCCATTGCGACGAAATTGCGCGCCCTTTACACGGATGCGACTCGCGGTCGCCTGCCCGCGTATCGCAACTGGCTTCGCCCCGTCTATCGAACGGGTGCAGCCGAAAAGGCCGCCTGAGCGACTCCGGGCGCCGGCGCCACTTACGGCAGCGAAAACGCCACGTAGCTTCCCCCGCTGGGCGCGCCCGACTTCCCACCACCGGCCGCGATCAGCACATACTCGCGCCCGTTCACCTCATAGACCGCCGGAGTCGCATTGCCCGCCGCGGGCAGCGTCGTCTCCCACAACAACTCGCCGGTACGCTTGTCGAAAGCGTGAAACCTGCTGTCGAAATTCGTGGCGCCGATGAACAGGACGCCGCCGGCCGTAACCACTCCGCCGCCGTAGTTTTCGGATCCGGTGTTGCGCAGGCCCTGCGCCGCCAGCTTCGGATATTCACCGAATGGCTTCTTCCACACGTACTGAAACGTGTTCAGGTTAATGGCGTTCAGCGTGCCCCATGGCGGCTTCACCGCGGGATAGCCGTCGGGATCGAGGAACCGATTGTAGCCGTCCATGCCGTACTTCAGCGGCGCCGGTCCGCCCTTCTTTTGCCACTCGGCGCCGCCAAGATGAACGTCCTTGCCGGTGCTGATGAACTGCACGATTGCATCGACCGCGGCATCGCCAAGCTGTGAGAACCCAGGCATCCGCCCGCCGCCCTTGCGCACCATCGCGGCGATCTGCGCCTTCGTACGCCGGCTGGCGATGCCCACCAGCGAAGGAAACTCCGGCGGCGTACCCTTCAAATCCGGCCGATGGCAGCCCGAGCAGTTCTGGTGATAAAGACCGCGGCCGGTCATCTCCGCGCCCGCCAGAGCGCGCGGAACCAGCCGCAGAATCCAGGCCATCTCGTTGGAGTTCACATACAGGATCCCGGTCTCCGGGTCCCACGCCGCGCCGCCCCACTCCGCGCCGCCATCGAAGCCCGGAAAAATGACCGTGCCCTGACGGCTCGGCGGCGTGAACTGCGGGCCGCTGCGCACGCCGCGAAAGCGGTCCAGCACGGCCTGATGGACTTCCGGCGTGCGGGTCGTCAGCAGATTCTCCGTGAGGAGCTGGCGCGCAAACGGCGCCGGAGCCTCGGGCAGCGGCTGCGTCGGCGATAGCTTCTCGCCATCGACATCGCTGGGCTGGACCGCGACTTCCCGCCAGGGCTGAAGGGGCCTGCCGGTATCCCGATCGAAGAGCCACACGAAACCATTCTTGGTGGGTTGCGCCACGGCATCCACCATCCGGCCCTCGTGTTGAATGCGCACCAGCGTGGGAGCGGTCGGCAGATCGCGGTCCCACACGTCGTGATGGACCACCTGGAAATGCCAAAGCCGCCGGCCCGTGGCGGCGTCGAGCGCAAGCTCGCAGTTGGCGAAGAGATTGTTCCCAAGGCGATTCGAGCCGTAGAAATCGAACGCGGCCGACCCTGTGGGCGCATACACGACCCCGCGCTTCTCATCCAGCGTTAACCCGGCCCACGAGTTCGCCGAGCCCACCACTTCGCGCGCGTTCTTCGGCCACGTGTCGGCGCCGAACTCGCCGGGCAGTGGAATGGTGTGAAATGTCCAGCGGATTTTGCCGGTGTGCACATCGAATGCGCGAATGTCGCCGGGCGCAGCGGGCAGATCCTCGGAGAGCAGGGTCCCCTGGATCAACAGATCCTTATAAATCACTCCGGGACTTGTGGCCGAGATGGTCAGACCCTTGGCGTGCTCGCCCAGGCCGTCATGCAGATCGATACGGCCGCCGTCGCCGAAGCCGCCGGCCGGTTTTCCCGTGCGCGCGTCGAGCGCGTAAAGGAACTCGTCGATACCGACGAACAGTCGCGCGTCGCGCCCGTCAGACCAGTAGGTGAGGCCGCGATTGCGAAGCTTCGCCGTGCCCTGTTTTCCATGGTGCGCATCGAATACCCAGATCTGCCGGCCAGTTGATGCATCGAGCGCGATTACGCGCAGGCGCGGGGTGGTCGCGTAGACCACGCCGTGGATGACCAGCGGATTGCACTGCATCTCCGACCCGTCGAACTCATCGTGCGAATCGAACTGCCAGGCGCGGCGGAGCCGGCGCACGTTGTCCCGATCGATCTGAGTAAGTGGCGAGTAGTGCATGCCTCCTCGCCCACCCACCACCGGCCAGTCGTGGGCATCATCGCCGGCGGCAGCGGTGAGAGCACACACGACAAGAATCAAAAGAATACGCATGAGCAGCGCTTCGAATTGTATCGCTACGCTGGATGTATGCCGCTGCGCTTCGTACTCATCGCCATATCACTGGTTGCCATCGCATTTCCCCAGACCGCCTCGCTCCCTCCTCTGAAACGCCAGCCCACGCCCGAAGCTGTGGTCAAGGAGCACCTTGCGGCGATCAACGCCTGCGACTGGACTCGTCTCATGGCCCAGTTCCCACCAGACGTCGAGATCTTCTCCCCCGACGGCGAACTGGCCCAGGGCCGCGATGCGGTTGCGAAAATGTTCGCCGGCGTGGTGAAGCCCTTCGCGCAGGGCGGCCTCTGCGGCCTGACCTTCACCGTCGTGCACACGCAGACAGTTGGACAGACGCTGAACGTGAAGTGGCGCGCCGACGCCCCATTCCTCGCCAAACCTTACGAAGGAGCCGACGCGTACGAAACCCGCAACGGCCTGATGCAGGCCCAGGTCACGACGTTCCGCCGCAGCGATCTCGACGCAAAGTAAGCGACGGTTCCTGGGGTGCAGGCTCTCAGCCCTCGCCGGGGTCCCGGCGCGCCTGGTCTGCTCGATGATGCGCCGAGACCCCGTGCTCGCTGGTCTCGGCATTCGCGATCGCACAGGTCCGCTTAGGTATCGATAGCGTCGAAGATGCCGCTGAGGGCATCGATGCCCTTGTGCTGGTCGCCCCCGGTCTGGCCGGCGGCAAGGTCGCGGCGCATCTTCTCCAGCGTCATGCTCTGGATGATCACCCGGCCGGGGCCGCGCAGGGTCGCAACGAACAGTCCTTCACCGCCGAACAGCGCCGTCTTGATACTGCCCACGAGCTCGATGTCGTAATCGATGGTCGTGTCGAAGGCCACGATGCAGCCGGTATCCACCTGGAGCACCTCGCCAGGGCCGAGCGTGAACTCGACGAAATCGCCACCGGCATGAATGAAAACCGTACCGGGACCGGTGAGCCGCTCCAGGATGAACCCCTCCCCGCCGAAAAAACCCGCCCCCAGCCGCTTCACCAGCGCGATATCCAGGTTGACGGAGCTCTCCGCGAACAAAAAACTGTCGCGCTGCACAAGCACGCTCTGGCCCGGCCCGAGTTCGAAGACCTGAATCTTGCCGGGATAGCTGCCGGCAAACCCGACCTCGCCATCGCCGGACATGGCCTGGAAATAAGTGAGAAACAGCGACTCGCCCATGAGGCGTCGCTTCACGGCGCCCCAGATCTTTTCGCCAAGGCTCTCACCGCTCATTCGCGTTTGCCACGCGACGTTGGCGGTTTTGTAAATCATTTTGCCCGCCTCGGCATACAGTTCCTGTCCGGGCTTGAGGCGCACGCGCGCGATCTGCAGATTCCCGCCCTGCACCGCGTATTCGAGCTTCACCGGAGCCGGCGGCGGAGGCGGCGGCATTGGAGCCGGAGCCGCCACGGGCGCGGCTGCCGGCGCGGGAACAGGGGCGCCCGCCGCGGCGGCAACGGGCGTGCCGCAATTCGTGCAAAACCGCGCGCCGTCGGCCAGCGCGCCACCGCAGTTGGTACAGAAGGCCATCGGAATCTCCGATACATGGTAACGCGGGCGGCGCGCTGTAACGTTACACTGAAGTCAGGAGATGGGCCACGGCCACGTTCACGCGCCGGCCACCGGCAGCGTTCTCAGGATTTCGATTTTCGTCACTCTGCTGCTGGTCGGCACAGAGGTGTTTTTCGGCTTCCGCGCCAATAGTCTGGCGCTGATCTCCGACGCCGGACATAATTTCACCGATGCTGTCGCGCTGCTTCTGGCGGCGATCGGTTTTTACCTGCAATCCAAGCCGGCGGACGCGATCAAGACGTACGGATATCACCGCGCGGGTGTGCTGGCTGCGTTCGTAAATTCCATCACGCTGCTGCTGATCTCGGCGTACATTTTCTACGAAGCGTGGCAGAGGCTGACCGAGCCCCGGCCGGTCGGCGAAAGCACGCTGATGGGCGTGGCCGCGCTGTCGCTGGTGGTGAACTCAGCCATCATGTGGGGTTTGCACCGCGACCGCGCCAGCGACCTGAATATCCGCGCCGCCTGGGTGCACATGCTGGGCGACGCGCTCAGTTCCGTCGCGCTGATCGGCGGCGGCGCGCTGATCTATTTCACAGGCTGGACGCGCATCGATCCGCTGCTGTCGATTTTCATCGGCGCGCTGATCCTGTGGAGCGCCTGGGACATCACCCGCGAGTCGCTGAATATCCTGCTGGAGGGCCTGCCTCGCGGGATGCGGCTGGACGACGTGATCGCGGCCATGCGGCGGGTGGACGGCGTGATCGACGTACACGATCTCCATATCTGGAGCCTGGGTTCGAGCACGCATGCTCTCAGCTGCCACGTGATGATTGAGGACGTGCCGCCCTCGGAGAGCCGGACGATTCTGGCGCGCCTGAACGAGGTCCTGTGCGGATTCCACATTCATCACACGACGGTTCAGTTCGAGCACCAGGCCTGCGCGTTATCCGAGAGCGGCTGCGCGATGCAGGCGGGCGCGCACGCGCATCATCACCAGCATTAGTCCGCTCCTCCGCGGTCCGGGCTCCGCCACCGCACGGCGCCCGGCCGGCGAGCGAAACATAACCCGCCCGCGCCAGCTGCGCCGTTCTGATACGATCAGATTTCCGGCAGCAATTTCCCGCCTGGACGCCGGGAGATCTAAACCGCCAGGCGTCGACATAATCATCCACACGGTGCGCTGCCAGTTCGCGCACCAAGTCCACAAAATCATATGAACAAACTCTCCATTCGCGATCTGGATCTCAAGGGAAAAGTCGTCTTCATACGCGTCGACTTCAATGTTCCTCTGGCGCCCGGCGGCCAGGAAATCACCAGTGACAAGCGCATAAAGGCTTCGCTGCCGACCATCAGGTACGCTCTCGAGCAGGGGGCTGGCGTGATTCTGGCCAGCCACCTCGGCCGCCCCAAAGGGAAGCCCAATCCTGAAATGAGCCTCAAACCTGTAGCCAAACGGCTGGAAGAGCTGCTGGGCCGTCCGGTGAAGATGGCGCCCGATTGCATCGGGGGCGATGTGGCCAAGATGCGGCCTGCGCCCGGCGAAGTGCTCCTGCTCGAAAACCTGCGCTTCCATCCCGAGGAAGAAAAGAACGACTCCGGCTTCTCGAAGCAGCTCGCCTCGCTTGCCGACGTATACGTGAATGACGCCTTCGGTTCCGCGCACCGCGCGCACGCCTCTACCGTCGGCATGATCCAGTTCATGAGCCAGGGCGCGGCCGGTCTGCTCATGGATAAGGAACTCGAGTACCTCGGCAAAGCGACCACCAATCCCGAGCGTCCGTGCATCGCTATCCTCGGCGGCGCCAAGGTGTCCGATAAGATCGAGGTCATTCAGAACCTGCTGAAGTTCGCGGACAAGCTGCTCATCGGCGGGGCAATGGCCTACACCTTTATGAAGGCGCAGGGAAAGCCGACGGGCAGGTCGCTGGTCGAGGACGACAAGGTGGATCTGGCGAAAACGCTGCTTCAGGAATCGGCTGCGAAGCTGATGCTGCCCGTCGATCACGTGGTCGTCTCAGAGCTGAAGGAAGGAGCGCCGTTCGACGTGGTGGAAACGATTCCCGACGACAAGATGGGCGTGGACATCGGGCCCAGGACCATCGAGGCCTATTCCGCCGAGATCGGACGCGCGAAGACCATAATCTGGAACGGGCCGATGGGCGTGTTCGAAAAGCCGCCCTTCGACAAGGGCACGGTCGCGCTGGCGAAGGCGGTGGCCGATTCCGGCGCTGTTTCGGTGGTTGGGGGAGGCGATTCGGAGAAGGCCATCAAATCGGCCGGCGTAGCGGACAAGATCAGCCACATCTCCACCGGCGGCGGCGCGTCGCTTGAATTCCTGTCGGGCATCGAACTGCCCGGCGTCGCCGCGCTCACCGGCAAGTAAGTTCGGCATGGCGGGCCGGAAACTCTATCTCATCTCCACCGGTGGGACGATCGAGAAGGTTTACTCCGAGCAGCGGGGTTCGGTCGAGAACGTTGACGCGAAGCTCGACCGTTACCTCGCCCGCCTGCGTCTCCCCGATCTCGATATCGAGCTCACACATCTCATGAATAAGGACTCGCTGGAGATGACCGATGACGATCGCCTGCGAGTTCTCGAGGTTGTGCGCGAGAAGCTGCACCATGCCGCGCCCGTCGTCATCACGCACGGGACCGACACGATGGTGGAAACGGGCCTGGTGCTTCAGCGCAACCTGCCGGAACTGTCCGTCCCAGTCGTCATGACCGGGGCAATGACGCCGCTAGGCTTCGAAGGCAGCGACGGTCTTCAGAACCTCACCGAGAGCCTGCTGGCGGCGCGCATCCTGAAGCCCGGCGTGTACGTAGTGATGCATAACCAGGTCTTTCCCGTGGACCGCGTCCGCAAGGATCGGGACCTGGCCCGCTTCGTCTGGAAATAGGCCGCGCCAGTCAATCCGACCGCAGCGCGCGCATGGGATCGATCGACGCCGCACGGCGCGCCGGAAGGAACGCCGCCAACAGCGTCATGATCGCGATTCCGCCGAGCGCAACCACCAGCGCCAACGGATCGCTCGGACTCAAGCCGTAAAGCATCGATCGAAGACTCCGGGCGACCGCCAGCGACGCGGCCACGCCGACAGCGAGCCCGCAGGCCGCAACCGCCAGGCTCTCCAGCAGAACCATTCGCAGAACTGCCGAACGTTGTGCGCCCAGGGCCATGCGCACACCGAATTCCATCCGTCGTCGACCGATGGTGTAGGATACGCTCCCGTACAGCCCGATCGCCACCAGAAACGCCGCGAGCGCGCCAAAAAAAATGGAGAGCGTGGCCATCAACCTGTCCTGGGAGACGCTTTCGGCAAACTGCTCCTCCTGAGTCATCGGCTTCTCCGGTGAGATGTCCGGATCGCTGGCATGAACGGCTTTTGTGGCTTCCATCACCAGCATTTTCGGGTTGCCATTCGTGTGCAGCTCGTATTGCATCCCGAGCACTCCCCGGGTCTGCGTGAACGGGAAATACGCCATCGGATGATCGCGCTCCTTCACGCCTGAGTAGCGGCTGTCGCCACAAACCCCGACGATGGTGTATTGCACTTTCCCATTTTCGAAAAATGCAATGTGATGGCCCAGCGGATTCAGCGCCGGCAGGTAACGGTCGGCGAAGGTCTTGTTGATGATTGCCACCCGGGGCGAGGTCGCCGTGTCGTAGCTTTCGATATCGCGCCCCAGTTGCAGCGGGATGCCGAGCGTGCGCAGAAAATCGGGCCCAACAATATTCGTGCGCATGGGCGCCACTGCACGGCGAGGCAGGGGATTTCGCCCGTCCACCAGCACGCCATCGTTGTTGCTGCCTCCGCTGCCGAGCCTGACTTCCATCACCGTCGCCGAGTCCACGCCTGGCAGCGCGCGCATGCGTTCCAGCAGGGCGTTATGGAATCTGACCGCGCCGTCGTCAGTGTGCACGTCCTTTTGCGGCGTGATCCCGAATACAAGCAGACCCGAAGTGCGCATCCCGAGCGCACGTCCTTCCACGTTGCGCAGACTGCGATACAGAAGAGTCGCGGCGCACAGCAGCACCATGCACAACGAGATCTGGAATGAGATCGCCGCTCTCTGCCCGAAGAAGCGGCGTCGTGCCCCGGACGCTGCGGTTCCCGACGAGGACCGAAGCGCCGGGCTGAGCGAGAGGCGGCTGATCATTCCCAGCGGCGCCAGCCCAAACGCCATTGCAACAGCGACAGAGATCAGGACCGTGAACAGCAGGACCCGCTGATCCGGCTGGGCGGTGATCTCCAGCCCCGACCAGGCCGTGATTGCATCCGTTGCAGCGGTAGCCAGCACCCATCCCAGAGCCGCGCCCGCTCCCACCAGCACTGCGGTCTCGTTCAGCAGTTGCCAGAACAGCGCACGCCGGCTCGCACCCAGCGCCTGGCGCAGACTGAATTCCACGACCCTGGCGGAGTTGCGCGCCATCAGCAGCATGACCACATTTCCGCACGCGATCAGCAGCACGAGACCGACCATGCCCATGAGGAATCGCAGCGGCTGCTCGTACTCCTCTCGCAGTCCCTCGATGCCGCGAACAGAGGTCAGCACGAGGAGCGGCCTTTGCTCATGCCGGTCCACAGGCGACGCGCTGGCGAGCGTCCTGCGAAACAGCGGCAGCACTTGGCGTTCCGCCGCCGGCGCTGAGATTCCTGGGCGCAGTCGACCGACCATCATCAGCGCCAGCCACTCCGGCGAGCCATAGAGCGTGTGATCCGTTGGCGGCGTGCCCCACGCATTCAGCTCCGGCCGGGATTGAAGGGGGATCCAGAAGTCCATGCGTGCGTGCTGTGGGTCCACGCCGCCGAACCCGGGCGGCGCCACTCCCACAATGGACAGCGGAACCCCTTTCACGTAAAACACTTTGCCCAGTACGCCGGAGTCGCCGCCGAATCGCCGCTTCCACCAGTCGTGACTCAGGACTGCGATGGCCGCGTGCGTGCGCTCGTCTTCCTCCGTGAACCCGCGCCCAAGTACAGGCTGAACGCCAAGACCGGAGAAGAAGTTGCCGCTGACCATCTCCCCGAGATCCTGCTCCGGCTCCGCGCCGATCCGCACGGTGGTCTTGTCAAAAGCGAGCGGAGCAAACGCCATCACGCTCCGGAACACGTCCCGGCGGGCGCGCATGGCTTCGAACACCGGCATGGACAGCGACATGTCGCCGAAACCTGTCTGCGATGTGCTCAGGGGCTGATTCCTGAGGTGAAAATAGACCAGCTCCCACGGATTCGGCGCCGCCACCGAGCGCAGCAGCACGGCATTCATCACGCTGAACACCGCCGTGTTGGCCCCAATTCCGAGAGCAATGGTCACAACCGCGACGGCGGTGAAGACCGGCGATTTCCTGAATTGCCGCAGCTTCATAGGCTCGTGCGCTGGAGGCAATCCGAATGCCAGCAAAACCCCTCGATTCCTCCGCACGCACCCGTGTGCGATGTGCGATTTCGATACGGATCACGGCGAATCCGAACAGAACGGAGACCTCCTGGACCCCCGCTGCATCTCTAACTCATGAAAATCGGCGTTATCGGCGCAGGAAACATCGGCGGCGCGCTCACGCGGCGCTTCACTCAACTGGGGCATGAGGTGTTCGTGGCTAACTCACGGGGACCGGAGTCCCTGGCCGACCTGGCAAAGGAAACCGGGGCCAAACCTGTGACCGCCCAGGAAGCCGCCCGGGCCGGCGAAGTGGTCGTGGTTACGATTCCCGAGGCCAAAATCCCCGCCCTCCCGAAAGACCTCTTTGCCGGCGTTCCCGATGACGTGGTGGTCATCGACACCGGCAATTATTATCCTCGCAACCGCGACGGCCGCATTGCCGGAATCGAGGCCGGCGTGACCGAGAGCCGGTGGGTGTCGCAACAGCTCGGACGGCCGGTGATCAAGACATTCAACAACATCTATGCCCAACACCTTCAGGAACGCGGGAAACCGAAGGGCTCGCCCGGGCGGATTGCGCTGCCGGTGGCCGGCGACGATCCGAAGGCTAAGGCCGTGGTGATGCGTCTTGTCGATGAGCTGGGTTTCGACCCCGTCGACGCCGGCGGGCTCGATGAATCCTGGCGGCAGCAACCCGGCACTCCCGTTTACGCCGCCGACTTCGACGCGGACGGAGTCCGAAGGGCGCTCGCCGCCGCAACGCCCGAGCGCAAACCGGAGTGGAAGGCCACGGACAAAAGTCCGGGCACCTTCGAAAACCCGGCCTGACGCGCCGCTGCGGCTACTGCGACTGCGCCTGCGCCTGATCGCCGATGGTGAAAACCACCGGCTGCTCGATGAAGTGCGAGCGGTTCGCGTCGAGGATCATGAGATGGTAGCGGCCGGCATCCGCTTTGGGCACCTTGAACTTGATCTCCTCGTCGGCCTGGTCAAGGATGGTCGCTTTGATGTCGTGTTTACCATCTGTGAGATACATCTCACACACCTGCTTCTTGCCCAGATTCTGGCCTTTGGCGCTGACCGTATCCCCTTCCTTGCCGGTGTCCGGGTCCACGGTGGACAGCAACGGAGCGGCTTGAAACGCAAAGGCGGCGGTCGCGAGAACGGCTCCGAGAAACATCACCCTCATGGGACGCCTCATACTTTGAGCCTCCTGTGATTTGCGGCTAATTATATACCCTATCGACGGCGCTCGGCGTCAAAGCGCGGCCGGGCCGCCCACGGCCCGTAAAATGGTCGATGTGCGTCCTACCCGACTCCTGCTCACGATTCCCGCGTTGCTGGCGCTGACCGGCCTGGCAACCGCGCAGACTGCTGCCCCCAGAGCCGCCGCCTCCTCCGCCATCGCCAAAGCCCCTCCGAGTTTCGACCTGAACGCCATGGACCGCGGTGCGAACCCCTGCGACAACTTCTATAAGTACTCCTGCGGGATGTGGCTCGCGCATAATCCAATTCCCGCGGACCGCGCGCGATGGGGCCGCTTCGACGAGCTTCGGGAGCGCAATACCGAGGTGCTGCGCGGCATCCTGGAGCGGGCGTCAAATCCTTCCGCGACCCGCGACGCCGACACGCAGAAGATCGGAGACCTGTACGCATCCTGCATGGACGAAAAAGCGGTGAATGCCAGGGGTGACGATCCCATTAAGCCGGAACTGGCGCGGATCGATTCCATCGCCGATAAGCACGAGGTGGTCACCATCGTCCCGCGCCTGCACCGGCAGGGCGTAGACGTACTCTTCCGCTTCGGCTCCAGCCCCGATCCGAAGAACTCGAAAATGGAAATCGGCGACCTCGATCAGGGAGGGCTGGGCCTGCCCGACCGCGACTACTACCTCCGCACCGATCCCAAATCAGTCGAGGTTCGCAAGGCCTACGTGACGCACATCCAGAACATGCTGCATCTCATCGGAGAAGCGCCGGCGACCGCCGCCTCCGATGCACAGGCCGTCATGGCCTTCGAGACGGCGCTGGCCAAAGGCTCCCTGGACAACGTGTCCCGGCGCGATCCGAATCAGGTCTTTCACAAGCTGAGCATTCAGGAGCTGACGTCACTGTGCCCGTTCTTCAGCTGGCCGGCGTACTTCGATTCCGTCGGCTCGCCGAAGATCGACTCTCTCAATGTGGATGTGCCCAACTTCATGCGCGCGCTCGAAACGGCGCTGGTCGAGACCGATCTGCCGGTGCTCAAGGCCTATCTGCGCTGGCATCTCGTTCACGCCGAAGCCGCGCTGCTTTCGCAGCCGTTCGTGGACGAGGACTTCAGCTTTTACGGGCACACTCTCCAGGGCACCGCCCAGCTCCGTCCCCGGTGGAAGCGCTGCGTCGACCTTGCCGACGGCGATCTCGGCTTCGCTCTGGGAAAGAAATACGTGGACGAAACCTTCGGGGCGGAGGGCAAGGCGCGCACCCTGAAGATGGTGCATGACATCGAAAACGCCATGCACAGCGACCTGCAGTCGCTGTCCTGGATGACCCCGGAAACGAAGAAATACGCGCTGGAAAAGCTGGCCGCGGTGGCGAACAAGATCGGTTATCCGGACCACTGGCGCGATTATTCCAGCGTGGACATCGTTCGCGGCGATCTGGTAGGCGATGACCTGCGCGCCACCGAATTTGAAGTGGAGCGCCAGATTCACAAGATCGGGAAACCGGTAGACCGCAGCGAGTGGGGCATGACGCCGCCGACGGTTAACGCCTATTACAATCCGCTGGAGAATAACATCAACTTCCCAGCCGGCATTCTGCAGCCGCCGTTCTACAGCAATCAGGTCGATGACGCGGTGAATTACGGCGCCATCGGGGCGGTGATCGGGCACGAGCTCACGCACGGCTTTGACGATCAGGGGCGGCAGTTCGATGCCGACGGCAACCTGCAGGACTGGTGGACGAAAGAGGACGCGGCGGCGTTCGAGAAGCGCGCCCAGTGCTTCGTCGACGAGTATTCAAAATTCATCGCCTCTGGCGACGTTCACGAGAACGGGAAGCTCGAGCTCGGTGAGAATACCGCGGACAATGGAGGTCTGCGGCTGGCGTTCATGGCGTTGATGTCGACGCTGGAGGGGCATGAGCCCGGCAAGCGGGATGGCTTCATGCCCGAACAGCGCTTCTTCCTCGGCTGGGGCCAGATCTGGTGCGAGAATATCCGTCCGGAAGCGGCGCGGAACTCGGCGCTGACCAATCCGCACGCGCTTGGCGAGTTCCGGGTGAACGGTGTTTTGTCCAACATGCCCGAATTCGAGAAGGCGTTCTCGTGCAAACAGGGCGATCCGATGGTCCGGGTCCCGCAGTGCCGCGTCTGGTGACGCAATCCGCCGGACAGTACTTCCGCCGCGGCCGGAACCTTTCGCTCGGAAGCCAGTAATACTCAATGTGATGGGAAGTTCGGACGGCGACCTGATGCTGCAGGTCCGGCGGGGCAATTTGTCCGGCCTGGCCGAGCTGTTTGAGCGCTACCACAAGCCGCTGTACCGTTACTTCCTGCACCTGAGTGGCGATCGGGACCTGAGTGAAGATCTGGCCCAGGAGGCGTTTTTTCGCGTTCTCAAGCATCGCGATACCTTCGACGCGCGCCGGCCGTTCTCGCCCTGGCTGTACCAGATCGCGCGGAATCTGCACATGGACCAGATGCGCAAGCGGAAGCTGGAGAGCATCCCGGAAGGGCACGATCCGGCCGTCAACCACGACGCCGACGAGAAGCTGGGCCGGGAGCAGGAACTGAGCCTACTGCGGCGCGCGCTCGACCGCCTGCCGCTGGAAAAGCGCGAGGTGCTGGTCCTCAGCCGGTTTCAAAACATGAAGTACGAAGACATCGCCGTGGTCCTGAATTGCGAGGTGGGCACGGTGAAAACGAGGGTCTTTCGGGCCATGAGGGCCCTTTCGGAGAGCTATCGGGAATTATCGGGAGCCAAAGCAGTATGACGTGCGAAGAATCCAAAATCCGCCTTGCGGACTACTGGCGAGCCGGCGCGGATTCGCATGACGCCGAGCTGGAGAGCCATCTGCAAACATGCGCCGCCTGCGGCGCCGAAGCCCGCGACCTCGGCGTGCTGTGGGAGGCTCTGGGCGAACTGCCGGAGAAGGACCCGCGCGCCCGCCTGAGTCACAGATTCTATTCCCGGCTGCGCGACATGGAGCGCTCCGAGATGCGCCGGGCCGCGTTCTTTGACTGGCTCCGGACGCCCTGGATCACCGCGGCCGCGGCCTGCGCCATTCTCGCCGCCGGGGTCGCGCTTGGCCGTTATTCGGCGCAGCGCGATAACGAAATTTCGCGCCTCCAGGATCAGATCGCCAACATGCGCCAGATGGTGGCGCTGTCGCTTCTGGGACAGCAGTCCGCCACCGAACGGCTGAAGGGCATCGACTACGCTCAGGGCCTGCACGATAACGACAGCAAAGTGGTCCAGGCGTTGCTCACCGCCATGGAGCAGGACTCGAACGTGAACGTGCGCCTGGCCGCGGTGGACGCGCTGCGGCGCTTCGGCGAGTTGTCGGAAGTAAGGCGCAGCCTGATCAATACCCTGCCGCGCCAGGATTCGCCACTGATGCAGATCGCGGTGATGGATCAGCTGGTGGAGATGCGCGACCGGTCATCGGTGCCGGCCATCAGCTCGCTGCTGAACGAGCGCGACCTGAATCCGGCGGTACGACATCACGCAGCCTGGGCGCTGCAGCAGTTACAGGAGCAGTAAGGATATGAAAACTATCGTTATAGCCGTCGCACTCGTGGCCGCGGCGGGGCTGTGCGTCGCACAGCAGGAATCAACGGACCGCATCACCGTGCCGCTCGCCGACCCGTCGCGGCCGGCAAAGGTGATCGTCTCCTGCATCAATGGGCGCATTACAGTGCACACCGGCCCAAACGGGAGTATCGCCGTGGAGGCCAAAGGAGGCGACAGCAATCATCGCCGGAACGCCGACCGCGACGGCCTGCGGCGGATTGACATGAGCGGCAGCGGCATTTCCATTGATCAGGCCGACAATACGATTACCGTGAGCACCCGCGCCTTCCTTACCAATGCCGACCTGAATCTGCGCGTTCCGGTGAACACGTCACTGAAGCTGAAATCGGTGATGGGGGATGTTGCCGTCGACGGCGTTACGGGCGACGTCGAAGCGGAGAGCACCAACGGCCGCATGACCCTGAACAATATCAGCGGTTCTGCTCTTGTGCACGGCGTGAACGGCAGCATCATCGCCACATTCGCGCGCGTGCCGCCGGACAAGCCCATGTCCTTCAGCTCTCTTAACGGCGATATCGATGTCACCCTGCCCGCGGATACAAAGGCGCGTCTCAAGCTGAAGACGAACAACGGCGACGCTTACTCGGATTTCGACATCACCCTGCAGCCGCAAAGCGCCAACGTGGAAGAGAGCGGCGACCGCGGACATCGCCGCATCACCATCGATCATTCAGCCGTGGGAACCATAAACGGCGGCGGTCCGGAGATCCAGCTGGTTACGTTCAACGGAAATATCAAGGTTCGCAAAGGACATTAGGAATACGGGGCAGGTCACGACCTGCCCCGTGAAGCCGACCCCTACGGAGTGCAGGGCGTGGCTGAGTGCGTGAGGATCGAGGTGTTGGGATAACTGAACGCGCCACCGATCGCGTTCGACGTCGCGCCCATTTCGAACCACTGCAGGAGCGCTACGTTCTGCGGATGATAAATGAACGCGTCGCGGCGGCTGCTGGTGACCGGGTAGGTGGGGTTGGAGATGACCTCCAGTGGATCGCCGACTTCGAGGTTCCCCTGGCAGGCGGATGGCTCCCCGGGGAACTGCCATGCCGGCGTAACGTTGTCCACAAATGGATCGTTGAACATCTCCGAAGTCTCATGCGAGAGTGCAGTGATGTCGGCGAAGCCGTTCGTGAACACGCCCGGCGAGATCCAGCTTGCGTACTCAGTGAGCCAGCGAGGCTGCGGCTGCGCTGTAGGATCGTAGAAGAAATTGTGGAACCCGAGCACGCAGCACTGGCCCGGCGTAGTGGGCCGGTCGAGATTCAGTGAAGCAAGAAACGTATTCGGGAAGGCGGCAATATTGACGCCATCGGGCTGGAAGTTGCCGGCGTTAATCTCATTAATCACGATATTCGTGTAGAAGTAGTGGAACAGCAGGTCCAGCATGATCACGAACGTATTCTTGTCGCCGGTTGGCCCGGTGTAGTAGGAACGCGCCTGAATGACGGAGCCATCATTCAGCTGCACATTTACGAATCGGGGCACGGTGATCGTGACCCGGTCCACGACCTGGGACTCCAGCAGCGTGTGCCAGTCCTGCCGCATGGTCTGGAAAAACTCCGCCCTCTGAACCGCATCGGCGAACTGCGTTTGCCCAGGCGAGGAACTGTAGACGCTCGGCTGGAACTGGGGAGAGTTCACCATCGGCTGCTCGAATGCGGAGAACGGAATGGTGGTGAACACGCTTCCATCGGCATTGAGCAGGACGAGCGAGACTTCGGTGATTCTCGCTGGCAGGGTGGTGGTGCCGCCCTGCGCCGGATTGTTGCCGACGATGGTGTACGGGAACAGCGGCGTTGCCATCGAACTCGGCCCACCCTGGGCCGAGAAGACGCCATTAAAGGTCGGAACGGTGTCGAGACCCGGAATGTTGCCGCCGGGCTGGACGTTTCCTGGGCGGCGGACGCTGTTCTGATTCGGCGTGTCCGCTGCCGATTGACGTCCGGCATTCGGGTTCATGAAGATGGCGCTTGAGGGAGCGCCCCCCGGAGGCATTTTCAGCACGAGCCCTGACAGAGAGTTGTTCAGGGTTTGCGGCGCCGAGTGCGTGAGATCCACGGGCGCTGCGGGAAGATATGCCGGCGCGCCGGGCGGCGTCGAAAAATCACCTTTGGTCTGCCCGTTTATCATGGCGAGCGACGAGGCGCAAATCAAACAAGCAAATGCGGAATTTCGCATGGTCCAATCCTTTTGGGTTGAATCGACACACCTTCGGCACATCGATCCCGAAAGGGAAAACCAGGAAATGCGCCAGAAAAGCGGAAGAATGTGATTATGATTACACACGCGCGGCGCGCGGGTCAAGGGCCTGCAAAAACGTTGCGCTTCAGGATGAAAACACGCGACTTATTTCACCTGGATGGTCACGCCATCCTGGCTGCCTGCGCTTCCGATCGCCAGCGATACGGGCTGGGCGCCTGAAGGTGTCCCCTTCGGAATGCGCGCGTTGATCTGCATCAGCCCCACGTACCCGGGCGCGTCTCCGGAGTACAGGACATCCGCCGGCTGACCGCCGATGGTCACGCCGACCTTGCCGGCGCCATCGCCCGTGCCGTATAGGACCACAATGCTGCCCGCCGCGGCGGGATTGCTCGCGCCGTTTATTGAGGTGTCCTGGTTCAGGGCCGCCGCCTGGCCCGTTCCCGAGCCAAACGTGAACAGCCCGGGCGCCGCAGCGGCCACATCGACACTCACTGATCCCTGCGATGCGCCATCTACGATGACGGCCACACTTGTGGACGAACCGGCGGTGAGCGTGACTGGCGCCAGCGCGTTTAGCTGATCCGTTCCGGTATAAAACAGGAACGCGGGCGCCCCATCGAAGGTGACCTGTGTGTTCTTTGGATAAAATCCCGTTCCGAAAATGCTCACGATTTCGCCGGCCGCAATCGGTCCTTCCTGGAAAGTCGCGCTGCTCACGACGCGAAACGGCGCCGTGCTGTACGACGGGGGCGGCTCGATTGCCTGCCCCGACGAAGGCGCCAGCACGCGCACGGCGCCATTCAGCGAGTCGGCTACCCAGATCTGACCTTTGGCGTCCAGCTTCACATCGGCAGGACCGCTGAGCAGCGCCGCCGTTGCTGGACCGCCATCGCCCTTGTAGCCGGAGGCGCCCGTGCCGGCGATGGTGGTGTAGGATCCGTCGGGCGCAACCAGCCGAACCGTTTCATGGCCTGCATCGGCCACCAGCAGATCGCCGGCGGCATCCAGTGCGAGCCCGGCCGGCTGTTTGGCATCGAGCAGGACCGGCGTCGTCCAGCCGTTGGCGGCGAACCGCACCACCTGTCCCGCATCGCGCTGGCTGACATATACGTTTCCGCTCGCATCGCGAATCGCTGCTCCCGGAGCATCTACCGGAATCGTCGCCGAAACCGAGCCCGCCACGCCAATGACGAGGACGCGATTGTTCCCGGTATCGGCGATGAGCAGACCTTTTGAGTCGGCGAACACGTACGATGGCGCGCTTAAATGGTCCACCACCGTGGCCAGTTTTCCGTCCGCGCCAGCCGTAAGGACGCGATTGTTTCCGGTATCCGCAATATATACGTTTCCTGACGGATCCACAGCGACGCTGTTCGGCGCACTCAGGGTCTTCGGATCGCCATCGCCAAAGCCTGGCGCCAGCGTTCCGGACGCACTGAGCTTCCAGACCACGTTGGCCTTCGGATCGGCGATATACAGATCGCCGGCGGAATCCATCGCCAGACCGCTGGGTTGTACGAGAGTGGCCGGCGCCGATCCTTCTCCTCCAGCGCCTGTTTTCGGGCCACCGCCTCCCGCGACGACAGTGACCTTGCCTGTTAAATCCGCACGCGCCACCTCGGTTGCGGTGACGAAGGCGGTGTTGCCCACCAGATCGGCGGCTATGTCGTTCGCCCCCGCTCCGGAAGTAAGCGATGGGCCGCTCATCTGCCCCACCTGATCCACTCCGGCAACGTACAATTTGCCGTAAAAATCGACCGCCACGCCAGTGGGCCGCTTCAGCGTTGCGGCACGGGTGATCACGCCGTTCACGACCTTGCGAATGGCGTTGTTCCTGCTGTCGGCGATGTACACGGCCCCGTTCAGATCTGTTGCCAGGCCGGCCGGGAACGCGAGTTGCGCCTGCGCTGCCGGGCCGCCGTCGCCACCACCGCCCTGCACGCCGGTCCCTGCAAACAGCATGAGAATGCCCTGGGACACGCGATACACCTGGTGTGCGGCGAAGTCGGAGATGTAGACAGCGCCATCGAGTCCAGCGGCGACATTGCGGGGCTGCTGCAACTTCACCGCGGTTGCCACGCTCCATCCGGAGTTGCCCGGGGCCTGCTGGCCGCCGCCGGCGAAGGTGTTGATGGTTCCGTCAGGGGTGATGATGCGCACACGCGCATTGCCGAGGTCGGCGACGTACAGATTCCCGTTCGAGTCGGCGGCCAGGCCGTAAGGCTGGTTCAACTGCGCGGCCGACGCCGGCCCACCATCGCCGGAGAAACCGGCCGCGCCTGTGCCCGCGATTGTGGTGATATTGCCGGTGGTATCGATGCGGCGGATAACGTGCGCCAGCGCGTCGGAGAAATAGATATCACCGCGAATGTCAAGCAGGACGCCTTCCGGCTGGCGTAACGCGCCCGCCGCAGCGCCGGCGACAGGCGCGCCACCGGCTACCGTCTGGATGGTGTAAGTCGGCACGGCCGCGGCTGTGGAATCGGGGGAGGCGGCGGCCAGCAGCAGGCACACGGTATACAGCACGGAGATATCACCCTCGGAACTACAGTGCAGCCGCGCTGCAAAATTCTCACCTCGCGCCGATGTGGAACTTATGCGAACTTCGTTCCGCCTTGCCGCCGCGATGATCTTGTTCGTGACCGCGGCCACGGCACAACCGGCGATTCGGATCAAGGGCCGCGTCATCTCCACCACCGAGCGCGCCGAGTTGTACGAATGCACCGCGCCGCGCCTCAACCTGTCGCGCTCGCACGTGCTGTTACAGTTCGCCTCTCAACCGGATGCGGCGGATCTGCGCGCCCTCGCCGCCCGGGGTATTCGCGTGCTTGGATACGTGCCGGAGAACGCGCTCGACGTATCGCTTCCGAGCGGGGTACGCCTGTCAGGCATGCGGGTGCGATGGGCCGGCCGGTTTCGCGCCTCCGACAGAGTGAGCCCGATGCTGTCGTCATCGGCGGGCTCCGCGTTTTTCGTAGTGGAGTTCTATCCCGACGTGGACAGCGGCGATGCGCGCACCATCGCACTCCGAAGCGGCTTCCGGATCACTGAAAACCCGGATCTTCGCCCGAATCACCTGCTGATCTATGGGCCGCGCGCTGGTCTTGGTGCGCTTGCTGCCTGGGACGAGGTGGCGTGGATCTTCCCTGCCTCGGAGGAACTCCGCCACGGCGTTCCCACACGCGCCTGCGGAGGCGCGCTGACCTCATCCGGGCCCGTGCCGATGTCCGTGCCGATCGTTGGCGGGTGGAATGGCTCGGCAATAGCGCCGGTGGCGCTCAATTACTGGTTCAAACAGATGACCGCGCGGCTGCCGGCAGCGGTGACGCAGGGGGAGTTCGTGCGCGCATGGAACGAGTGGGCGAAGTATGTACAGGTGAGCTTTTCGGCGGCGCAGAAGGATGGGCCGCGCACCATTACCGTGCTGTTCGGCACAGGCAACCATGGCGATTCGTTTCCCTTCGATGGGCCGGGCGGAACGCTTGCGCACACTTTCTACCCCGCGCCCTTGAATCCGGAAACGATCGCCGGGGACTCGCATTATGATGATGCGGAATCGTGGCGCATCGGCGCGGACACGGACGTTTTCAGCGTGGCGCTGCATGAGGCCGGCCACGCGCTCGGGCTTGGCCACTCCGATAACCCACAAGCGGTGATGTACCCGTACTACTCGAAGCACAGCGGGCTCAACGTGGCGGATATCGCGGCCGTCCAGCAGATCTATCCGGCGCGGAACGCGGCGGCCCCAACACCGACGCCCACTCCAGCCCCCACTCCGAAACCAACACCAACACCTGCTCCGCGGCCCACACCGACGCCCACTCCAGCGCCGAAGCAGGCCGGGCCCCCGGCGCTGCAAATCACGTCTCCCGCTGGCACATCGGTCTACGTCGCCGCGGCGACGATCACGCTTTCGGGCGCCGCCTCGGCTGGCGCCGGGCTGAAGACGATTACCTGGGCCACCACAGCAGGAAGCTCGGGGGTTGCATTCGGGCTTCAGAACTGGACCACCGGGCCAATCCCGCTGCTGGTCGGAGTCAACGCCATTCTTGTTCAGGCGACCGATATGGCGGGTAATACGTGCTGGCGCTCCGTGATGGTTAACCGCACCAAATAAAGCGCAAAACACCGCGAACGTTCAGGAGATCAGCTTCTCGAGCCGGGAGCCCCTGACGATGATCGTCTCATCGCGTTCGGGACCAGTGGAAATGCAGCCCACTTCAACACCGGTCCGCTCGTGCAAAAAGCTGAGATAGTTCACCGCGCCGCTGGGCAAATCTTCGGCGCGCCTTAACCCCCGCGTGGTGCCCTGCCATCCCTGCACGGTTTCGTACACAGGCTCGATGGATTCCAGATCCGAGCATGTTGCCGGCATATCGCGCACCTCGCGCCCGGCGATGCGGTAGCCCACGCACACGGGCACCTCCGGCAAACCGTCGAGCACATCGAGTTTGGTAATGACGATGCTGTCGAAGCCGTTCAGCATGGCCGTGTAGCGCAGCAGCGGGGCATCGAACCACCCGCAACGCCGAGGCCGGCCGGTGACGGCGCCGTACTCGTTGCCGGCGCGTCGCAGCCGCTCACCCATCTCGTCGTGCAACTCGGTTGGAAACGGTCCCGCGCCCACACGCGTGGTGTAAGCCTTGGACACACCGATCACGCCGGTAATGCTCGTCGGCGGCACACCGGCGCCAGTGCAGGCCCCGCCGGCCGTGGCGCTGGACGAGGTGACGAACGGGTACGTGCCGTGGTCCACATCCAACATCGAGCCCTGGGCGCCCTCGAACAGAACTCGTTTCCCATCCCTCATGGCCTCGTTCAGCAGCCGCGCCGTGTCGCACACCATGGGACGAATACGCGCGGCGAATTCCATGTACTGCTCGCGAATTCGTGGATAGTCGCTGCTGTCGGTAATGCCGAACGTGCGCGCGACAGTCTGCTTATCCTCCGCGAGCGCGTCGTAGGCGATATTGAAATTCGGCGCGTCGTACAGGTCGGCAATGCGGATTCCGCGGCGTCCGATCTTGTCTTCGTAGCAGGGTCCGATGCCCCGCGAGGTGGTGCCCAGCGCCGTACGATTCGCGCGCCCCTCGGACATTTTCTCCACGATGCGATGAAACGGGAAGAGCACGTGCGCGCGATTGCTGATTGCCAGCTGCCTTTCCACGTCGATGCCCGCGGCTTCGAGCGACTGCATCTCCTCGAGCAGTGCAGCCGGGTCGAGCACCACGCCGTTGCCGATTACCGCCCGGACGCCGGGCCGCAGAATGCCGCTGGGGATGAGCTTCAGCACGAATCTGCGCTCGCCGATATAGACGGTGTGACCGGCGTTATGGCCACCCTGGTAGCGCGCCACGAGGTCGAACTTTTCGGAGAAGAGGTCCACAACTTTCCCCTTCCCCTCGTCGCCCCACTGGGCGCCCAGAACAATAACGTTGTGCATGGGGAACTGTAAAGACCGGACTGTCTCAATTCTATCTTGCGGCCCCGCCGCAGGCTGAGTTGAAAGAGCAGTCACGAGCAGCGGAGCCGGGCCGCCCCAGCCCAGCTTCCGCCAGCCCGCTCGTGACTGTCGCGAGAGCAACGCATCGGCAACGGCTGAATCGCCGGTGCGAAGAGAAAGGAGGTCCCTCGCACCCCCACATTACCGGACGAGGTTCCAAATCCGAACCATCCCGGCGCCGAAACGCGTGCCATGCTTACTCCGTAACCAATTTAGCTTCAAACGCTTACCGGCCCTCAGTGACCCGAAAAAAACTCCGCGTAACTGTTGTGATCGCGTTTTCCGGCGAGGTCGAATCGGCGGCCTCATTCGTGACGAAGCGCGATCAAAGGATCGGATCGCGCGGCCCGCCGCATTGGAATCGCAGCGGCGATCACCGCGACCAGCAACACAAACGCGCAGCTTGCGGTCAGCACTGTCGCATCGGTCGGGCTCACCTCGTACAGCATGCTGCGTACCAGCCGAGCCAGCGCTAAACTCCCAGCGACCCCGATTACAACCCCCGCGCCGGCCAGCGCGACCACCCGCCGCAGGACCATCACGGCAATGCTCCGGCGGGTCGCCCCGAGAGCCATGCGGACGCCGATCTCACGCGTGCGCCGCGCCACTGACCAGCACACGACGCCGTAGATGCCAATCGCTGCCAGCATCACCGCCAGCGCTGCGAATCCGCCCAGCAGTGCAGTCGAAAAACGACGTGATCCCGTCGATCCGGAAATAGTCTCGGCCAGCGCCGTCACTTCCGAAATGGGCGCCTGGCGATCCTCCTCGCGAACGGCCGCCCGAATCGCCGGGGCTGCTCCCAGCGGATCACCCCTGGTCCGCACAACCAGCGCCATGGCGGCAGTGGGATGCTGCACGTACATCAGGTAGTATTCCGGATCAGGCGGTTCGTCGAGCGCTGTGTTGTGCATGTCGCTCACAACGCCAAGCACAGTCACCCATCCGTCCGGACGGCCATTCCCGAAGCGCCTGCCCGCGGCGTCCTGCCCCGGCCAGCAGCGGCGCGCCATGGTCTCGTTGATCACCGCCACGGGCGGTCCCGTGACGTCGTGATCGTTGAACAAGCGTCCGTAAAGGAGGCGCACCTGCAGTGTG
Source organism: Bryobacteraceae bacterium (assembly GCA_035653295.1). Classification (GTDB taxonomy): domain Bacteria; phylum Acidobacteriota; class Terriglobia; order Bryobacterales; family Bryobacteraceae; genus DASRCB01. The sequence continues at coordinate 74,334 of DASRCB010000174.1, forward strand.
CGGAAGTATCCCGGATCCACTGCCCGCACGAACGCAATCGGCTGTTCGCCAGGCTTTGGCGGAGGCGCGCCCTCGATCACGAACGAGCCGCCGCTCCTGGAGCCCCCGAACGGAAGGTCGGAGACCATACTTGCCGACTCAATCCCGGGGGTGCGCGAAAGCCGATCCAGAACCGCCGTGAAAAACGCCACGCGCCGCGACGGCTCTCGGTAGTCCGCATCCGATAGGCGGACCGAGGCGGCAGCGATGTTCTCCGCGTTGAAGCCCGGGTTGACTGCCTGCAGCCGCAGCAGGCTGTAAACCGTGAGCGTCGCTCCCACAACCATGAGGATCGCCAGCGCCACTTCGAACACCACCAGGCTGTCCCGCATTCGACTCCGTCCCGCGCCGTCGCCGGATGTCCGGCCGCCCTCCTTCAGGTCCTCGGAAAGATTGGTGCGCGCGGTGGCGACCGCCGGCGCCAGTCCTGACAGGATCGTGGTCAGCACCGTTGCGCTCAGCGCGAACATCAGCGTCCAGAGATCCAGGAAGACCTTGCTGAGAAACGGCAGCGACGGCTGTGAAGCGATCAGCGCGCGCACGCATCCCCATGCCAGCAGCAACCCCGGAGCAGCTCCCATGACTGCCAGCAGGCTGCTTTCGGTGAGCAGTTGGCGGATGATCCGGCCGCGCGCCGCTCCGAGGGCCGTCCGGATCGCGATCTCCCGATTTCGGGCGCCCGCCCGCGCCAGCAGTATGTTGGCCACATTCGCGCACGCGATCAACAGCACCAGGGTTACGGCCGCCGAAAGCAGCAGCACGTACGAACGCATGTCGCGCTCGAGATACCTGTGCAGCGGGATCACCTCGCCGCCCCAGTCTGACGGATAGTGATACTGGTTGACCCAGCCACGGCACAGAACGTCGATCTCGGATTGTGCCGTCGCCGACGAAATACCCGGCTTCAGCCGGGCATATGCTCCCACCGAGGGCTCATTCATAGCGCGTGCGGCGCTCTGAGCAATCGGCGCGAACACATCGCCCGGCACGAAATCGAATTCGCGGGGCAGAACTCCAATCACCGCGTAGCTCTTTTTGTCGAGCACGATCGTCTTGCCGATGATGCCCCGATCCGAGCCAAAACGCCTCTGCCACATGCCATGGCTCAATATCGCGACCGCAGGGGCGCCCGGCCGATCTTCCTCCGGCGTGAAATCGCGACCCAGCGCCGGCTGCGTGCCGAGCACGCGCAGGAAAGAAGCACTCACCCGCACGGAACTGACCTGCTCTGCCTCACCATTGATGAGGAGGTTCGCCGAACCGGGCGTGTACGCGGCCATGTCTTCGAATGACTTGTTGCGCGCCCGCCACCATTCACTGAAGGTGTTGTATTCCACGAATGCAAACCGGATGTTCAGATGCGGAATTCGGGCCAGGATCGTGACCACGCGCTCCGGCTGCCGCAGCGGCAGAGGCCGAAGCAGTACAGCATCCAGAACGCTGAACATCGCGGTGTTCACGCCAATGCCCAGAGCGAGCGTGAGCACCGCGGCGGCATACAGCCCGGGATGGGCGGCCATGCTGCGAGCCGCGTACACAAGGTCTCGTCGCATAGCTCGGTGGACACCAGCAGTGGCAGCTAAGTTCCGGAGTTAATTCAGGACCATCGTGGTCGGAGCGCGCTGTATCGTGCAGGCAAACGCCCGCTCTGCCGAAGCAGCGCTACAGGACCGCGGGACGCACTTCGACGCCTTTGGACATAGCCTGCGTTTGCTCGAAGTTTGCGAACGTGGTGCCGGGCAGGCGCGCGGACGCCGTTCCCGCGGCGACGGCCCAGCGGACGCAATCGGCGAACGGCTTACCGTTTTCCGCGGCCCATGCGAAAGCCGCGGCGGAAGCATCGCCCGCACCGATGGGGCACAGCGCGTCGACGCGCGGGGGGATGGCCTCGATAGCCCCTTCGTCGCTGGCGGCCACAACCCCGCGTGCGCCCAGTGACAGCATCACCGAATGCGCTCCCATGCCCTTGATCCGCGTCACCGCCTCGAGGAAATGCGCTCGGGTGATCAGCGCCCGGTTCAACAGCCGCTCGGCCTCCTGCTGGTTAGGCTTCACGATGGTGGGTCCCACTTCCAGCGCATGCAGCAGCGCATCTCCATCGGTGTCCAGCAGCGTGCTCACGCCTTTCTCCTGGGCCACGCGCACCAAACGGCAGTAAAGCTGCGGCGTGGTGCCTGGGGGCAGGCTGCCGCAAAGCATCAGCCACGAAACGCCATCCAGGCGCCCGGCCACGACCTCTTCCAAATGCGCGGCTTCCTTCTCGGTGATGGTCGGCCCCACCTCGTTCAGCTTTACTGTCAGTCCCTGCTGGTCGGAGATGGTTAAGTTCGTGCGCACCTCACTTGCGATCGGTACGGCCTCGAACGGGAACCCTTCTTTGGACAGCAGTTCCTCCATCCGCTTGCCGTTCGGGCCGCCGGAAACGAGAATTGCCAGCGTGTTGGATCCGAAACTGGCAAGCACGTGGGAGGCGTTGATGCCGCGGCCGCCGGCCGATTCGGTCGTAGACAGGATGTAGGCGCGGTCCTCAAACACGAGGCGATCGACAGTGATGGTGCGGTCAATGGCCGGATTCGCGGTGAGTGTGACGATCAACTTCCCATAGTAACTGCTGGAGATTTCGAATCAGGCGCGCGAACAGGCCGCGCGGTGCAGTCGCCGCCGCGCCCCCGCGGGCTTTACTCAAACCAGGCGAGTCCGAATCCTCAGAGCGCCTTCACCGCAGCCAGAGCATCGGGATCCATCCAGTTCTTGGCGCCGATCACCTTCTGCACCACGCGGCCGGTACGGTCGATGATATAGGTTTCCGGCACCTTGAATGTGCCATAGCTGCTGCTGATATCAGCATTCGGATCGCGCGCGGTCTGGAACGAAGGATGAAAGCGCCGCACGAAATCGTTGTACAGCTTCTGATTCCGATCGATGCTCACCCCGACCACCACTACTCCGGAGCCGGCCGTCTGCTTCTGGAACTCGCTCAGCGAGGGCAGTTCTTCAACACAGGGTGCGCACCACGACGCCCAGAAATTCAGCACCAGAATGCGTCCGCCGAAGTCGGTCGGAGTAATCCTGCGGCCCTGGTCGGTGGCGATGCTGAAGTCCGGAGCTTTGTCGCCGGCGTGCACCACGGTTTCATGCAGGGTGGAGACAATCATCCACGCCATCAGGCCGAACATCACGAAGACGCCGGCCAGCAGTCCTTTATCCAACTTCGACGCGCGCATGCATACTGCTCCTGGAGGGTTACATTTATTTTACGGTATCGAGGCCGGGCAATCCGGCATCATTAATTAATGGAGCCATGCTGATCACACGGCGCGCCGAATTCTCCGCTTCTCACGTTTGCTCCAGTCCGGCGCTCAGCGAAACCGAAAACCGGGCGCTGTATGGCGCCGCGGCCAACCCCGCCGGGCACGGCCACAATTACGTGCTGGAAGTGACGCTGGAAGGCGAGCCCGACCCGGTAACCGGAATGGTCTTCGACCTCAGCCGCCTCAAGGAAATCCTCAACGAAGCCGTTATCGGCCCCATGGACCACCGCTTCCTCAATCATGAAGTGCCGCCGTTCGCGCGCATTGTACCGACCGCTGAAAATATAGCTGTCGAGATATGGCGCCGGCTTTCTCCCTGTTTCGACAACGGCGTGGCGCTCCGGAATGTGCGGCTTTACGAAACCGAGGACCTGTGGGTCGACTACTCCGGAGAAGCCGCTTGATGCGCCTGACCCGCAGATACCGCTTCTGCGCATCGCATCGGTTGCACTCGGGGGCGCTGAGCGAAGCAGAGAATCGGGCGCTGTACGGTAAGTGCAATAACCCGTTCGGCCATGGGCATGATTATGTCCTCGAGGTGAGTATCCGCGGTCCGCTCGATCCAGCAACGGGTCAGCTGGCGCCCGTGGGCGTACTGGACCGGCTGGTAAACGACGCCGTGATCGCGCCGATGGACCACCGCAATTTGAACCTGGAGGTGCCGGCCTTCGCCGCCGCCGTGCCCACCTCGGAGAACCTGGCAGGCGAGATCGAGCGCCGGCTGAGGGAAGCATGGCCGCCGGCCTTCTCCGATTCCTCGGTGGCGCTGGCGGGCATTCGGCTCCGGGAGACGAAAAGAAACAGCTTCGAGACTGCATCATGAAGAACAACGTGAAAATCATGGCTCCGAAAGCCGAGCCGGACTCCATTGCGGCGCACATGCGGCGCATCCTGGAACTGATCGGCGAAGATCCGGCGCGCGAGGGTCTGGTGCGCACTCCGGAGCGCGCCGACAAGGCCCTGCGCTTCCTCACCAGTGGTTATCAGGTCGATGTCGAGAGCCTGGTCAACGGCGCACTGTTCACGCACGAGTGCGACGAAATGGTCATCGTGCGGGATATCGAGTTCTTCAGCATGTGCGAGCACCACCTCCTGCCGTTCTTCGGAAAGATGCACGTGGGCTACCTGCCGGATAAGAAGGTCATCGGCCTGAGCAAGATCCCGCGCATTGTCGACGCCTTCGCCCGCCGCCTTCAGTTGCAGGAGCGGCTGACCCACCAGGTCGCTCGGACGCTTCAGGACGTGCTCCAGCCCAAGGGCGTGGGGGTCATCTGCGAAGCGCGGCACTTCTGCATGATGATGCGCGGCGTCGAGAAGCAGCACTCCGGCACACTGACCAGCGCCATGCTCGGCGCCTTCCGGTCGCATAAGGAAACCCGCGACGAGTTTCTGACCCTGGTCCGCAAGCAGCAGGCATACTAACGCCGCCGCTCCAGGCTATGCTGTAGTTTTCCGTGGCGCTGGAAAGCCTCATCCTGTTCGAAACGCCCGAACAATTGTTCGCCCGCGTGTTTCGCGAGCTGAAACCCCGCACCGCTGTCCCGCGCATCCAGGTCGAGTATTGCCGCTTCGCCAACGCCAACAGCCTGGTGCGCCTCGACGGCGGGCGGCTGCACGTGCGCATCACCGACGTGCTTCAGGGCGCCCCCTCGCCGATACTGGAGGCCCTGGCCCATATCCTGATCTCGCGCCTTTATCGCCGCGAGCCGGCCCGCGCCTGGACCGATCGCTACCGCCGCTATCTCAATCGCAAGGATATGCGCCGCCTGCTCCAGATCGTGCGGCAGGAGCGCGGCCACAAGCTGATGGTTGACCCGCGGGGCCACTGCTACGACCTGGTGCAGATCTTTGAGGAGCTGAACCTGCGCTATTTCCACGGGCTGATGGCGCGGCCCGACCTCGGCTGGAGCCGGTGCCCGTCGCGCACCACCCTCGGCCACTACGACCCCTCCCATAACACCATCGTGCTCAGCAGCATCCTCGACCGCGCCGCCGTCCCACGCCTCGCCGTCGAGTACGTGATGTTTCACGAAATGCTGCACCTGCGGTTCCCGGTGGACCATCGCGGCGCCCGCCGCTGCGTGCACACGCCGGAATTCAAGACCGCCGAGAAGCAGTTCGAGCAGCTTACGGAAGCAAAGGAAATGCTGCGCAGCCTGTGATCAGGCGGGATGCAGCAGCTTCTCCACATACTTCGCGATCATGTCCGTTTCAACATTGATCCGCGATCCCTGCCGGTACCCGCGCATGGCCGTTTGCTGGTACGTGTGCGGAATAATCGCGACGCCCACGTCGCGGCCTTCCAGCGACGCAATCGTCAGGCTGACGCCGTCCAGCGTCACTGAGCCTTTGTGGATCATGTAGCGCTCCAGCCCCGCCGCCACGCGGAGCTTCAGCCACCAGTTGCGGTCGCCCAGTTCCTCCAGCGACGCGAATTCGGCAGTGCCGTCCACGTGCCCCTGCACCATGTGCCCGCTCAGCCGCGCGCCGAGCGATAACGGCCGCTCCAGATTCACCAGCGAGCCTGCCGTGAGATCACCCAGGTTGCTGCGGCGCAGGGTCTCCGGAGCGAGATCGGCGCTGAAGCTGTCCGGCGTGAGCGAAACAGCCGTGAGGCAAACTCCATTTACCGCTATGCTCCCGCCGGGCTTCGTATCTTCAAGCACCACGGCCGCGCGAACCACCAGGCGGGCTCCCGCCGCGTGCGCCTTGAGAGAAACGACTCTCCCGACCTCCTCGATGATCCCCGTGAACATGGCCTATTTCACTACCCGGGCTTCCACGGCGAATTCGTCTTCCGTGATCTGATGCAGGTGCACATCCCGGAACATGATCGCGTCCGACCGCCGCCGCCGCCCCACCCCGCCCACCACCGGAAGCGAGTGCATGCCGCCCAGCATCTTGGGCGCGTAATAAAAGAAGATCTTGTCCACCACGCCGCATTCCAGCGCGGCCCAGTTCAGCTTGCTGCCCGCTTCGATCATCACCGACCGGTACTGCTGCCGCCCGAGAAACTCGATCACGCTGCGCAGATCCGTGCGCCCGCCCGGGCCATCGGCCACCAGAATCCGTACGCCCCTGGCCTCCAGCGCGCGCCTGCGCTCCGGTGACGCGGCGGACGTCGTGGCCACCACGACATCGTCACGCGCACTGGTGACGATGCGGTAATGCAGCGGCAAACGGAGCGTCGAGTCCACGACGACACGCAGCAGCGGACGGCTCCGCTCGCGGCCGGTGCGGTCGGTCAGCAGACAGTCATCCGAGAGAACCGTGCCGATGCCGGTCAGCATCACGTCCATCAGATGCCGCATCTGCTGAACATGCGCGCGGGCCCGTTCGCTGGTAATCCAGCCGCTGTTATCGTCCGGCGCGGAAATCTTCCCGTCCAGTGTGACCGCGGATTTGAGCGTCACCAGCGGCCGGCCCGTTCGCATCGAGAACAGGAAGGCCTCGTTGATGCGCTCGGCTTCGGACAGGTATTCAGGCGCCAGCTCGACCTCGATGCCGGCCGCGGTGAGCGCCCGGATACCGTCGCCGGCGACCAGCGGATTGGGGTCGCGCATGATCGTAAACACACGGCGTATCCCGGCGGCGGCCACCGCCTCGCTGCATGGCCCGGTGCGCCCGTGATGGGAACAGGGCTCCAGCGTCACGTACAGGTCGGCGCCGCGCGCCCGCTCGCCGGCCTCTTCCATGGCGAGGATCTCGGCATGTTTCACGCCCGCCCACGTATGGGTTCCGCGCCCGACAATCTCGCCATCCCGAACGACCACGGCGCCGACCGCGGGATTCGGGCTCGTCCGCCCCACCCCGGCGCGCGCGAGCGCCAGCGCCTCGTCCATGTATGGCGACGTCATGTGCTTTGGGGAGCAGGCGCCCCTCGAATGCGCATCATTTCGCGAAGATCGATGCGATGAAGTCTTCCGGCTCGAACGGCAGCAGATCGTCGATCTTCTCGCCCACGCCGATATAGCGAATGGGCAGGTTCAGCTCGCGGGCAATCGCCACGACCACGCCGCCTTTCGCCGTTCCATCCAGCTTGGTAAGTACGATTCCCGTCACCCCGCTCGTTTCCGTGAAGCGGCGCGCCTGCTCCAGTCCGTTCTGCCCCGTGGTCGCGTCCAGCACCAGCAGCACTTCATGCGGCGCCTCAGGGACGACCCGCGCGGCGGTGCGGCGCATTTTCTCCAGCTCGGCCATCAGGTTATCTTTGGTATGCAGCCTCCCGGCCGTATCCACGATGACGTAATCCACCTTGCGCGCGCGCGCCGCCTGGAGGGCGTCGAAAACCACCGCGCTCGGATCGGCGCCGGCCTTTTGCCGGATCACCTCCGTGCCGGTGCGTTCGCCCCACACCTGCAGCTGCTCGATAGCCGCGGCTCGAAACGTGTCGGCCGCGCACATCAGGACACTGCGCCCTTCCGTTTCAAAACGGTGCGCGAGCTTGCCAATCGTTGTCGTCTTCCCCGACCCGTTCACACCCACCACCATGACCACAGCCGGCGGCTGCGACACACGAGGCAGAGGGCGCTCGGAAGCCTGCAGCACCTCCAGCAGATGCTCGCGAATCAGGTTCTTCACCGCATCCGCGTCCGCCGACTGGCGGCGGTCCACGCGCTGCCGGATGCGCTCCAGAATCTCCTCCGTCGTGCGCACCCCGATATCCGCTGTAATGAGCGTGTATTCCAGGTCCTCCAGCAGCTCGGCATCGATCTCTTTCCGCCCGGCAAGCGCATCCTCGAGCCGATCCATCAGACCGGACCGCGTCTTCTGTATGCCTGCCTTCAGGCGCTCCAGAAGGTCCGGTTCCTGCGGCGTCGACCCGAAAAGCGTTTGAATCATTTCGCTCCAGCCCATTGTACAAACCGCGCGCCGAATCCCCGGCTGTACGTTTTACGGAAAGCCGAAAAGCCTTTGTAACGGGCTGGGGCTGGCGGCAGCGCGGTTTGGCGTTCAAACGCATGCGATTACAAGCATCTACATACCTCTGAAATCCTGTCCCAAAAGTATGTAACGTCAGCCGTGCAGGCCCTGTCCTACTCGATGAAATGATGGAATCCGCTGTTCAGACCGCCGCTTCGCAATCCGAGTCCGCGGCCACCGCCGCTGTTCTGAACGGGGTGCCTGTGGCGCAGATCCGCGCGGAGCTGGACCGCATTCTGCGCAGCCGCGTCTTCATCCATTCCCATCGCATTCGCCGTTTCCTCCAGTTTGTCGTCGAGGAGTGCCTCAACGGCCGGCATCATCGTCTGAAGGAATACCTCATCGGCATGGAGGTCTTCAATCGCGAGGAGTCGTTCGACCCGCGGGTGGATTCTATCGTGCGCGTCGAAGCGCGGCGCCTGCGCGCCAAGCTGGAGGAGTATTACGCCGCCGAGGGCGCCGCGAACGAACTGCGCGTCCACCTGCGCAAGGGAAGCTACGTTCCCGTGTTCGAAACCGCGGCCCGCGCGCGCATGGCCGCGGCCGGCGCTCCGGCCACCCGCGCCTGGCGCCGCTCCATCGCCGTGCTGCCATTCAGCGTCGGCGATGGCGCCTCACCGGCGCTGGCCGAGGACATTCACCGCCATCTGATTCACCACCTTACGCCCGACGATGCGCTTCAGGTCATGTCGCGGCGGCCCGGCGAGCCAGTCGATGGCGTGCGCGCCGACTATCTGCTGAGCGGCAGCATCAGCGCCGACGGCGGCGTTCCGCGGCTGCTGCTCCAGTTGCTCGAAGGCGCCGAACATTCTTACCTCTTCTCGCAGGAGGTCGAGTGCCCGGCCGGCGATCTGTCCTTCCTCGATGACGTGTGCAGCAATGTGCGCCGCGCCATCATCAATCCCGCGCCCGGCGGCGAAGCCGTGCGGCAGAGCGACAACAAGGAGAGCTTCGCCAGCTACCTTCAGGGCATGTACGCGCTGAAGGCGAGTAAGCCGGGTGCGTTCTCGACCAGCCGTAACTACTTCAGCCGCGCCGTCGAAATGGATCCCGAATACGGCGCCGCCTGGGCCTCGCTTGCTCAATCGCTGGTCCTGGTCTGCCTGCTGGAGAGCGGGGATCACGATCAGTTCTGTGCTCAGGCGCGGGACGCCGCCGCGAAAGCCGTCAGTCTTACCGAAGCGCTCCCGGAAGCGCACACCGCGCACGGGCTGGTCCTGTCATTCCTCGACTGGCAGTGGAACGAGGGAGCCCGGGAGCTGCAAAACGCGATTTGCCTCGATAAGAGCAGCGCCCTGGCGCACGTGGCGTTCGGCGTTCAGTTAGCCGCTCGCGGGCGGCTGTCCGATGCCCGCGCGGAATTCGGCGAAGCCGAGCGGCTGGATCCCGTGTCGCTGCTGGCCCATTTCTGCGTGGGCTGGGGCCATACCCTCGAGAGCGAATACGACGAGGCCATGTCCCGCTTCCGCCTGATCGCGCTGCTTGAGCCCGATTTCGCGTGGTCCTACCTCGGAATGGGGTGGGCGTGCGCGGGCAAAGGGCAGTATGCCGAGGCCATAGCCCATTTCACCAACGTGTCGCATCTGCTGCAAAGCCGTTTCCTGTTCAGCGGACCGCTCGGCTATTGCTACGCCATGAGCGGCCGCCGGGACGAGGCGCTCCGGCTCCTCAGCAAGCTGGCCGAGTCCGCGCGCACGCAGCACGTCCCGGCAGTGAATTACGCCTCCATCTATGCCGGACTCGGCGACCGAGAGCGCGCGTTCGAGTACCTCGACCAGTCCGCCGCCGCGCACGAATCGGCCCTCCCGATTCTCCTTCTCGGCCCGGAGTTCAACTCCCTGCGCTCCGACGAGCGCTTCGCCAGGCTCCGCGAGAAGATGGGCATCGCCGAGGCGTAACCCCCAGTAGCCCGATTGCATCACGCGCTCTCGGCCACCGCTTAGGCTGATTTGTTGCCGATTCGCTTCCGGTTGAAGGCTATCGCATATGACCATCACCGCAGCCCTGCGATCATGCAAACCGGCCGGGCGGCTCCCGTCACCTAAGTCGCGGATTGCTTCCTTTCCAATCGACGCGCTAATTGCCTTCACAAACTCTTGCTTAGTTCGCTGAGTGCCGGAGTTAGTGGTTTGAATCTCTTCGGATCCGATGACGAGAGTTGTGCATGAAAGGCTGCACCGTCTTGCGAATATTCGCTGCCCTCGGCGTTGTTCTGAGTCTACAAATGGCGGCACAATCCGCCTGTGTCGCGCCGCGCTATCGCCAGGCCTTGACCCTGGCCGACTCAAAATCGGAACTGATCACAAATATCAGCATCTCTCCGCGGGCGTTCGCACCCACATCGATAATCTGCCTGGCGACGGCGCTTAAACAACGGTACGGCGTCCGCCCGAGGATGATCATCAGCATCTTTGCATCCGCTGAAGCGGCCTCTAACTCGCCGGGCATTCTCTCACCGGAGACGAACCCGGAAGATACAGCGATGCTGGCGCAAATGCACGCAAGGTATGTCTACGATCAACAACGGCACGAAGAATATGTCGAGATGATTCCCGCGCTGGACCTCTCGTCGGCAAGAGGCGGCTTGTACACCACCAGAATCGATCTTCCCGTCTCCGGCACACCCCATTGCCGGCTGGAGGTCCACGACAGGTGTGTCATTGCCCTGAAGAGGCCGGATTACCCGGATGACGCAGAAGTGGGTGCGTCGGGTTTGGTAACGCTGGCTGCAACAATCAGGCCCGATGGCAGGATCACCGGCGTGCGTGTCGATCAGGTTCAGGCCAGCCCTCGTGACGCCGCAGGCGCGCTAAGCAGGAACGCGGTCGAAAACCTTTCCAGCTGGCAGCTCGAGCCTGCCCACCGCCGGGAGGCAATCAGGATCTCGTACTCATATGCGATCGACAATCGGCTGTCTTACTTGAAACCTGCGGAAGTCAGCTGGAACCTCCCCGCCGGGCTCACCATTCTGAAGGGGCCGAAGGCGCCGGAGCAAAATCAGCCGAACCATCAATGACGTTCACCACGCTTTTCCCCTACGCCAGTATCAGCTTGCAGGAAATCCCGCTGTCTGTGCGTGTAAGATCGGACTATCAGGGAAGCTGCCGTCGTAAGATCGGCCGAGCATCACGTCCACTTTCGTTCATTGACAACCGAATAAAGTGCCCGCCGGCCCGGAATACTGAACTTCGTTCTTAATCAACGAGATCGCCAGCTCTGTTCGTGCAAAATTCCGCGGCTGCGGGCCGCTAACCTTGGCCCCCGCCTGGCGATTCCGGCCGGCGACGTAGAATCAGCAACTTGCCCAGCTTCGTTCGTGCAAAAGACTCCGCGCCTGCGCGCGGTTCCACGGCGAAACACAGCGCCGACCGGCTCGGCAATCCCATCACATCGCAGACCGAACTCCGGCGTACCGCCATCAACTCGGCAGCATTTGTTTTCAGGAACATCGCCAGCTTCGTTCGTGCAAAAACGGTCGGGGTCTCGCCTTCAGCGGCGGGCTCGCGCAGGCGTCCCCTGCCGGTTCGCTCCAGGCGCCGAACCACGGATGAGGGCGGCGATGTTCTGCACAGCCCCGATCGGTCGCGGTCGGCAACGGACACTCACATCTCGAGCCGTCCTGTTTTCCGCCACCACCGGGCGTCGTCTGGCATCCAAAAAACGTAAGTCCGCCCGCATTCCTCCGATTGACGGTCCGCTCCACGCGGCGGACGCTACAATAAAGACAAGCCGACCTATGCTCGATAAGGCGCTGGCCAAAATCTTCGGGACAAAGAACGACCGCGAAATCAAGCGGATGCAGCCGCTGATTCAGCATATCGGCTCGTTCGAACCCGAACTGCAGAAGCTTTCCGACCCGGAACTCGCCGCCAAAACTCAGGAGTTCAAACAGCGCCTCGATCAGGGAGCCACTCTCGACGACCTGCTGCCCGAAGTCTTCGCCACCGTGCGCGAAGTCGGCCGCCGCGTGCTGAACATGCGCCACTTCGACGTGCAGCTCATCGGCGGGACCGTGCTGCACCGCGGCAGAATCGCCGAAATGAAGACCGGTGAAGGCAAAACGCTGGTCGCCACGCTGCCCGTCTACCTCAACGCGCTCGCCGGCAAGGGCGTTCACGTCGTCACCGTCAACGATTACCTGGCCCGCCGCGACTCGGAGTGGATGGGCCGCATTTACAAGTTCCTCGGCATGTCCGTGGGCGTGATCCTGCACGATCTCGACGACCATGAGCGCCAGCAGGCCTACGGCTCCGACATCACCTACGGCACCAATAACGAGTTCGGCTTCGACTACCTGCGCGACAACATGAAGTTCCGGCTGGAGGACTGCGTCCAGCGCGAGCATCACTTCGCCATCGTCGACGAGGTCGACTCCATCCTGATCGATGAAGCGCGCACCCCGCTCATCATCTCCGGTCCCAGCGAGGAGTCCACCGACAAGTACTACAAGGCCAACGCCATCATCCCGCGACTGGTGCGCGGCGAGGAGATCAAAGGCCGCGAGCCCGGCGAAATGTACCTCACCGGCGACTACACCGTCGACGAGAAGCACCGCGCCGTGGCGCTCACCGATGAAGGGTTCGATAAGGCGTCCCGCCTCCTCGGCCTGGCCAATATCTGGGACATCAACACCATCGAGTGGAAACACCACGTCGAGTCGGCCCTCAAGGCCCACGTGCTGTTCCATCGCGACAAGGATTACGTGATCCAGGACGGCCAGATCGTCATCGTGGACGAGTTCACCGGCCGTCTCATGCCTGGGCGGCGCTGGAGCGACGGCCTGCACCAGGCCGTGGAAGCCAAGGAAGGCGTGAAGATCGAGCGCGAGAACCAGACCCTCGCCACCATCACCTTCCAGAACTACTTCCGCATGTACAAGAAGCTGGCCGGCATGACCGGTACGGCCGAAACGGAAGCGGCTGAGTTCGAGAAGATCTACAAGCTCGATGTCATGGTGATTCCCACCAATCGCCCCTTGCTGCGCAAGGAACATCAGGACATCGTCTATCGCACCGAAGAAGAGAAGTTCCGCAACGCCGCCAGGGAAATCAAGTCGCTCAACGAAAAGGGGCAGCCGGTGCTGGTGGGCACCGTGTCTGTCGCCAAGTCGGAAAAGCTCTCCGGCATCTTGAAGAAGATGGGCGTCAGGCACGAGGTGCTGAACGCCAAGAATCACGAGCGTGAAGCGACCATCGTGGCTCAGGCCGGCCGTAAGGGCGCGGTCACCGTCTCCACCAACATGGCCGGCCGCGGCACGGACATCCTGCTCGGCGGCAACCCGGAATTCATGGCCAAGGAGCACCTCCGGAAAGCCGGCAAGGACCCCGACGCGCTCCAGATCAGCGCCTCGGGCACTCCGGAAAAGGCCGAATGGGACGCCGTATACGCCCGCTACAAAGCCGAAACCGAGCCGGAGCGCGAGGAAGTGATCCGCCTCGGCGGGCTGCACATCGTGGGCACCGAGCGCCATGAGTCCCGCCGCGTGGACAATCAGCTCCGCGGCCGTTCCGGCCGCCAGGGCGATCCCGGCAGCGCGCGCTTCTATCTCTCGCTGCAGGACGACCTGATGCGCATCTTCGGCGGCGAGCGCATGCAAAACCTGATGCTGCGCCTCGGCATGGAAGAGGATGTGCCCATCGAGTCGGGTCTCATCACCAAACGAATCCGCGCCGCGCAGGAGGCAGTCGAAGCGCAGAACTTCGCCGCCCGTAAACACCTGCTCGAATATGACGACGTGATGAACAAGCAGCGCCAGGCGGTGTATGCGATGCGCCGCGGCCTGCTCGAAGGCGCCGATCAGAAGGAGCGGGTTCTCGACATTATCAGCGGCATTGTTTCCTCCTTCATCGACATCCGCTGCCCGGAAAAGATCCACCCCAGCGAGTACGACTACAGCGGACTGCAAACCGACGTGCTCACCGCCTTCGGCGTGCAGCTCCGAACCGAAGACTACGCGCAGATGAACCGGCAGGAAATCGAAGCCGCCGTCTACGACCTGATCGTCAAACGCTACGAGGAGAAAGAAGCACTCATCGGAGCGCCAATGATGCGCCAGGCCGAGCGCATCATCATGCTTAATGTCATCGACCAGCAGTGGAAAGATCACCTGCTGTCGATGGACCACCTCAAGGAAGGCATCGGCCTCCGCGGCTACGGTCAGAAGGACCCGCTCATCGAGTACAAGAAGGAGTCGTACACGATGTTCGAGGAACTGATGGACCGCATCGAGGACGAGAGCATCCGCTATCTGTCGTTTATGCAGGTGGCCGAGCCCGGCGAGCGCGCGCCGGAAGGCTACGCCCTCGAGAACGGTGATGGTCATGCCCGTCCGGTTCTCCCCTTCGCCCCTGAAGGCGAGGACGAAGAGGAAGACGAGGAAGAGGAGCAACCGGCCGAGCACGCCAACGGCAACGGCGATCAGAAACGCGCCGCCCAAAGCATCGTGCAGGACCTGACCCGCAACATCCAGCGCAAGAAGGATAAGGAAATGGAAGCGCTGCAGTTCGTCGGCGGGGAAAAGAGCAGCACCGCCAAAAAGCCGGTAATCGCGGCAAAGAAAGCCGGCCGCAACGACCCCTGCCCCTGCGGCAGCGGAAAGAAGTACAAGAAATGCTGCGGCGCAGCGTAATGTGGGGCAGGCTCCCAGCCTGCGGCGGGCTCGTAGCCCGCCTGGCGTGTTGTGCTCTTGCGGTCGGCTTCACCGACGCCGCGTTGTTGCCTGATCATCTCGGTCCAACACCCCGGACAGCAGTACAGCCGGCCGCCTTCCCGCCCGGCCAGGCACTGGCGGCCGAATACGGCCTGACTGCCGCCGAACAGGCCGCCTACGGCCCGACCACCATCACCGCATACCAGTTCCGCGACCCCACGGGCGCGTTCGCCGCCGCTCAGGCAATCGGCGCCGGGGCGATCCTCGACGGCAACTACGTCCTGACGTGCACCGGCCAATGTCCAACGGCGCCCGAACTGACCGCGCAGGCCGGCAATCTCCCGAAGCTGTACCGCGGTCCCTATCCGATGCTCCCGGGTTGGATGCCCAGGACAGGGCAGATCGCCGGTTCCCAGCGGTACGTCCTTGGCCCTGACAGTCTGGCAGCCTTCCTGCCCCGGGTTCCGCCCGCGGCCGTGGCGTTCCAGTTCAGCCCCGAGGCTGAGATCGCCCGCTATCGCGCGGGCCACGCAGAAGAGACCCTGGCGCTGTTTTCCTATCCCACGCCCAGCATGGCCCGGCGTCAGGCAGCCGAACTGTCGAAGGTCCCCGGCGCGGCGGTTCGGCGCGACGGACCGCTGGTAGCGCTACTATTCGGAGCGCCTGATCCTCAGGCCGCCAACCGCCTGCTTACCGCCGTGGGATACCACGCCGAGGTCGCCGCCAACCAGCCTCTGCCGCTCAGGATCTCGCCGCAAAGCGCTGTGAAGATGGTGCTTGCCGGATTTGAACTGGCCGGAATCCTGCTCCTGTTCTGCCTGTTCTCGGGCCTATTGTTCGGCGCCGTAAAAGTTCTCAGCCGGCGCTTTGGCTCACAGAATGCTGACGAGCCGATGGTGGTTCTCCATCTCGTCGACAAATAACCTCAAGCGTTGCATGGGCCTGCAGTCGGAATCGGCCCGCGCGCGATGGCCTTTTCCACAGCTTTCCACTGACGAGGCGTTTTGCTCCTCGATCGCAAACCGCTTCGTTGCAGGGCCTTGGAAGCGATTTCCACAGCGGGGATTTTCCGCTTGACGGGGTTATCATCGAAGCCCTATCATCCAATCACAAACAGGTTTTGACGGTTGCGTTTCCGTCGAATCTGATTCTCCCATGAACATCACCCTGGTAGAACAGGGGCCTGTAAAAACAGGCGTTTACACGATGCTCACCCCTCAAAAGGTGAGCATTCGTGTTTAAGCACATCGGCCTCCAATCCCCTTCCACAACCGCCTGTGGAAAACCTGTGCAAAAACGCCCGGCGCGCTCCGATTTCCTCCGGTGGAAATCCTGTGCATAACCGGCGTGCTATGTTGAACAGGCTGTGGAGAAGCTGCTCGAACAGGTCATCCGCCGCTTTCGCGAGCGCCGGATGCGTGGCTTCGCCCGGCGCTTCAGGATCACCCCCGAAACCACCATTCTCGACGTCGGCGGGACCTCTCTGAACTGGTCCCTCCTGCCCGTCACCCCACGAATTGTATTCCTGAACACTGACCGGGTTGTTCCCGCTCCGGGTTTCCAGTGGGTGATCGGCGATGGCTGCGCCCTGCCGTTCCGCGACGGAGCGTTCGATATCGCCTTCAGCAACTCAGTGATCGAACACGTCGGCAGCCCCGCGCGCCAGGCCGCGTTCGCCGCCGAAATCGCGCGCGTTGGCCGCCGCTACTGGGTCCAGACCCCCAATCGCCGGTTCCCCGTCGAGCCCCATCTGCTGACACCCTTCCTGCACTGGCTGCCCCGGCCCCTTCAGCGCTGGCTGGCGCCCCGATTTACGCTCTGGTCCGCCCTGATCCGCCCCTCGCTCGACCGCCGCGCGTTCTATATCCAGCATTACTTGAACGACATCCGCCTGCTGAGCGCGGCCGACCTGACCCGCCTTTTTCCGGGCGCCCTCGTTATCCGCGAGCGCCTGCTCGGCCTGACGAAATCGCTGATCGCCACCCGTTAAGCCGCGCGCCGCGCCTTCTTCGCCGGCGCCGGCTTCTTCCCCGCCCCGGCGGCCTTCAGACTCCGCTGCAGCGCCTCCAGCATATCCACGACCGGCGCGGGTTTCGGCTGCTTGACCGTCGGCAGCCGGCGTCCCTTCTGCTTGGCCTCGATGAGCTTCTCCACGTTCTCTCGATACGTATCGTGATACTCGGCGGGCTTGAACGGCGCGGCCAGCGTGTCGATGAGCTTCTTCGCCATGTCCACCTCCTTCGCGCTGAACCCGCCCTTGGCCTCCCCGCCGGACTGATTGGCCGCGCGCAGCTCGTCCACGTAGTACATGGTGTGCAACACCATCCCTTTTCCGGTGGGCCGAATGATGACGACGTGCTCGCGGCCGTGCATGGTCACCTTCGCGATGGCGTACATCTTCGTATCCGACATCGCCGTGAGCAGCAGGCCGTAGGGCTTGCTCACGGCCTCTTCCGGCGCAACATAGTAGGACTTTTCGAGGAAAATCGGGTCCACCTCGCCGGCCTTGACGAACTGCTGGATCTCCATCACCGTCGCCGTCGGGGGCGCGATCTTCTCCAGGTCCTCGCTCGTTACCTCGATGTATTGGCCCTTCTCGTATTCATAGCCCTTGACGATTTCATCCCGGCTGATCGGCTTGTCCTCCTCGGCACAGTACCAGACCTCTTTCACCCGCGAATCGTCTTTCGCATGCAGCATGTGGAAATGCACCGTCTCCGGCCGCGCGGCAGCGTACAGGCGGACCGGGAACGAAACCAGCCCGAAGCTCAGATACCCTTTCCAAACGGTTGCAGGCATACCAATAAGAAGATGCCATCCGGCTCTAACAATGTTTCATCCCGTGTACAATAGGCGCATTCCCATGCCCGACCGAGTTGTCCACCCCAGTATGAAGGCCGTCTGGGCCGGCTACTTTCTGGCTTTCGTGGTTTTGATCGCCGCAGTCTGGGCGTACTTCCAGTTCGCCAGCGATAAACCACGGTGGCTGCCGGCTCTTGCTCTGGTGGTTTTCCTGCCGCCGCTGCGCGCGCACATTCGCCGCCGCCTGGTCACGCTCCGCCTGGAGAGCGATCATCTGACCTACGAAACCGGCCTGTTTTCTAAGACGCGCCGCACGCTGGACATGGCAAAAATCCAGGATGTGACTCTGCGCCAGACCTTCGGCCAGAGGCTGCTCGGAGTCGGCGACGTGATGCTGGAAACTGCGGGAGAAGCGGGTGGTCTGGCAATTCGGCAGATCGACAACCCGCGCCAGATTGCCGACACCATCATCGACGGCTCGCGCCGGGCAGCCGCGGCCCGCGCCCGCGGCAGCTTTTAGAAGCCCAAAAACACGAAGGGCCGGACACTCGGTCCGGCCCGTTCACCTTTTTGGAATTGAACCCAAACTCAGCGGTCCCGATATCCGCCGCCGCCCCGGCGCTGTCCGCCGTTGCCGCGGTCGAAACCGCCCCGGCCGCCGCCACCCTCGCGTTCCCGCGGGACCATCGGCCGCGCTTCGTTGACCACCAGAGAGCGGCCCATCAGATCCCGGCCGTTGCACGCCTGAATGGCCTGATTGGCGCTTTGCTCGTTCTGGATTTCAACGAATCCGAATCCGCGCGGCGCCCCGCTGAAGCGATCGCGCATGATATTCACACTGTCCACCGTTACGCCCGCATCAGAGAAGAACCGTTCGACATCGGCTTCGCTGGCGGCGTAAGGGAGATTTCCTACGAAAAGTTTCACTGATCTGACTCCTGACTAACGAGTTCGGGAAGAAGCAGAACCGGCCGCGGTGAGGGAATACGGGACGCGGGAGGGAAGACTGTCACCCCTAAACTGTCGGGTCCAGTATCGCATAATGTCTTTAGCAGGTCAAAGCTGGCGAAATGCTCCTGGATGGCGAGTACAGGGAAGAAAAAACGCGCCCGTGGTACGAGTTCATCGGGGGCCCGAAGACCCGTGGCCAGATCCTCAAAAGGCTCGTCTTTCTTCTCCTGATCGTCATTTTCGCCGTGCTGAAGTTCACCGGCATCATCCGTTTTCATTTCTGAGCCGCTGCCGCTGACATTGCCGGGAACCCTCGGGCGTACGGCCCCGTAATACTGCGAGAGGTTGCCGATGACGCTGCCGCTCCGCCACACCTTTCGAACTCTGGCGAGAACACCCGCCTTTACCATTACTGCGATCGCCGCTCTTGCGCTGGGCATCGGCGCCAATACCGCGATCTTCAGCCTGGTGAATCAGGTCCTGTTAAATCCGCCGGGCATGTCGCACCCCGAGCGCGTGATTGCGGAACGCGTCAATTACGACAAATTGAATCTGAAGAGCATCGGCGTATCCGTTCCCGATTTCGAGGACATGCACCGCAGCCGGCAGGTGTTCGAGCACGCCGCGCTCATGTCCAACATGGATTTCAACTACACCGGCGCGGGCGCGCCACAGCGCCTGCAGGGCGCCACGGTTTCGGTGGAATGGTTCGACGTCTTCGGCGCGAAGCCCCGCCTTGGCCGCGCCTTCACGCGCGCCGAAGACCGGCCGGAGGCGAACAACGTCGTCGTGCTCGCCTGGAGCACCTGGGTGCGCCTATTCGGCCGCGATCCTGGCGTCCTCAACCGCGTCATCGAGCTGAATCAGAAACCCTACCGGATTATCGGCGTGATGGGCCCCGATTTTCGCTGGCCGAAGGAGGCCGAAGTCTGGGCCCCGTTGGGGCTCGCGAATTCCGAATACGACGAGGGCAATCGCTTCAACGAAAGCTACAACGCCGTGGCTCGTCTGAAGCCGGGCGTATCGTTCGCGCAGGCGAACGCACTCATTCACGTGCTCGCCGCTCGCGAGCGCAGCGGAAACAACCAGGCCGCGGCTTATGCGCGCGATTCGGCCTGGGGCATGTTTGCCGTGCGAATGACCGATTTCGTCGCCGGCGACACCAAACAGCCCATGCTCATTCTGCTGGGCGCGGTGGGCTTCGTTCTGCTGATCGCGTGCTCGAACATCGCCGGGCTGATGATCGCTCGCGCCTCCGGGCGCGGGCGCGAGATCGCCGTTCGCGCGGCTCTGGGCGCGGGCCGCTGGCAGTTGCTGCGCGGGACAGTGCAGGAGAGCTTTGTGCTCGCGATTGTCGGGGCCATTGCCGGCCTCGCCGTGGCGTGGGGAGGCATGCGCCTGCTGCTGCTGATCGCTCCCGAAGCGGCGGTGAATGGGCTCGAGCCTCGTCTCGACGGACTGGTCCTGCTCTTCACCGGCATTCTCGCCATCATTTGCGGGCTGCTGTTCGGCATCGCTCCGGCGTGGCAGATCGCGCGCACCGATCGGCATGAGAACCTGCGTGGAGGCGGGCGC
>DASRCB010000175.1:0-14255 GCA_035653295.1 Bryobacteraceae bacterium
GTACGAGCCGGGCGATCTCGCCGCCGTGGATATTGAAACCGGACCGGTGCTGCCGGAAACCGCTGTTTCCCCGCAGGTGCTCGAGCGCGTGCTCAACGGGATCACTACCTTCCCCGCGGATTTCCATGTGCATCCGAAGCTGAAAGCCCTGCTCGAAAAGCGGCGTCAGGGTATCGCGGGCGGCCCCTTCGACTGGGCTACGGGCGAGGCCCTCGCCTTCGGAAGCCTCGTGCTCGAAGGCACGCCCGTGCGTCTCAGCGGCCAGGACAGCTCGCGCGGCACCTTCAGCCAGCGGCACCTCGAATATTACGACTACGAAGACGGTCGTTCCTACATACCCATGCAGCATCTGAGCCCGCGCCAGGCCCCCTTCAACGTCTGGGACAGCTCGCTCAGTGAGTACGCCGTAATGGGCTTCGAGTTCGGCTACAGCGTGGCCGATCCGCTAAGCCTGGTGCTGTGGGAAGCGCAGTTCGGCGACTTTGCAAATGGCGCGCAGATCATGATCGATCAGTTCATCGCCAGCGCCGAATCGAAGTGGAACCAGCCCAGCGGCCTGGTCCTGCTGCTGCCGCACGGGTACGAAGGACAGGGCCCGGAGCATTCCAGCGCGCGCATGGAACGATGGCTGCAGCTCTGCGCCGAGAACAACCTGCAGGTAGCGAACTGCAGCACGCCGGCGCAGTACTTCCATCTGCTGCGGCGCCAGATGTACGGCGGCGCTGATCGGCGCGGCATGCGCAAGCCGCTGATCATCTTCACGCCCAAGCGCATGCTGCGGCACCCGCGCGCGGTATCGGTCGCCGACGAGTTCACCAGCGGCCGCTTCCAGGAGGTAGTGGCTGATCGGACCATCACCGATGAATCCAGGGTGCGCCGCGTCCTGCTGTGCAGCGGGCAGCTTTATTACGACCTGCTGGCCAGCCGTGAGCAGCGGAAGATCGAAGACGTCGCCATCCTTCGCCTGGAGCAGATCTACCCCTTCCCCGAAGCCGAGCTGAAGCAGGCTCTGAGCGCGTACCCAGCGGGCGTGGATCTGGTCTGGGTACAGGAAGAACCGCGCAATATGGGCGCGTGGCGATTCGTGCAGGAGCAGTTGGCCGGTGTCCGCTACGTGGGCCGCCCCGAAAGCGCCAGCCCCTCAGCCGGCTCGCTGAAGCGCCACACTCAGGAACAGGGCGAGCTGATCGACATCGCCCTCGACCCCGATCCAACGCCGGCTCAGCAGAAGCCCAGGACCGCGGCCCGCCGGCGCAGGCCCTAGGGCTGCGGCCGCCATCACGCCGGCTTACGTCCGCGGAAAAAACTTCGGCCCACGCCGATCTCGCCGGTCATGCCGAGATCGGCGCGCGCGTCCAGTTCTTCTACCTGTTCGAATCCTGCCCCGTGCAGCGTCTCGACCACACCGGCAGGCGGGTGGTACTTCTGGGTGAGCGTGAAATCCGAGCGCTGCCACAGGCCGTTGTGCCGGAACAGCGTCACCTCGCAGCTGGCAATCCGCCGGCGAGGGTTGTATGATCCGCGCGCGATGCTGACCGTGGTCTTGTCCACGCTGTTGGCCGTGCGCACCCACAGGTTCTGATAGGCTTCCTCGCGGTTCAGATCGAAGCCGAACCAGCCTCCGGGCGCGAGACACGCGAATACGCGGCGGAACACCGCCTGAAGCTCGCGTTTGGTCATGATGTGATTGAGCGCATCGAAAGTCGAGATCACGGCGTCGAACTGCACGGGCAACTCGAATGCGCGGGCATCGCCGAGTAGAAACGGGACCCTGGGAGCCCGCTGGCGGGCGTAGGTCAGCATCTCCTCGGAGCCGTCCAGTCCCGTCATCCTGTATCCGCGCCGCGCCAGTTCGGTGGTGATGCGTCCGTCGCCGCAGCACAGGTCGAGAATCGCCGCGGGCGGCGGCACTCGCTCCAGCAGCAGCCGGTCCAGCGCCGGGATGGCCTGCCGGTGGAACTCGTCTCCCCAGTAGTTGGTGTAAAGCCAGGCGAACGGATCGTAGTCGGTGTAGCGTTTTATGCCGGCCGATGATCTTCGTTGTGCCATAGCAACAGGCGCCAGCTGCGGCACCGCTGCGCTCCCCAGGCCAGCTTATACGGTTCCTCGCCTCGCAGGAAGTCGAACTCCCGCGCCCCCTCCGCAATGGACTGGCGCATGGCGTAATCCAGAATCAGGCTTCCGGGGCTGAATGCTTCCAGCGCCGGATCGAAGCCTCCCAGATAGCTGCAGGCCCGCTCACCTTCCAGCAGAGCATAGACCGAAGCGACGATGCGGCCGTCCAGCCGCAGGGCATGCAGGCGCGCCACCTTCGCCCTGTAGAGCGCCAGCGCCGCCGTCCGGTGAAAGCGCTCGATATTGTCCGCGCCGAGCATCCCGTCGCTGTCGCACTTGGCGCGCCACCGCTCGCGATGCAGGTGCATCAGGGCTTCGATGTGCTCGGTGACGGATTTGTCGTCCGACGTTTCAAACGTTACTCGCCCGCACTGTTCCAGCTTCTCGCGGTACCGCCGCAGATTCCGCCGCAGGCCGTGCGGCAGGTTGGCGGCGAACTCCTCCGTCGAACCCGGCAGCGGAACGGAGCAGCAGACATACTGATCGCGCCGTTCATAACAGAGCGGCGCGGGCGGAGACATGCGCGCCAGCACGGCGCTCGGCGGCAAATCCTGCAGATCGCAGAGGTCCCAGCGCTCCCGCTGCTCGGCGATGGCCTCGAGAATCGCCATGGCCGCCTCCCGTGCGCACGCACGATCGACAATAAACCCGAGTTGATCGGTGACGCCGTTTCCGATAAAGGTAACCTGCCGCCGTCCATTCCACCAGAGGATGAACATGGGGGCAAGCCCGACCAGACGCCCGCTCTGCCGCACGCAAACGGTGAACAACTCACCGCTGCCCAGACACGGCCACCAGGACAACAGCCACTCCGGCGATTGAAACGGCGAGTTCACGGCAGCGCGGCGCCGCAGGCCGGCCCACTCGGCGCGCAGACTCTCGAGCGCCGCGAACGAATCGATGATCTCTGTCGTGCTTATGCGGGAGGCTGCTCGGCCTGCAGCTCCCAGATCGAGGACACTCGCGCGGTCAGTTCCTTCTTCGTATTCCGCGCCAGCATGCATCGTCGTATCAGCTCCTCGTACAGTCGCAGGTAACGCGAGGTCATCCGCTCCGCTGAGAAGCGCTCTCGCGCCGCGCGGCGGCAGGCCTCGGGATCAAGCTCGCGAACGGCTCTCAGGGCCGTGGTCATCTCATCGACGCTGTTCACGATGAATCCGGTTACGCGGTGCTCGACGATTTCCGGCAGGGCGCCGTTGGGGAAGGCGATCACTGGCGTGCCACAGGCCATGCTCTCCATGGCCACCAGCGAGCTTGTTTCGGAGACGAGGCTCGGCACCAGCAGGCACCGCGCCTTGGTCATCAGCCGTCGCTTGGCGCGCAGCCCGGCCGCTCCAATGAATCGACGCGTCTCGCTCAATCGTGGCATGATCTCGCTGTTGAAATACTCCACGTGCGATTCATACTTGAACACTTCGCCGGCCAGCAGCATCGGCATCCCGGCCCGCTCGGCGGCTTCGAGCGCAAGGTGCAGACCCTTCTCGGGACAGATTCGACCGAGCGCCAGGGCGTAATCGCACTTGCGCAGGTTGGCCGTTAACCGGTCGATATCCACCCCGTTCTCGATGGGCGGCAGAGTGCGCGCCCCCGGCGGGCAAGCCTCCGCCTCGCTGCGGGACACGCAGTTGACAAACCAGTTCGAGCGCTGGAAATGGAAGACCTCGGATGGATACCACGAGGGCGGCAGATGCAGCGTCGCGAGCACGGGAACGTCCCCCGCCGGCATGTAGGCGTAGAAATCGAGGCTGTGCATGTGCACGATGTCCGCGTCCCAGCGGCGCAGCGCCTCGGCGATTGCGATGCGATGGTGTTCCTGCGCCCAGGAGCGCACTTCCTCGGTGAGGTCGCCATCCCATTTCGGGGTCGGAACCAGAGTTCCCTGAGGGTCTGAGCCTTCGCAGGCAACCACGATGGACCGGTGTCCTGCGCGCACGAGCGCTGAATCGATGAGCGTCAGGATCTGCTCGGAGCCGCCCACAGCATCAGGACCGACGGGCGTCAGGGGGTACGCCACGCTGATAACGGTTAAGGGCATGATGTGCATCCAGCAGCAAGCAATTCGAGTGCCTCAGCAGCGTGAGCCCGCCACATCTCACCGGTAATCCCCCAGTCAAGCGATTCATAATGCAGTGTCCCGGGGTGTGGCGGTCGAGTGAAATCATAGTCCGGGGCTGGCCGAAAACGCTCCTCGGCGATGTCAAACCACGCCAGCACGCGAGCCTGGGTCCGATGACATGCGAACATGGACCGTTTGAGCGCGCGCTCGGCCTCGGTCAGCGTAAGAACGTGCTCCGGGCTGCCCGGGAAGGGAAGGAATCGGCCGGTTTCAAGTCCTTGTGGAGCAGCGTGGTACGACGTGAATTCCCTCACCTGCACATTCCCGGCGGTGGCCGCCTGACGAACCGCGAACGCGGCGGAATCGTGGTCGGGGTGGCCCCCTTCGTAGGGGTGGGTCAGGATAACGGAGGGCCGCAGCTCGTCGACAAGCTTCGAAATCCGGCTCGTAATTTCGACCAAATTGCGAAAGCTTTGCTGATCGCCAAATCCGAAATCGCGGCATTGACCGGGAGAAATGCCGGCGATTTGCAGCGCGGCATCGCGCTCGGACCGGCGCGCCGCGGCGTACTCGTCGCGGGTGGCGAACCCGGCTTCGCGGGCGAACCAGGGATTTTCCGGGGCGCTGTCGGTGATGTAGGCAATGGTCACCCGGGGCTTCTGATCATCCGGAAGCCGGGCGAGCCATGCCCCCGCGCCGATGACTTCGTCATCAGCATGCGCCACCACCAGAAGGATGGGATCAGGCATAACGCCGGATCATGCGGCCGCAGAATTCGGCGAACTGCTCCGGGTGCGTCGGTGGGCTGGTGTAATGCGGGCGCACGCCGCAATGTTCGGGGGTAAAACAGAATGTCACCGTTACGTCGAAGCCCTCCAGCGCCTTCATCTGCCGGTCGAACCACGCCTCCGCATCGGGCCGGAAGCTGTCCGCCCAGCTGATGCCGGTCCGCAGATATTTGACGCCCAGTCGCCGCAGGCGGTTAACCGCGTCATCGAGTCGATGGTCCTCGAAATGGAACCACTGGCAGATGCCCATGTCCGGCGCGAACTCGTGGAAGATCTTTGCCGACAGTTTGGGCGTGCCGTCCTCCTTTAAGAGCCCCATGTAGAAGTGCCGGTAGTACGACGAGCCCTCCGCTTCGCGGTGCCGCGTAGTGGCCGGCCATGCGCGGGGCAGGTCGTAGAGGCTGTACCAGTGGATCTTCGGAACCCGGCCGATGAGCAATTCGGCCGTGCGCCTCAGCCCCCATTCCTGGACCTCCTCGGCGCCGAAAGTGGACACGCCCACTTCCGATACCCAGAGCGGCAGATCGGTCACGGCGCGGATCTCTTCGAGCTTGTCCGGCCATTCGTGGATCTGCCAGTGATTCCAGTCGAGCGGAAACCCGTGCACCGCAACCACGTTGACGTGGCTCAGAACGCATTTCGATTTCATCAGGTCGATGAAGTTGGCGTCGATGGGCGAGATTCCGCCCAGCACGCGGGTCAGACCTGGCCGCTCGGCGTGAATCGCGTCGCTGGCGAGGTTGACCATGCGCGCGAACTGGTCCCACTGGGGATCGATCTCGAAATCCCAGTGCGACATGTTATTGGGCTCATTCCAGATCATTGCCGCTTCGATCATGCGGCCGTGTTCCCCCTGGCCGGGTAAACCGCCTGGGCGCCGTCCGCAAGTTCGCGGCGGCGGCAGAGATAAACCTCCGCCTCGGGATGGGCGACGATGTCGAAACCGGCGCTGCGCAGCATGGCCTCAGCGCACGCGCGGTTCGGAATCCACCAGTTGGTGGGGTCCTGCGAGTAGCGCTCTTCGATGAAGTACATGCGCGGAAAACGCGGGTCATCGAAAATGTCGGTTTCCCAGAAGTGGTAGTCGGAGCGGAACTGCCCGAGTTCCGCGTTGCCGCGCATCAGCGACTGGAAGACCAGAAGATCCCGGACCACGTGCTCGTGCAGCAGGTCGAGCGCAAGCAGCGGGTGGCGCAGGTGATACAGGACGCCAAGGAACAGGACCACGTCGAACTTCTCACGGAGCTGCGCGACATCATAGACGGACAGGCGCCGGAACTCGATGTCGAGGCCGTTTACCTCCGCGGCAAAGCGCGCCTGGGCCAGGTAGTCGTCATCGAAATCGACGCCGAGCACGCGGTCTGCGCCACGGCGCTTCATCTCCATGGAGTAGAACCCCGCGTTGCACCCGATATCCAGCACGGTGCGGCCGCGCAGGTCGCGCGGGATGGCGTCGGCGAAGGAGCGCCACTTGATGGCGGGATAGTCGCCGAGGAAATGCTGCGGCGCGGTGCGCACGCCGCGAAGATTCATATTGTGAAACCAGGGACCGAGCTGTTCCACGCGGGCCCGGATTTCTTCGGTGCTCATTTCAGCAATCATGTGAGTCCTTCATGAAAAGGCCAGGAGCTGCTGCGACTCGCGTTCCATTACCGCGCGGTATTCGCGCTGCAGCTGCTCGAAGCGCATGCGATCGTCCGATGACTGGGGAAGCGCCATGACCGCGAGACTGGTGTAGCCGATGCGGAACGCTGTGTACGCCAGCAGGTAGAACGGCAGGCGCTCGCCGGCTTTCGTATCCCCGGAATGCTGAACGTAGCGGCGCAGCAGCCGCGAGCGGCGGCGGTCGTCGAGACGCCACTCGATCATCGCGCCGGCCAGGTCCCAGCAGATGTCGGCCGGACCTGGATAGAAATGATTGTCGCCGTGATCGAGGGCGTCGACCTTGATTGGCTCGCCGGTGGCTCGAGCAATCCATTCGTGAGGCATCATGCGCCCGTCCACGATGGTTGCTTCGGCTTTCGGCGGTTCCGGCGCTTCGATTCCGGTGTTGGCGCGAATCATCTGCACCAGTTCATCGCGGCCGGCGGGCCGCCCAAGGGCGAACGCTTTCCTGCGGAACGCGAGATAGCGGGCCATCACGTCGAGGATGCCGTCGTCAGCATCGGGGGCTCTCATCGGCCGACCCTGCACGAAGGGCAGTTTCAGCCAGCCGTTCTCGAGCGAAACGGGGGCAGGCGAAAAGCCGGCCGCGGCCAGCAGCCGAGCGCGGTCCAGCTTTTCGCGCCCGTAGCACCCGAGGCCCGCGAAGCGAATGACGCTGAGCGGACCATCGGCGTGGCAGAGGTACTTGCGGACTTCATGCTGCGGCTGGACGGCGGGGTAATCTGCTTCGCTGGTGAAGCAGATCTCGCGCCACGCGCCTGCGGATAAATCGATCAGCGCCTCGGCGGGCATTGCGCAGGAGGCGGGGTATTTATCGTGAATGCGCCAGCGCGCCTCCGCGCCGCGGGACACGAAGCCGCTGCCATCGGGCTCCCACGAAGGCATCAGTACAATCCGGTCGTCGCTGATGCCGGCGGCCCAAAGGGCCTGAGCGACGGAAGCGAACGAAGATCCGCTGAGACCCGGCCCTTCGTCCACGACGACGTAGAAGGCGCCGGGGAAACCGAGCAGCGCGTTGCGGAGCTCGTCACTGAACCGTACCTCGCGATAGAAGGGATGCCCGTGCGGCCGAACCGTGTAGGAATCCACGGTGCATCCGTATTGTTCAAGCACAGCGGCAACCACCGCGCTCAGGCTCGTGCCGATGCCACGAATGCCAATCACCACAGCGCGCAGTGGCTGACGCGCACGCCAGAATCGCTCCGCGGCGGCAACGTATGCGCTCGGCGAGAGCCCGTACCAGGCATACCCTTCGGGAACGGAAACCTCGATGGTCTCGGGCAGCCGCAGGCGTCCGAGCGCGCGACGGATGTCTCCGTGACCGGTTACGTACGCACGGGCCGCTTCGCGCGAGACCTCGCGCATGCGCGTCAGTTTTGGGCGCAGCGTGTCGCGAGTGGGGCAGAGCCGGTCGGCCAGCGCCGCCTCGATCTCGCCGAATTCGATGAGAAAAGTAAGCGGGTCTTCGGCGTGCGCGAGAACGTCCGCTGTGCGCACCGTTCGCGTGACGTTGCGATACGCGATCATGCCACCTTCTCCCAAAAGGGACGGAAGCGGCGGATACGCTCGAGGGTCTCGCTGTAATCGCCGGTGAAACAGACGGCGCGATCGTCGACGTAAACGTCGGCGGGCGGTTTCCTGTCCGTCACCGACTCGACGAACTCGGCCATTCCGTTCTGCTCCAGCCAGGTTTGCACCCATTCCCACCAGCGGCATGTAAACACACAAATACGATAGCCGGAGTGGTGCAGGCTTTGCAGGAACTCCCGCGCCCCGGGGCGGGGTGGATGGAAGAACTCGGGTGCAACCCAGGCGTCGTAGGTGTTGAGCACGCCATCGAGATCGATGCACACCAGCGGCTTCGAATCAGGCGCGGTCCCGGACTGGTCGTCACGGTCCACGCGTTATCGTCCTCCCGCGACCAGTTGCCCCTCGCCAACATCGTCGGCGCGGCGGCTCAGCAACTGAATGGCCTCGCGATACCCGTGCAGGGTGCCGACGTCCACGTAAGCGGTTCCCGCGCGCACGCCGCAGGCGATACCGCCGCGCGCCAGCCAGGCGTTCACCAGGGTTCCCATGTACTCGTCGCCGCGGTCCGGCTGCCGCCACAGCGCGTGCAGTTCATGAAAAATGTTCCCCGGCATCTTAAACGCGCCCCAGATCCAGTGACTGCGTGCGTGACGCTGCTTCACCTGGATCTCCAGCACGCGGCCATCGTCCGCTGTGACGACGGCGTCGAAGTGCTCCGGCTGATCGACCGGAAAGAGCAGGAAGGAGAGAATGCCGTCCGGCAACTCGCAAAGTCCGTTCTCCGGAAACCACACCGTGTCCGGCAGACCGATGGCCACGTGCTCTTCGGGGTGGATCATGGGCAGGGCGCGAAACAGGGCATCGCAAAGACCCGCGGCCTGCGGCTGCACGGCGTAGCAGATATCGGCCCCATAGGCTCGGCCGCTGTAGTATTCGAGGATGTCGGACTTGCCCGGTGAGATGACGAAGCAAATCCGGTCGGCGCCGGCGATGACCATGCGCTCAACCAGGTACTCGCTGACAGCGCGGGGACGCTCGGCCCCCCCATCGACGCGGCATCCGACCGGCAGAAGCTCTTTGGAAAAGGCCAGCGGCTGAATGCGGCTGCCCACTCCTGCTGCGGGAATGATGCCCCACATAAGTCAGACCTCGACGGCTTGCTCCTCCAGAATGCGCTCGAAATCGCGCAGCCGGTGGTCGGCGGTGTGTTCGTCCAGAGCGCGCTCGCGTGCGCGGCGGCCTATGGCCTGCAGTTCGCCCTCGGAGAGGTCGAGGGCAGCGAGTGCATCTTCGGTATCGTGCGCGACGAGGATCTCCGAGCCGGGGGTGAAGAACTGATCCAGGCCCTCCCACCAGTCGCTGAGCACGGGAGTGCCGCAGGCAGCGGCCTCGAACAGGCGCCCGGAAGGACAGTAACCCATTTCGGCCATCGCCGCGCGCGTGATGTTCAGGGTCACCTTCGACGAACAGTAAAACGAGGCGTGTTCCTCGGGAGCAAGGTGGCGGACGAAATAGATGTTATTCGTCCACGGAAATTCCTGGGGGTACATTGCACCGCCCATGACGAAGCGGCGATTCGGGACACGGCGCGCCGGTTCGATGAAGAGCTTTTCGAGCGTGGCCTGGCGATCGGCGGCGAACGTGCCCAGATACGACATATCCGCGCGGAAGCAGTCCATGGCCGGAGCGGGGCGGTGTACGCCGGGGTCGACGCTGCCATAGAGCGGCGCGACATTTCGGGCGCCCAGAAGCGAGCGAAGGTCTTCGAGCGCCCGGCCGCCGGTATAACTGAGTACGAGGTCGAAGTCGCGCAGCCGTCGCGGACCGATGTACTCGACGGGCTCGCCGGACTGCAGGCGATGCAGTGTGACCGGTGCGTCGAGGTCATAGAAACAGCGCACGCGGGCGTTCGACTGGGTTACCAAATCGGTGGCGGGCACTCCATCCGGGCAGTAGGAGGTGACCATTCCGACGTCGGCGTCCTTCAGCACGGCTCGCGCCAGCGGGAGGATGGCCTGCCAGTCGGAATATAAATGGAGCCGCCCGCCATCGATCTCCGTCAGATCGCGGTGCTGCGCGTACCAGGGGACGTCGCGCTCGAAAAAGTGCACTTCATAACCGCGTCTGACCATTGCCTGCACGAGCCCGCGCCAAAGGGTCGCATGTCCATTGCCCCAGGACGAGCTGATCGACAGACCGAAAATGGCCAGTTTCATTCGTTTATCGTTGTTACGGCTACTTCCTAACCTGGGACGCTACTTAGGTTCGACCGTTTCAGTGTTTTTTGCGGCACATGGGCTGCATCACGTTGCGCCCCCGTGACTTGATGCCGAACAATGGAAAGCGGATGACCACCTTCATACTGATCCGCCACGGGCTGACAGACGCCGTCGGGAAGCAGATCACCGGCCGGCTTCCGGGCGTGCACCTGAACGAGATCGGGCGGAAGCAGGCCGAGGAGCTTCCGCAGCGCTTGGCGCGCTGGAAAATCGCCGCGTTGTACAGCAGCCCGCTCGAGCGCGCGATGGAGACGGCGCGGCCGACGGCGGCGCATCTGAGACTCGAAATCCAGCAGTCGCCGGCGCTGAGCGAAGTGGATTTCGGAGACTGGTCGGGCCACACGCTCGATGACCTGAACCAGCGGCAGGAGTGGCGCATGTACAACACCTTTCGCAGCGCCACGCGCGCGCCGCACGGCGAGCTGATGCTGGAGGTGCAGGCGCGCATGGTGGACGAGCTGATGCGCCTGGCTGCCGGCCACCCGGATGAGATCATAGCTTGCTTCACGCATGCCGATGCGATTCGCGCCGCGCTGGTCCATTTTCTGGGTATGCCGCTGGATTTGATCCACCGCTTTGAAGTTCGGCCCGCGTCGCTGAATGTTGTGCGCCTGATGGAGTGGGGTCCGCAGGTGATCCTGCTGAACTGCATGGCGTGATCATGCTCCGGACGGCGGCGCTCCTGCTTTTCCTGACCGTAACCGCTGCCCCCGCCGGGGAAACCCTTCGCAGTGCGCTGCAGGCCGCGAACATCCCGGTCGAGGCGTTCTCGTCGTCCGAGTTGGCGCGGCCCATTACCAGCTACGCGGTCTCGAACGACGATCCGTTTCTCATCTCCTATTACGTGGACGACGGCTCGGGGATGCTCAAACGGCCCCTGTACGTCGTCCGCTATGATCTCCAGACCGGCGACATTCGCCGCGGAGAGGTGCGCACCGCTACTGCTTTGTTTCAGGGCTCGGTTCCGGAGGACTGCCTCGGCTCCGCACTCTCAATTCGCGAGCATGATGGACGTGTTTTCATTGACACCCACGACACCCCTTCCGCCGGGTGCGTCATCGTCCTGTCCGCGAAACTCGGGTTCGAGACGGCGCTCTCCGGCGGCATACTCGGGTTTATCGGACCCGATTGCCTCATCCTTCGTGGCAGCGAGATTCACTTTATGTCCGTTCATCCGCTGCATCTGACGGTTTTGGATTTACAGCGCAACCGCTCCACGCCGATTTATCCGTATGCCGGCGATGCGCAGCGCCGCCTCTTCTCGGATCTCATCGACAGTCTCATGTCGGATACATGGTGCCGCGAGAACAACGCTCAGTGCGACCCGGACAACTTCGATGTCGATATCTCGGGCGCCGTGGTGATCAATGAGGCTGCCCGCACATTTGCGTTTCAGGCCCGATTCGACGCCGCCGGTTTCGGAGATGCGGCGCTGAAACGGGTGCCCCCGCGGACTGTCGCCTACTTCTTCCGGGAACGCGCCGGCCGGTGGGAGCACCGCGAGTTTAGCGAGCCGCGGCTTCGGCGGCTGCTGGCCGGAGCGACCCTGACCCGCTTCATCGCCGAACACCCCTCCGCAGCGTTCCAACGTTGAAAGAGCGGTACAAGCACGCCTGCGACGGGCCGGAGCTCGTCTCCACAAGTTCTGTGGCGATGATCCAGGAGTTTGCATACCTGGCGCTTGCTATCGCCGCGGTTTCAGAACAGCATCGGCACGTTCCGGCTCGCGTGTGTGGGGCCTCAACATGAAATACGTCTGCTCATAAACATTCGGCCCACGCCGCGAGCATCCGCGATCGTGCATGATAACCTCTGTAGCGAATGGGCGATGCTTGAGTTCATTCTCTACCCCCCTGCACTGAACGCACGGTTCACCATTAATGGTCCTACGGGCTACCTCGCTGTAGAGGGGACCGAGAGCCGAGTCGTTCATGAGAAAAGGGTGGATTCTCACCTGATGGAGTTCACCGCAGACGATGGCAAGCGGGTGAGGGCGGTTTGGTGATGACGGACCCAATCCACCCGGAACTGTGGATCGGACTCGTCGAGATGAAGCCGCTCGACCGAAAAGCCTATGGCGCAGCGGGGGCATTCACGAACATCGTCACGTGGGCGGCTGACCCGGAGCAGTTCCGGCATAAGGCGGAAGTGTTGGCAGGCACGTTGGACATGTACGTGTTCGGTGTGGAGGGGGCGGAACCGTTGGCGGACAGAGCGGCACGATCAACGCTGGCAGACGAGATCGAGGACATGATGATCCGGGCGGAAGGGAATCCGAATGCGATCATCTATGGGACGTTTCATCGGTACCCGCACGACGAGGCGTAGGCCAACCGAGGCCATCCACGATTTCGAACGTGGCGAGACGTACACGTTCTCCTTTTCGATCTCATCGCTGGTACCCGGCGCTTCGGGCAACACGTTTGGGGTGTGTTCCCGTTAGAGATGGACCGGCATCTTCGGCCTCAGCGGATGTCCCTGAATACCGCAGATTTTGCTTCCTGCAGGGCTTTTCAGCGTTGCCATGCCCGTCGAACTTAGGGCGATCGCTCTTATCTCAAAGGGATGGGATGTCGTCCTAGTTCTGGCGGTGAGGGTGGGATTCGAACCCACGGAACCCGTAAAGGTTCAACGGTTTTCGAGACCGCCCGATTCAACCACTCTCGCACCTCACCGTTCGCTCCATCCTACCATCCGGGCTGCCGCGGACGCGGCGCCGCCTTACGCCGCGCAACTCACGACGTACGTGCGGCAGCAGGCATCTCGGATATCCGCGTATTCTGAAAGGCCTCGACAGCCCAGCGCCCGTCATTCCTCACGGCTATCATGGTCGGCCGGGCCTGAATCTCCCGCGCCTCGCCATTCTCCCGGAACTGAAGGCGGGCCTCGACCAAAACCATCGCTACATCTGGGCGCAGGAATCGGACACTCCGCACCGTGTATTGGTTGCGGCTGTCTCTGTAAATGCCCCCGAAAATGAAACGGTGCGCCTGTTCGATGGCCGGCCGGCCGTCGATCTGTCCGCCGTAGATGTGAATAAAGGTCGCAGCATCGGTGAAGGGCGCGGCGAAACCGGCGGCATCGCCCGCGTTCCATGCGTCTTCCATCTGCTTCACCAGTTCCCGCAGCGCCTGTTCCTGTTCGTGCATCAGGTTCCCTCGTCAGGATACGCGCGAGCCGATCCAAAAACAGCTCGCTGGCCCCACAACTTTCCCATTGTATCTTTCGTTTTCTTTCGGTATCCTGCTATCGAAGGAAACGACATGGGCTTTCTGGATCGAACCAAGGCGCAAGTGTGCCATTTGCAACAGAAATGCCGCAGGATGTCAAATCAACCTTTATGAAGCAGGAGATCGAGGCTCCGGGAAGCATCACCGCCGCGGAAATCCAGCAGCAGCCCGAGTTGTGGCCGGATACGCTGGAGCGCGTTCGCGCTCGCCTGTCACGGGGGCCGCTCATCGCCGGCGGCGCCCAGGTGATCATCGCCGGCGCCGGCACTTCCGCTTACGCGGCTACGGCGGTGGAAGCCGCCTGGCCACGCGCGCGCGCCGTTCCTACCACCGATCTTTTGCCCGATCCGGCCCTGGCCGCCGGCGCCGATGTCATGCTGTCCCTGGCCCGCTCCGGAAACAGCCCGGAGAGCGTCGGCTCGGTGGACGGGGTTCGCCGCGCGTTCCCGGAAATCCGTCACGTCGCCATTACCTGCAACGGCGACGGCCGACTAGCGCACCACGCCTCCGTGGAGCCCCTGCTGCTCGATCCGCGGACCAACGACCGCAGCCTGGTCATGACCAGCTCGTTCTCCAACCTCGTGCTGGCGGG
>DASRCB010000176.1:0-23097 GCA_035653295.1 Bryobacteraceae bacterium
CGCGCCCGCTGCACCACACTGGTGCACTCCCGTACCATGGGATCATGCCGACCCGAACCAGCAGCCGCGCAGCGCCAGGGCGAAGTGACTGCGTACGAAGGAGAGGATGCTGTGCCGAGAATAGTGGTCGAAGCCAATAACCGGATGTCTCTGCGCGTGCGTCCGGAAGACAAGGCGACGCTCATGCGCGCTGTGGCGCTGAAGCACACGGATTTGACCGATTTCGTGCTTCATCATGCCCTCCGTGCCGCCAGGGCCATCATCGAAGAAGCCGAACATGTCTCCCTGTCCGAAAGAGACAGTCTGCGGGTTTTGAGGCTGCTGGAGCATCCGTCGGCGCCGAATCCGAAGCTGCGGGCTGCCGCGCGGGCGCTGTCCCGGCGGTCACGAAAGTGACGAGTTGGCATGAGGAGCCGATCCGCAGGACACATAACCGGCAGGAGTTCGATTGCGGTGAGCCAACTCTGAATGAGTTCCTGCAGCGGTATGCACGCAAAAGTCACGAACTGGGCGGCGCCAGGATGTTCCTGGCGATTGACGACGGGGACGATGAGACGATTCCTGGGTTCTACAGTCTGAGCCCGGCATCCGTCGAGTATGCGCGGACGCCCGAGGTCGTACGACGCGGGTTGACGCGCTATGACGTGCCGTGTTTTCGATTGGCGCGCCTGGCTGTGGATCTTCGAGCGCAGAAGCAGGGCCTTGGGGGGACAACTTCTGCTGGCTGCCGGCCGGCGCTGCTTGCTTGCGGCAGCGGAAGTTGGCGGCATCGCGCTTCTGATCGACGCCAAAAATGATGGAGTGGCGAAATGGTACGCCACGTATGGGGCCGTGCCGCTTTGGATTCTCCGCTGACCTTAGTGCTGCCCCTCGCAACGGTCCAAGCCGCGCTGCAGGGCGGCGGTAAGAAAACCGGTAAGGGCCGAGTGCTCGACGACGGCCGCCGGATGGGCCGACGATCGGAATGCGCAGGAGCGCGAAGTTGTGGGAGCGCGGCGCGGAGACACCCTCACGGGAAAGCCTGTCCAGTGACCAGAACAGCACCAGATCGAAACGGCGGGCGGGGCATCGGCGGACATGGCCTAACTGCGGGCGCTTCGACGTGCCAACCGTTTTGTAGCGAAGGCACGCGCACGTTATTCGTCCAGCATTGCCGGATTGAAGGGCAATTCACCTCCAGCCGAATACGTAACACATGACGAGGCAAAACACGACGAGATAGGGTACGATGAAGCCGAAAATCCGCCATTCTCGAGCCGATTCCGGCGACCAACCGCACCATGCGTACACGCCCAACATCACGTGCGGGAACAGGACGAGAACCTGAAGCCACCGCGGCCACTGGGCGAATTGGGTCACGTCACTGCGATTCTACTGAAGGCGTTCGGCAGTCGCAACGACCCGCATTTCGCAATGGCTACTTTCTGAAACACTGAATCGACCTTAGAAACGCCCCTATCTGCAACGTCGAACCGGGCGGCGCGGCGAATGCATTTTGAAACGCTACTCCAGGCATGCTGGGCTGGGTGAAGATAAAGCTGTGACGGATCACGATGCAATTCGCTGGTGCTGCCCTACGTTCCAGTCGTACTTCAACGATGCCGGACACCGTGGATTCGCCATCGTCGTACTAGACAAGAAGGAAACTGTTCCACCCACTTTTCTGATCCAATGCCGCTCAGTCGAAGTTGGTGACCGGCTGGCTGTCGCACCTCCCGTTCCAGTCTCCCTCGTAACTCAAACGGGAATCCTGTTCTGTCCATGGTGCGGAAAAAATCTTCGCAGGCGGTACGCCAAGCACATACACCGAATGTGCCGCCCAGAATTATCGGCCGCACCGTGGGATTCCGCCTAAACGCCTGCGGCTGTAACCGCCTCCAAACTGTTCAGCATCACGCCGGACATGCGACTCTCGACGGCTAAGTCGCGACGTTTTGGAGCGGGCGGTAACTCCTGGCCAGGACCGACCACTGGAGGCGTATTCATCGGAACGGAATACGGGAGGTGAAAATGCGGCCGGTTCCAGCAAGATCGGCGAAACAGTCCGCGCCGCAAACATTTCACGCCGTTGAATAAGAGTCTTTGAACTGATTTCGAGAATTTGGGCCGGAACGGTGCCGTTTGCGCCGTAACCATTGCCGGGCAGGTAGCGACCCCGCGTTCGGCTCGGAGGTTTCAGGTGAGTCGGACTCTCAACGCGGCCATAAACAGGGGCAACAGCTTACGATTACCTCTGCCCTGTTCTAGCCGTGTCTCCGGTCTTCCCGCCGGGACTTGGGCCATAGCGAATCATGAATACATCGCCCTTCCTGTAGCCCGCATGGCCGCGTGCAACCACCCAATACTCAAGACCGGAGTCGTCCGAGTAGACATTGCAAGCGATATTAATCTCGGAGACGGTGCCAGACGAGTACGAAAATCCCTCGGGCAGCCTGAAACTGTTGAAACGTATTCGGCGCTTCGGTGTTATCTTAATGCTGTCCAGAGGACGGTTATAAGGTTCGTGAGTGCATGTACTGACATCGCCCTTGCATGAGAAGTAGACATGTATTCTCCAGTCGTTCAAATCCAAACCCTGATCCGATCCCAAAACCCGCACAACTTCTTTTGTATCTGAATGACCGGGGCGCAAAGGCGCCAGATACGGAGCGTAGAACCTCAGTCCATCTATCTCATTAGGATACGGCTCGGGGCATGCCGCTGCGAGATTCCATGCAAGCAGCACCCCGAAGAGTACTGCGGTGGGGGGTGTCAGCACAGAATATCTCCTGACGGTGATTCTAGCGCGTGTTCGCGGCTACTAGGGGGTACGTCGAAATCCTCAGGGCCGAACGGCCTCGCGACCACTACGCAGGTGTATGCGTCACGTCACTGCGATTCTACTGAAGGCGTTCGGCAGTCGCAACGACCCGCATTTCGCAATGGCTACGTTTTGAAACACCGAATCGACCTTAGAAAAACCCTGTTTGCAATGCCGAAGTGGCCCGCCCGGCGACTGCTTTTTGAAACGGCGCCTGGACGACCCACGATAGCGTCTGTGGCACGTAGGGCTACTTTCCGGCGTTCACATCGCAGGCAAGGACTCGTTTGGAAAGGAGCCACTGTACGACGTGCAAAACAAGCAACACTACAAAGACGTTTGCGGCGAATGCGAACTGCAACGCGAGAGAGCCAATGATCTCCTTCCGGGGCGGCGTGTTGCTAAGGCCGATCGTGTTAAATGCTCCGGGAAGCGAGGAAAAAAACAATGCACCAAAGGCAAAGAACATCGCGGCGATAGCCTGGCGAAGATTCATTGTCCTGGCCCGAGCCCGATTGCGAGAACTTTCTGACGAGTAATTCCGATGACCTGAGGCGGCGGACCATCTGACGATAAACGCCGCTGAGACGAGTGCGTAAATCATGACTAAAGAAACCGCAAGCCAATATAGCCGATAAACAGTTGACAGTTGAGGCCATATGGACCAGATGGGGGCAGATTCGTGCACGCCGTATTCGACACCACTTTGCTTCAACCAGTTCCCGTGTGACTGCATGATCTCTGCCGCCTCCACGGGGCTCATGCTGTTTCTGTGCCCACGAAGCCGAGGTGGCCCGGCCGGAGTGCAGGCAAAACCCAGCTTGCCGCCGACACTACGGCTCACCGCAATGCCGCGGGGCCTCCCTTCCCCGGGGGTACATCGAAATCCTCAGCCCGAACGGCCCCGCGACGACTAAGCAGGTGTATGCGAAAACGTCCACGAAATGAGACTTTTCAGTCCGGCTGCATCGCTTGTGAAATATGCCCCAGTAACGCCTTCATCGCGTTCCCGCATCGGCCATCTTCATTGCGGTGGTGTGCCGGAGATCATGCAGACGGCAATGCACTCCCGCCTTCTCTCCGAGTGCGTACGATGCCGTCGTAACATTGGCAATTCGCCGAGTCGGATCACTCGGTGTGGGCTTGCCCGACGGAAAGAGAATAGTCAGCCTGCGCCTCGCCGAACCGCTCGGCGAACCAGGCTGCGTGTGCTGTGAACTCGAACTGTACAGCCACATGCGCGTTGCGGCAAGCGCACGGCAATGGATGTGGTCGTGCTTGCGCCCGAACTGCCTAAAACTGACCAGGGGTCCCCCACAAAAGTCCCCACAGGGCCTGCAACGACCAAGGCCGAACTAAGCTATAAGTTCTTGAGGAAATTGGTGAGCGCGGAAGGAATCGAACCTTCAACCTACTGATTAAGAGTCAGTTGCTCTGCCAGTTGAGCTACGCGCCCACGCCTGAGGACGGACTTCTCGCATTCTACCATCCAGCCCCTCGCCCGCCTACGCTTTGCCCTGATCGCGCATCGCGCCGGCCACGATCTGAGCGATGTCCAGCAGCTTCGGAGCTTTCTCCCCCAGGCCCGACAAGGCGTCCCGGAACATCGTATTGCAGAACGGGCAGGCTGCCCCCACCACTTCCGCGCCCGTGCGCGCCAGCTCTTCCGCCCGCTCCACGCTGACCCGCCGGCCCTTCTCCTCGCCAAGGAACGCCAGCCCGCCCCCGGCGCCGCAGCAAAACGAACGCTCCCGGGCCCGCGGCGGATCCACTGGTCGCGCCACCGCCGAAAGCACATCGCGCGGCGCATCGTAAACGCCGCGATAGCGGCCGAGATAACACGGGTCGTGGTAGACCACACTCGTGCTGCCGTCCCGCGGAAGCTTGTCCGCGTGCCGCGCCAGAAACTCGGTGTGATGCTCGATGGGCGGAGCTTCGCCGTATTCGCGCCAGTCCACTGACATCGTCCGCACGCAGTGCGGGCAGATGGACACGATCTTCTTCACGCCGCTTTGCCGGAATCCCTCCAACCCGGCCTGCGCGAGTTCGCCGAACGCCAGATCGTTTCCCAGCCGCCGCGCCGGATCCCCGGTGCAGCGCTCGCGCCGCAGCACCCCGAACGAGGTTCCCAGGCCGCGCATCACCTCCGCAAACGCGCTGATGATCTCGCGTCCTCCGGGATCGTACGCGCCCATGCAGCCGAGCCACAGGCAGTATTCCTGGCTGCCATCGAATATCGGCAGCTCCGCCTTTGCGACGAATTTGTCCCGTTCGCCCGAAGCGAAACCCAGCGCATTGCCGTTGCGCTCCAGATTGAGGAACAGCTTCGTGCCGTGCTCGTCCTCCCATTTGCCGGTGTTCACCGCGCCCCGCCGCAGACCGATCATCAGCGGCAGATGCTGGATGCCCACCGGGCACTGAAACTCGCAGGACCCGCAGGTGGTGCACTGGAACACCGCCTCCAGCGCCAGATGGCGGCCAATCAGCGGCTCTTCACTCGCCGGGCCGAAGTCATTGAGATAATGCCGCGTCCCCAGGGCGATTTGTTTCGGATTAAGCAGCTTGCCGGTGAAGTGCGCCGGGCAGTGCTCGGTGCAGCGCCCGCACTCGACGCAGGTATAAACCTGAAGCGCGGTCACGTTGGTCAGGTCGCGGCCGGTGACCAGGCCGAAATCCTCGTCACCCTTCAGCGGCGGGATCTGGCTGAATTGCGGGCGCTTCAGGAATATCGTGATCGGGCTGAGCAGCAGATGGAGATGTTTCGTGTGTGGAATCAGCGGCAGAAACGAGAGAATCAGAATCGCGTGCGCCCACCAAAGCAGCCTGCCCGTCACCGTCCCTTCAGGCCAGCGGAACGCCGCCAGGTAGGTGACCATCAGCAGGAAAATCAGGGCGGCGATCACGCCCGACTCCGGCGATACTTCTCCCAGCCAGCGCGGCCGCACAATGAAGCGGCGGAACGCAAGGCCGGCGATGCCGATCGCGACCGCTATCGCCAGCACGGCCACGAACCAGTAGTAGATGCGCCCCAGCCCGGCATTGCGGCTCATGAACGCCAGCCCGAACGCGGCGGCAAAATGGTTCAGCGTGATCAGCGCGAATACGACGAAGCCCCAGAAGACAAGGGCGTGCGCGATGCCCGGCAGCGGACGTTGCCGGATCACCTTCGCCTGGCACAGCACTTCCGCGAAGAAGTCCCAAACGCGCCGGCCGATGGGCGCCACCGTGTATCCCGGTTCGCTGCGGGCTGCCAGCACGCGCCGCAGCACCACCCGGAATCGCGTCCAGAATCCAAAGACCGACGCCGCGATCAGCAGCAATAAAACGATGCGCTCAACGGTGGAGAGCTGCAGCTCCATGCATCAACCAGTTCGACTCTATCACGCGCCCCGCGCTGCGCCGATAATGGCAATATGCGTCTGATCGGGGAGGAGGACAGCCTTTGCGCGTCGTAATCAGTGGGGCCGCGGGCTTCATCGGATCGCACCTGTGCGACCGCTTCATTGCCGAAGGCCACTGCGTGCTGGCCCTCGACAACTGCCTCACCGGCTCCCGGGACAACATCGCGCATCTGCTCCATCATGCGCAGTTCGAATTTCGCGAATGTGACGTTACCCGCGCCTTCGAGGTGGAAGGTGCGGTTGACGGAGTGCTTCACCTCGCCTCACTCGCCAGC
The DNA here is from genome assembly GCA_035653295.1 of Bryobacteraceae bacterium. Classification (GTDB taxonomy): domain Bacteria; phylum Acidobacteriota; class Terriglobia; order Bryobacterales; family Bryobacteraceae; genus DASRCB01. Next base: position 6,477 of record DASRCB010000176.1, read on the forward strand.
CCGCGCGACTACCTGAATCGTCCCATCGAAACGCTCGAAACCGGATCGCTGGGCACCCATAACATGCTCGAACTGGCGCTGCGGCATGGCGCGGCATTCCTCCTGAGTTCCACTTCGGAGTGTTATGGCGATCCGGAAGTCCACCCGCAGGTAGAAACCTACTGGGGGCATGTGAATCCCGTCGGTCCGCGGTCCTGCTATGACGAGAGCAAGCGCTACGCCGAAGCTGTCACCATGGCCTTTCATCGCGTGCACGGTTTGCGGACCCATATCGCGCGCATCTTCAATACCTACGGGCCGCGCATGCAGCTTCATGACGGCCGCGTGGTTCCCGCGTTCCTGGGCTCGGCTCTCCAGGACCAGCCGTTGACCGTTTACGGCGACGGTTCGCAGACGCGCAGCTTCTGCTATGTCTCCGATCTGGTGGACGGTCTGTACCGGTTGTTCTTCTCCGGCGAGCGCTATCCGGTGAACCTGGGCAATCCCCAGGAGCTCACCATTCTGGAGTTCGCGGAGCGCATTCGTCGGCTCACGGGCGCCCCGGCGCCCCTGGAGTTCTGCCCGCTTCCGGAGGACGACCCCAGACAACGGCAGCCGGATATCACGCGCGCCAGGCAGATCCTTGGTTGGTCGCCGAAGGTGTCGCTGGAAGATGGGCTGCGCGAGACCATTGCCTTCTTTCGCGCGAAGCTGGAGACCGCAGCGGTCAGCTGAGGCTTGCGCTGCGCGATAATCGGCGCATGCGAGCAACCGCTCTATCTCTTTTGGTTGTCGGCGCCTGCGCCGTGATACCGGCGCAAATCGCGTCCCAGCACGATGGCGATTCTCCCGACCTCGGCGTGGTGCAGCGCATCGAGGATGAAGCCTTCCAGAACTCAAAAGTGATGGACACCCTGTCGTGGCTCACCGATGTGCACGGCCCGCGGCTTACCGCCTCACCGGGCTTCGATGAGGCGGCCACATGGGCCGTTGAACGCCTTTCCAGCTACGGCCTTCAGAACGTACACCGCGAGAAATGGGGGCCTTTCGGCCGCAGCTGGGCGCTCCACGCGTACTCGCTGGAAATGCTCGCGCCTCGCTATGCCGTGCTCGACGCCACGCCTCTGGCATGGAGCGGCAGCACGCCAGGGCAGGTGACCGGCGATGCGCTGTACGCGCCCTTCGAGCAGCCGCAGTCCCGCCTGAACCTGGCGAAATACCAGGAGGCGCTCGAGGCGTATGAGAAGCAATGGCGTGGCAAGCTGCGCGGCCGCATCGTGCTGCTTTCGAAGAAGTCGGACGTGGACCCGCTCACGAAGGTCCTGTTCGAGCGGTACACCGAGCAGCAGCTCGCTGAGCTGGCCAGAGCGCCGGAGCCGCAGCCCAGGGAAGAGGTGGACCTGAACCACATCGTCATCCCCGACGACCCGAAAGAAGCGCGCGCCTATTTGCTGTCCCTGCCGGAAAACGTGCGTGACTACCTGTATGAGCAGCGCTCGGCGCTTATCGGAAAACGGAACGAGTTCCTGCGCGGCGAAGGCGCCGCCGCTGTCATCACCGCCGACCACAGAGCCCACGACGGCCTGCTGTTCGCCGAGCAGTCAGGTCCCTATCAGGCGAAGTATCCGGTTGCGCCCCCGATTTTTGTAGTCACCGCCGAGCAGTACGACCGCCTGGCGCGTATCGCCGAGAAGCACCTCCCGGTGCGCCTGCGGGTCAACCTGGACGCGGCCATTTCCAAAGACGCGGTGGATACGTACAACATAGTGGGAGAAATCCCCGGCGGCGCCAAGGCCGATGAAGTGGTGATGGTGGGAGCGCACTTCGACTCGTGGCATTCGGGCACCGGCGCGACGGACAATGGCGCTGGAAGCGCGGTGATGATCGAAGTCATGCGCATCCTGAAGGCGCTCGACCTGCACATGGACCGCACCGTTCGTATCGCGCTCTGGAGCGGCGAAGAGGAGGGCCTGCTGGGGTCCAAAGCTTACGTGAAGGAGCACTTCGGCGATCCCGCTACCATGAAGGTCACGGAGGCCCAGGCGAAGCTGTCCGGCTATTTCAATCTGGACAACGGCAGCGGCAGGATTCGCGGCGTCTACCTTCAGAACAATGTGGCCATGCGGCCCGTATTCGAGCACTGGCTGGCGCCGTTCCGCGATCTCGGCGTGACCACCGTCAGCCCCCGCGATACCGGCGGTACCGATCATCTCTCGTTCGACGCCGTGGGCATTCCCGGCTTCCAGTTCATTCAGGATCCGCTCGATTACGAGACGGTGACCCACCACTCCAGTATGGATACCTACGATCACGCACAGCCGGCCGATCTGATGCAGTGCGCGGCAGTGATTGCTTCGGTGGTCTACGACGCGGCGACGCGCGGGTCCATGCTGCCGCGGAAACCGCTGCCCAAACCAGAGCCGAAGCTGCCGGCGTCGCTGCCGGGCGTGAGCACGGCCGCGGGACAGCCCTGATATGCTGAGGAGCAACTATGAAAGTCGGCGTATTCACTGCACTCCTTTCCCAGTTCCCGCTTGACCGGGTCATTGAGAAGCTGAAAAAGCTGGACATCGAGACCGTCGAACTCGGCACCGGCAACTACCCCGGTGGGCCGCACTGTCCGCTGTCGATGCTGAAAGACGACGGCCAGCTCCGCGAATTCAAAAAGAAGCTCGACGACAACGGATTCTCCATCAGCGCCCTGAGCTGCCACGGCAATCCGCTGCACCCCAACGCGGACCTCGCCAAGGGCTTTATCGAGACCAGCCGCGACACCATCCTGCTGGCCGAGAAGCTCGGCGTCGGCGTGGTGATCGATTTCTCCGGCTGCCCCGGCGCCAGCCCCAATGACAAGTACCCCAACTGGATCACCTGCCCGTGGCCGCCGGATTTCCTCGAGGCCCTCGACTGGCAGTGGAATGAGCGCGTCCTGCCGTACTGGACGAAGCATGCGAAGTTCGCCGCCGATCACGGCGTGAAGATCGCCATCGAAATGCACCCCGGGTTCGTCTGTTACAGCCCGGAGACGATGCTGCGGCTGCGCGACGCCTGCGGGAAGAACATCGGCGTGAATTACGACCCCAGCCACATGTTCTGGCAAAGCATCGACCCCATCAAGGCCGTGCGCGTGCTGGGCGACGCCATCTTCCACGTCCATGCCAAGGACACCCAGATCTACGACTTCAACCTGCCCAAAACCGGCGTGCTGGACACCAAGAAGTACACCGACGAGCGCAACCGCTCCTGGATTTTCCGCACGGTCGGCTACGGCCACGCGTTCGGCTGGTGGAAAGAGTTCATCTCCACCCTGCGCATGTACGGCTACGACTACGTGCTGTCCATCGAGCATGAGGACAGCCTCATGTCCGCCGACGAAGGTCTTACCAAGGCGGCGGCCTTCCTGAACTCCATCGTCATTCGTGAGCAGGCCGGCGCGGCGTGGTGGGTTTAACCGGTCACCAGACATCGCCCCAATCGAATCAACAACTTCCATATCCAGCCCTTTCCGGCTTTGCGAAGATCATTATGCGAAGGCTGGCCAGGCTGAGCAGATTGTTCGATTCGTTGTTCGTTGCGTAGTTTGCAACCGCTGGGCGTCTCAATCGGCGCTAAACGGGGCTCCTCTCCGGATCGGTACCGCAAGGGATAACGATGCGCATCCAATTAAACGACGAGGACAGCGTACAGGCAGTGAGCTGTAGTCCGGACATCACGTTCCGGGTTGCAGCGAGTGCGTTGAATTGTGGTCCACCGGGCGTCGCGTTCTAAGAACAACGCGTCCGGTCAATCAGTGATGACGATAGAGCAGCCGGGTCCGGCCCGCGCCGCAAACGGCGCGGGCCCGGGTCTGCAAATCACATGTGGTGCAAGCCTTTGGCTTGCACTCCGAAAAATTAAACCTCGATTTCGACCTTCAGGGACAACTGTTGGCGCGCAAGCGCCAACCTCTACCAACGAAACACAGCAGCCGCCGGAGCGCCGTTCGGCATGCGCGCGCCGGGAAGCACGAACACGTTGCCGCCGCTCGCCAGCGTCCGGACCGCCGCCGCGTTCAGCAGGTCCTCTTCGGCGACCCCTTCGCTCTTGCCATGCCCCTTGACCTCGCCAGTGGCTTCGCGGAACCAGCCGCGGTATTCGCCGGTTTCGTTTAAGAACAGGTGCGCAACGCGGCCGTCGTAAGCCGCCTTCACGATTTCCTTCGCCGTGGTGGACCGCCGCTCCGGCGCCATATTTTCGAAACTCTCCAGCGCCTTGCGCAGCGGTTCCTCGAAATACGGGCGCACCAGCTCGAGCGCGCGCGCATGAAGCTCGCCGCCCTTCAGACCGTCGGGCGCGCCCTGAACGCCGCCAGCGACGGTGCGCTCATAGGTATCGATCTCGTGATAAATGGGCAGTTCGTACTCCACGCCGGCCAGAACCAGCGGCGCGGGATCGCTGCGCAGCACCTCCCGAATTCCTTTCTCCACGGCCCGATAGAAATGCCGGAGATACTCGTCCTTGTCCTCGCGATCCGTGCTGGTGGTGAACATGACACCCTTCATCGAGCCTTCGCCCGGACCACCAGAGGCCATGTTGTCCTGCACGTGATCCGGCTTGACCGGCGCGAACCACTCGTCGTAGGTGTGCGGCGTGCCCGCGGGAAGCGGAACTTCCTCGGCGCTGTGATCGGTGCAGCGCAGCAGGCGCACCCCTTTCTGCGCGAGCGCCAGCACGTAGAACTTCTGTTCGCCGGTGAGCTGCGGAATGATGTGGCGAATGCAGAAATGATCGGCTACCGTCACGCCCTCCCCGATCGGCTTTTTCAGCCAGATGGATGTGAACACGTCCGGCGACCGAAACAGCACCAGCGCCTCGCCCCCGCGCTCGCGCGAGAGGCCGGCCTCCAGTTCCCGCAGCGGCTCCAGCAAACCACGATCCGCGTGCGCTGTTTCCTCCAGCTCCCGGATGGCGTTCCGAAGCCGGATCCGCGCCGCATCCAGACTTTCGAACGGCAGGCGCACCGTGATACAGGGCGGTTTGGCGGCGGTCAGGTCCTTGAGGTCCAGTGGTTTCAGAGCTTCGGCGGTTTCGGTTCGTTGCAGAGCCATAGTGGTGTTCCCGTCTAAAGGACAACCTGGGCATCGGCTATGTTTCGGCTAAGTTGCCGCCGCCGTCGGGGTTCGGTTCCGGACAGGCGATGCCGGAAGCGGACAAAGAACAAGCCGCAAGTTGTTCCCATGGAAGGAGCTTTTGCGGGCAGATGGATTGCAAAGACAGCCACAATGACGTCTCGGAAGTTCGAAGAGCTGCTCCAGGACCTGCGGTACGCCCTGCGCATGCTGCGCCGCAGCCCCGGATTCACGGCGGCCGCGGTGCTCTCGCTGGCGCTGGGCATCGGCGCCAACACGGCGGTGTTCAGCCTCATCGACGCGGTCCTGTTGCGGAACCTCCCGGTGCGCGCGCCGGACCGTCTGGTGGCGGTCGGCGATCAGCAGTTCGTGAACGGCCTGTCGCTGGGCAACGAGCGGATGGATATGGTTTCCTGGCCGGTGTTTCGCGAGCTGCGCGATCGCAACCACGTTTTCGAGGACATGTACGCCAACGGCCGGACCGGCCAGGTGACCGAAGGCGCCGCCGACACCACCCTGCACACGGCGCGGCTCGTATCCGGCGCGTTTTTCCACGTTCTTGGAATTCAGCCCGCGCTGGGGCGGGGCTTTGAAGCTCCCGACGCGGACCTGCCCGGCCGGACTCCGGTGGTCGTCATCAGCGATTCGTACTGGCAGCGCGGATTTCAGCGCAATCCCAACATCATCGGCCGCCGCCTGCTGGTGAATCATTATCCGCTGACCATCGCCGGCGTCATGCCTCGCAACTTCTATGGCGACATCGTCGGCGCCAACCCCGACATGTGGATCCCCATGGGCATGCAGCCGCAGATCATGAACGGCCGGAGTTTCCTCGACGACCGGAGCGCCTGCTGGCTGCAAATCATGGGACGGCTTCGCCCCGGCGTGTCGCTGGAGCAGGCGCGCGCCCAGATGGACGCACTCCTGCGTCGGGTGATGATCGAGCACGCCGGCGCGAAGGCCACGGCTGACGACATCCGCGATATCCGGACGGCGCAGGTCTTCGTCCAGCCTGGCGCGAACGGCTTCTCGTCGCTGCGATCACGTTTTTCCTCCTCGTTGTTCACGCTCATGGCGCTGGTTGGTGTTGTCCTCCTGATCGCCTGCGGAAATCTGGCCAACCTGCTGCTCGCCCGCGCGACGGCCCGCCGCCGCGAAATGGCCGTGCGCGTGGCCATTGGCGCCGGACGCGCGCGGCTGCTGTCGCAGCTGGTGACCGAAAGCCTGCTGCTGGCGATGATGGGCGGCTCGCTGGGCCTCATCGTGGCCTTCTGGACCAGTCAGGGATTTCTGCGGCTGGTTTCCGGCGGGCCCGTGCCCGTGCCGCTTGACGTTACACCGGACGCCAACGTCTTTCTCTTCACCTTCGGAGCGGCGCTGTTCACAGGCCTGTTGTTCGGATTCGCGCCGGCGATCCGGGCAGCGCGGGTGGAAGTGGCGCCCACGTTGCGAGAGACCTCGCGCAGCCTCGTCGATGCCGGCGGCCGGTTCTCACCGGGAAGGATGCTGGTGATCGCGCAGGTGGCGCTCTCGGTCCTGCTGGTCTTCGGCGCTGGCCTCTTCATCCGCACGGTGCGCAATCTGCAAACCCAGGATTTCGGATTCGCGCGCGAAAACATTCTGATGCTCCAGGCGGATGCCCGCGGCAGCGGCTACAAGCCAGCCATGCTGGCCACGTTCTGTACCAGTTTGACTGAGCGGCTGCGGAGCCTGCGGGGCGTGCGTTCCGCGGCCTTTTCGGAGAACGGGCTGTTCAGCGGCACCGACTCGGGCGACACGATTCAGGTCCCTGGCTTCGCGCCGCGCTCCGACCACGATCTCGACACCGCATACGATCGGGTCTCGGCCGGTTATTTCGAGACCATCGGCGCGCGTATTCTTTCCGGCCGCGGCATCGAGGCGCAGGACGGCCTCGGGGCACAGAAAGTCGCCGTAATCAATCAGAGCATGGCCCGCTACTTCTTCCCCGGGCAGAATCCGCTGGGCCGCGAGTTCCGGATCAACAATGGCAAGGACGCTGTACAGATCGTCGGCATCGTGCAGGACATTCGCGACCACAAGGTGCGGGGAGAGGTTCCGCGGCGGTTTTATCTGCCCAGCGCGCAACTGGGCGGTCCGGCGCTCGAAGCGTTCAACTTCGAGATCCGAACGGCCGGTGATCCGGCGGCCCTGACGGAACTGGTCCGCCAGGCGGTCAAGCAGTTCAACCCAGCCCTGCGCGTCTTCAATATCTCTCCAGTCGACGAGCAGATCGGCGATTCGGTGCAGCAGGATCGCCTGCTTGCCCGTCTGTCCGCGATTTTTGGCGCGATCGCTCTCGTTCTGGCCGCGTTTGGACTCTATGGAGTGCTTTCCTACAACGTCGCAAGGCGCAGCGGCGAGATCGGCATCCGCATGGCGCTGGGCGCGAGTAGTGGAGGCGTGCTTTGGATGGTGCTGAGCGATGCGCTGATGCTGGCGATCGTCGGCCTGATCATCGGAGTTCCCGCGGCGATGCTGGCTGGGCGACTGGTTGCATCGCGTCTGTTCGGCCTGGCCTCGTACGACGCTGCCACGCTGTTCGGCGCAGCGGCCGTGATCGTCTGTGTCGCCGCGTTTGCAGCCTGGCTCCCGGCGCGGAGAGCCGCCGGCACCGACCCGATGACCGCGTTGCGCTACGAATGAGGAGCTTGCTTACAGAAGCCGGAAGTTCACTTCGATGGTGGCCGCCACCTTCACCGGGTGCCCGTCCTTCATGCCAGGACGGAAGCGCCACTTCTCGACGGCTTCGATCGCTTTCTGGTCGAGCCCGAGACCGAGGGGGCGAACCACGCGTACGTCGTGCGGCAGGCCATTCTCATCCACGATGATGGCCAGCACCACAGTCCCCTGGAACTTGGCTTTGCGGGCTTCTTCGGAATAATCGGGGTCTACCTTGTAGACCAACTGCGGCTTCTTATCCACGCCGCCGATCTTGAACACCCCTCCGCCGTAGCCGCCGCCCTCGCCGGGGCCGGCGCCTGCGCCCTTGCCCGACCCAACGCCGCCGCCGGAGCCGCTGCCGATGCCGCCGCCGGAGCCCGTTCCGTTTGAAGGAATCCCGTACTTCGAGAGCGGATCGCCGAAGTTGGGGGCCTGAATGTTGGGAGGCGCGGAGTCGGCAATGATGGTCGGCTCCATCACCAGCTTCGGCTTCTCGTTCTGAATCACTGCCATCGGCGGAACGAACTGTTTGTCGGAAATCTTCGGCAGCTTACCGCGGCTGGCCGGCAGGGGCGAACGATCGCCGCCGCCACCACCGCCGCCGGCTTTCTTCGGGCTGATCTTGGTCGGCTCGTAGGGGGCGAGATTCGGAGCCACGAGCGTGACCACTTCTTTCGCCTTCTCCTGAACCGTCTTGTTCGTTCCCAGAACCACGAGAAGAGCGATGGCGCAGACGTGAATGACGAACGACATCGCGCCGGCCTTCTTTTCGCCGCCGCCGTACAAGCCCCAGATGTCCTTCACCGGGACGGGCTTGGAGGTCACTTCCAGAGGCGGGAGCTTCTGCGGATGAATCGCTTCGCGAACGTTCTGTACAAACGATTTGTACCAGGGCTGCTCGACGTTCGACAGCAACCGATCGAGATGGAGATCCGGTGTGTCCGGCATCCCTGTGCTACCCATGTTTGCTCCAGCTTCAGGAGTCATAATGCATATCCGGCTTTCTGGAGCCGGAACTCAGTGATCCTCACCATGTAGACGCGGCGTCCCGATCCGGGTTGCAGCAAGTTGGTTCTTGAGATTCTAACACTTCCATGATACCGGATCTACTGTATATGGGAAATGGAAGAGTGTAAAATCTCATGCACAGTTTTGGTACTGATTGCTGTAAGGGACAGTACGTAGAACACCCTGGGTCCGTGTTGCCGGTCAAACCTGCCTCAGGGACCTCGTCGTAATACCGCGACCGCAGCCCGCAAGAGCTACCATCAGAACCGTTTTCGCGGCGCGCCTAAGGCGAAGCGCTTATCGCGAATCCCGGCAGATCGTCCGAAGAGAACGGTAGACACCCGTGTTGGCCAGGATTCATTGATGGACGGTCGCGAAAAGCCGCGCATCCCCATTCCGGCGAGGATCTACATAACGATTCTCGTGCTGGCCGGCTTCTCGGTCGCATGGAACTGCTTCCACACGTGGACGCCCGAACTCCCCCTTCGCTTCGTTGTTTACGTTGTCATTGCCCTCGCCAGTTCGGGCATGAAGGTCGCCCTGCCCGGCGTGAACGGCAACATCTCGGTCAACTACGTCTTCACTCTGCTGGCGCTGCTCGAGCTGAGCGTTCCGGAAGCCCTGATCCTGGCGCTTCTCTCCGCCGGAGCACAGACCTTCTGGCGCTCGCGCAACCATCCGGGGCTGATCCATCTTGTCTTTAACCTGGCCTGTATCACCCTGACGGTTCGCGCCGCGGCGGCGGTATACGAACGGCACTGGCTGTTCGGGGCGGCGGCGGGAGAGTTCCTGAGGCTCACCGTCGCGGGGGTAGTCTACTTTGTCGTCAATACCCTGTCGGTCTCGATCGTGATCGCCCTCACCGAAGAGCGCGGTATCAAGTCCATCTGGAAGGGTCTTTTCGACTGGTCGTTTGCTTACTACCTGGTCGGGGTCTCGCTCGCCGAGATGGTGCACACCTCCATCGAGCGCATGGGCTGGGCCTTCACCATAGCTCTGGTGCCGCTGCTGTACCTGATCTACAGGTCGTATAACATCTATCTCTCGCGGCTGCAGCAGGAGAAGGTGCACGCGGAAAGCGTGGCCGCGCTGCACCTGCGCACCATCGAAGCCCTGGCCATGGCCATCGAGGCCAAGGACGAATGCACGCACAAGCACCTGCGGCGCGTTCAGATCTACGCCCTCAAGGTGGCCGAGCACCTGGGGCTCTCCTCCGAGGAGATGCAGGCCCTGCAGGCGGCCTCGATTCTGCACGATATCGGCAAGCTGGCCGTTCCCGACTACATCATTTCCAAGCCGGGCAAGCTTACGCCCGAAGAGTTCGAGAAGATGAAGATCCACACCGTCGTTGGCGCTTCCATTCTCGAGCAGGTGGGCTTTCCGTACGCCGTCGCGCCGATCGTGCGATCGCACCATGAGAAGTGGGATGGAACCGGGTACCCTGACGGGCTGAAGGGCGCACAGATCCCCATCGGCGCGCGCATCCTGTCCGCGGTGGACTGCGTCGATGCGCTGGCCAGCGAGCGCCAGTATCGCCGCGCCATGCCGCTGGACGACGCCATGGATTACGTCGCATCGCTTTCGGAGCGCAGCTTCGACCCGAAGGTGATCGATGTGCTCAAGCAGCACTATCGTGAATTCGAAGAACTGGCCGAGCAGACACCGCAGCGCGAGCCGCACCTGGATCGGAATCTGGTGGTCAGCCGCGGCGAAGCGCCCGATGCCGGATTCGAAAAGAGCGATGCCAATACCGCCGAGCCTTCGGCCGCTGAAGGCATGTATCTGACGTCCATCGCGGCCGCACGCCAGGAAGTGCAAACGCTGCTGGAGCTCACGCACGCGCTCAGCGGGTCGCTGCGGCTTCAGGAAACGCTGTCCATTGTGGCCGAACGTCTCAAGCAGCTCATTCCCTTCGACTGCATCGCGGTGTACATACGGGAGGGCGACGTGCTCGAGCCCCGCTATGTCAATGGCGAGGGCAGCCGCACCTTCGCCACGCTGAAAATCCCCGTGGGCCAGGGCCTGTCCGGCTGGGTGGTGGAAAATGTGCGGCCCATCGTGAACGGCAATCCCTCCGTGGAACTCGCCCACCTGAACGACCCCGGACGCTTCAGTCTCCTGCAGTCCGCGATCGCCGTCCCACTCGGCGACAAGGCCGGCGGCATCATCGGTACGCTCACGCTGTATCGCTCCGAGCCGGACGCCTACAACAAGGACCATTTGCGTGTCCTGCTGGCCATCAACGAAAAGATTTCCCGGGCGGTCGAGAGCGCGCTCCGGTTCCAGCAGGCAGAGCACCAGGCCAGCACCGACGCGCTCACCGGATTGCCGAATGCCCGTTCGCTGCTGCTGCATCTCAGGGAAGAACTGGAGCAGTGCGCGCTGAACGGCCGCAAGCTGGTGGTGCTGTTCTGCGATCTCGACGGCTTCAAGCAGGTAAACGATCGCTGGGGCCATCTGACGGGCAACGATGTGCTCCGTCACGTGGCGCGTATCATGCGTACGAACTGCCGCGACAGTGATTACGTGGCGCGCATGGGCGGCGACGAATTCGTCATCCTCCTGCCGGGCGCCGGACCGGACGAGGCGCTGCGCCGGGCGGCCACGCTCGATGAGCTGGTGCGCCGCGCGGGCAAGGAAATCTGTGGCGAGGACACGCTGGCGCTCAGCATCGGTATTGCTTCTTTCCCCGACGACGGAACCGATGCCGACGCGCTGATCTCGCACGCGGATACGGACATGTACCGCACCAAGCGGCACCGCAAGCGCGGACTCACTCTGGTTGCCGGTTGACTTTTGGTTTTACCTGGCGCACTGTCTTATTCAGAGGCGCAGGTATGAGCTGTACAGTTGCTGTCCGCCTGCTCGAGGACGTAGCGGTCGTCGATCTGGCCGGCAAATTTACCCTGGGCAACGGGACCGGCGTCATCCGCGAGACAGTCGTCGACCTGATCCAGGCGGGCTACCGTAAGATCCTGTTGAACCTCGCGGACGTGACATATCTGGACAGCGCGGCCGGAATCGGCGGGCTGGTGGCGGGCTACATCGCGGCGATGAGGCAGGGCGCGCGGCTGAAACTGCTGCGGCCTGGGAAGTACGTGCGGGACGCGCTCCGGATCACCGGCCTCGACCGCGTCTTCGAGATCCACGATCACGAATCGGCCGCGTTGCGGAGCTTCGCTGTGACGGAAGCGGCGGCGGCGCCCTGAGAGTCCTACTCCGCCTGCATTTTCGTTGCGTAGGTGTCGTGCGCCACGCCCGCCGACCGAGCTTTATGCTCCAGCATGACGGCCGTTTTGCGGTTCATCCCTGACCCCAGCACAACGTGATAGGCCTCGGCTGAGCCGGTGGTGGGGAGCACACGCGCCTGGAACTGGCGCCAGCGCGCGCGAATCATCCGGGCGCGCTTATCTGCGTCGGCGCGAGTTCCATACGTGGCCGCAACCACTGCCCAGGCTCCCTCCGCCGGTCGCGCATGCACTGCCTCGCGATCCGCGGTCCCGTTCTGCAGGCGAGCGGTCTGGGCCTGCTCCGGCGCGGGCTGCGCGTTCTGCGCCGGCGGCTGCGCGACAGCCGCTTTCGGCGCAGGCGTCGTGGACGCTTTCACATTGCGGTTACCGCGGCCATTCAGCGCGAAGGCGATCACCATCAGCAACACCGCGACTACCGCGGTGAGGACTGGCCAGACATTGGAGCGGGCGGCGGGCGGCTTTGGAGGGCGAGGCGCGGGCGCATCGCCGCCCGGCGGCGCATAGCGGCCCTCCAGGGCGGCTACCGCATCGGCTGCGCTCCAGCCGCGATCAAGGCACCCGGTCGCGATCTCCCGGGCCGGCAAATCGAGCATGGCCATTGCGCCGGCGGAGGGCGTCTGGCCGGGTTGGTCCATGCCTCCGCTGAGGGCCCAGACCATGGTTCGGCCAAGCTGCCGCACATCCGCCAGTTTGGCGGCGGTGTCGCCGGGCGCGAGCGAATCCACGCTCAGCTTCCACGCGCCTTCCACCAGAAACAGATTCTCAGGGAGAACAGCGCCGTGGGTCAGACCTTCGGCGTGCAGATACTCGAGCGCGAGGGCGGCGCCGTGCGCGATGTCGCGCACTTCCGCCGGCTCCAGCGGCCTGCGGGGCGCAATCTCGCTCAGGTCGTCTTCGGGAAGGTCCAGCGCTCCCCATGCCACGCGGCCGAGCTCGTCAATGGCCGCCTCGCCGGCCCCGTGCACCCGCAACAGATGCTCGTGGGCCAGACGCTGCGCCAGAGTCCAGCTCGCCAGAGCGGCATTGGCCCCTGGTGAGCCCGCTCCCACCACCTGGAGAAGCACCTGCCGGTCCGCTCCGCTGCCCGTAAAAAACGCTGTATCTCCGCGCTCGCCGAGGAATGACTCGATCCGCCAGTCCCCCACGAGCCGACCCTCGTAACGGCTCCAGTCACGGCTCATCGTTCCTATCTTAAATCCATCCCGGACCAATTTGACCACAAAATGTTTCGTGGCGCTGCGCTACGATGCGGGACGAATATGTTCTGGCTTGACGAGGAGGCTGTCCGCCGGCTGCTGCGCTGGGAGGACCTGCTGCCGGCCATGGAGCGCGCCCTCTCGGATTTCTCCGGCGGCCGGGTGCTGCAGCCGGTGCGCACCGCCCTGCACCTGAAAGAGCGCCGCGCCTTCTTTGGTCTCATGCCGGCCGCCGATGAGGGTGTAGTCGGGGCCAAGCTGGTCACGGTCTACCCCGAGAACGGCTCCCGCGGGCTGCCCACGCACATGGGCGTCATCCAGCTGTTTCGGGCGGAGACGGGCGAACCACTGGCCGCCATCGACGGCCGCCTGATCACGGAGATGCGCACCGCGGCGGTTTCGGCGGTGGCCACGCGAGTTCTTTCGGCGCCTGATGCGCGTGTGCTCGCGATTCTCGGCAGCGGGGTGCAGGCGCGGGCCCACCTCCGCGCTCTGTCGCTGGTCCGCCGCTTCGACGAGGTTCGGGTGTGGAGCCGTAATGCGGAACATGCGCGGTCGTTCGCCGCCGAGACGGGCGCGATCGCCAGCGATGCCGAGCAGGCAGTACGGGGCGCGGACGTTGTAGTCACCGTCACCCATGCGGCGGAACCGGTGCTGCGGGGCGAGTGGCTGAAGGAGGGCGCGCACGTCAACGCCGTGGGCGCCGTGGGTCCGAAGCGCCGGGAGCTCGACGACGAGGCGATGAGTGGTTTTGTGGTGGTCGATTCCCGCGAGGCCGCGATTCAGGAATCCGGCGACGTACTGCTCGCCGGCGCCGCCATCGACGCCGAGCTGGGCGAGCTGCTGTCCGGCGCGGCCAGCATGCGTCCGGCGCACCACAGCGTTTTCAAGTCGCTTGGCATCGCCGTGGAAGACATTGCCGCCGCTCGCCTGGTGCTGGAACGATATAATCCGCAGCGATGAAGCTCGCTGTCATTGGAATCCTGTGCGCCGCCTTCGCCGCGGCCCAAACCGCCGCCACTGCACCTACGCCGGCGGAGTACGCGCGCCAGCAGAAGATGCTCCAGGACTGGCCCAATCTGGCCCGCTATCACGATGCGGACGTTGCGCTTCCGCCGCCCGCGCCCGGCGAGAACCGCGTCGTCTTCATGGGTGATTCCATTACCGACGCCTGGCCACACGTCGCCGGCGGCTTTTTCCCCGGCAAGCCGTATGTCGATCGGGGCATCAGCGGCCAGACCACTCCGCAGATGCTGGTCCGCTTCCGCCCGGATGTGATCGCCCTGCAGCCGAGGGTGGTGGTGATCCTGGCCGGCACCAACGATATCGCCGGCAACACCGGTCCGGAGACGCCGCAGATGATCGAGGACAACCTCATGTCCATGGCTGATCTGGCGAAGGCCAACGGGATCCGCGTGGTGCTGGCCTCCGTGCTGCCGGCCTACGATTATCCATGGCGGCGCGGCCTCAGTCCGGCGCAGAAGATCGCTGACCTGAACACCTGGATCCGCGGCTACGCGGAGAAGAATGGGTACGTCTATCTGGATTACTACACGCCCATGGTGGACGACCGGGGCGGCCTGAAATCGGACCTCACGGTGGATGGAGTTCACCCCAACAAAGCGGGGTACGCGGTGATGGCGCCGCTGGCCGAGAAGGCGATTGCCGCCGCTCTGAACCCCTGAGACAGTCTTGACAATTTCGCCGGCGGCGCGCTACACTCCCATCGGTAGACGATGGGAGAACGCTCCGGCAATCCCGGCTCCGAGCTGCTGCCCGGCACGCTCGACATGCTCATCCTGCAGACGCTGCTCCAGGGCGCCATGCACGGCTACGGCATCGCACAGCACCTGAAGACCGTCTCCCGGGAGGTCCTGCAGGTGGGCGAGAGCTCGCTTTATCCCGCCCTGCAGCGGCTTCTGCTGAACGGCTGGGTCAAGGCCGAATGGGGAGCTTCGGAGAACAACCGCCGGGCTCGTTATTACACGCTCACTGCGTCGGGGCGAAAGCGCCTGGCCGCCGAGCGCCAGGAGTTCGACCGCCTGATCGGCGCCATCCGCCTGGTTTTCGGAGAGGCCTGAAATGCGTTCGCCCCTGCGGGTGCTGCTGCGCTGGGTGCGCAACGCCCGCTGGGAGCGTGACCTCGCGGAGGAACTGGACTTTCACCGCGAAATGAAGCGCCGCGAACTGGCTGACTCCGCGCCCGCACAGGCCGCGGATTTCGACTCCGCCGTTCGCCGGGAAATGGGGAACGTCACCTATATGGAAGAGTCGCGTTCTGTCTGGATCGCGCCCGCTTTCCGCGGGCTGGCGCAGGACCTGAGGATCGAAGCGAGCCAGCTGCGCAACTCCTGGGGCTTCGCGCTCATCACCGTTGCCATCCTCGCCATTGGCATCGGACTGAACGCGGCCATCTTCACGCTGCTCAACGGGATCGTCATCCGCGCATTGCCGCTGCCGCATCCCGATCGGCTGGTGATTCTTCTCGAGACCGAGCCGGGTGGCTGCTGCAGCCCGCCGTCGTGGCTCGATCAGCGCGATTTTCGCGAACAGAATCACGTCTTCGAATCGCTGTCCGCCTTTTCCTACGACGCCGGCATTCTTTTCCGCTCCGGAAACGAGTCGCGCCGCGTTCTGGGCGGGTACGTAACCCCCGATTATTTCCGAACGCTCGAGGTGAAGCCCATTCTCGGCCGGGTTTTCGATGCGTCGGAGGGCCAGCCCGGCCGTGATAACGTCGTTCTCCTCCGTGAGGACTTCTGGCGCACGCAGCTTGGCGGCGACCCGGGCGTGCTGCAGCGCGAAGTGATGGTGAACGGGCGCAAGTGCTCGGTGATCGGTATTCTGCCCTCTTCTTTTCGGTTCCCATGGGATGGCTCGGAGATCTGGGCGCCTTTGGTTCCCTCCAAAGTGCAGGCTACAGAACGGGGCTGGCATGGCTTTCCCCTGATCGGACGGCTGAAGCCGGGCATCTCGCGCGAAGCCGCGGCGGCGGAGCTGGACAGCATCATGAAACGCATGGCGCGCCAGTTCCCCGATGACGATGCCGGCCGCGGCGCCACGTTGTTTCCGTTGCAGAGCTGGACCATCGCCAATACGAAAACACGCCTGCTCGTGCTGCAGGGCGCGGCGCTGGCCGTTTTCCTCATGACCTGCGCCAATGTCGCGAGCATGATGCTGTCGCGGTACGCCAGCCGCCGCCGCGAGTACGCAGTGAGGTCCGCGCTGGGCGCCTCCCGGTTTCGCCAGGTTCGCCAGCATCTCACCGAAAGCCTGGTGCTCGCCTCAGCCGGCTGCATTGCGGGCATTGCCGTGGGCATCGGCGGGGTTCGCCTGCTGCTCTGGATCTATCGCGACAATCTGCCGCATGCGTTCTTCCTCACCCTGGACTGGCGTC
>DASRCB010000177.1:0-4812 GCA_035653295.1 Bryobacteraceae bacterium
TTGCCGATGTAAGTCGCGCCGGGAACCGGCGATGCGAGATTGGCAGGGTTGGCGGTTACCGTCGTCTTACAGGACGCGGACCCTGCGCAATTCTTGGAGACGCTGAGCCAGTTGCCGACTCCCGGCTGCAGGTTGCTGATCACTGCGCCGGTTATGTGCGTTCCTCCGGAGGCCGTCACATTGATGTCCTGAGTGAGTGTCGTACCAACCAGATTGACATTGGAGTCGTCGAAGCTGACGCTGCCCGAGCCCACCTTGAGAGGCAGCGCTCCGTACCCGTTCGATCCGGCGGTTGAAGCGCCGAAGAAGAGGTAATGTGAGCCGGCGGGCATGGTGGGCTCGATACAAGCTACGACATTGGCCGGGGTGGCGTTGGCCAGCACGCTGCCCTGCTTCGGGCTGCACGAGTTGCCGTTAGCCATCCACGCCAGAGGCTCCAGGTCGCTGATGACGATGGCCACGCCGGCCGGGGCGGTGGTGACACTTCCAACCGTCACCGGCGAAGAACTGCCCTGAGCGATGGTGGCGACGGGCGACGACGCCTGGAAGGTGATCGTCTGCGCGGAACAGCACAGCGCGAGCGCAGGGAAAATGATGCCGAATTTCATAACACTCTTGTCCAGCATGAGGGGAGTATATCTCATTACTGTAAAATCCGGTACCGCATCAGGAGCAGGCAGAAGGTATCGGAAGACATTGCAAAGGCAGGCACTTGCGCCCGGGGTGGTAGAATGAATCTGTAGCCCCTTTCCCCGATTCGCCGGCCCGCCACGGGTCTGCACAAGGAGTCAGATTTGCCCGACGATCCGAACACGCCAGCTCTGCCTGCTTCGCCCGGAGGCCAGCCGCCCGACAACAAGAATCTGATCCCCATCAATATCGAAGACGAGATGCGGCGCTCGTATCTCGATTACGCCATGAGCGTGATCGTGGGCCGTGCGTTGCCGGATATTCGCGACGGCCTGAAGCCGGTGCATCGCCGGATTCTGTACGGGATGAACGAACTGGGCCTGACCTTCAACCGCCCCACCCGAAAATGCGCGAAGATCGTCGGCGAGGTTCTGGGCAAGTATCATCCCCACGGCGACGTGCCGGTTTATGACGCCATGGTGCGCATGGCGCAGACGTTTTCGATGCGCTATCCGCTGGTGGACGGACAGGGCAACTTTGGCTCGGTGGATGGCGACCCGCCGGCGGCGATGCGGTACACCGAAGCCCGGCTGAGCCGCATCGCGTCCACGCTGCTGGAGGATATCGACAAGGAAACGGTCGATTTCCGGCCCAACTACGACGAGAGCGAGACGGAGCCGGAGGTCCTTCCCACACGGGTTCCGAACCTGCTGATCAACGGCTCGTCGGGTATCGCGGTGGGCATGGCCACCAACATTCCGCCGCACAACCTGAAGGAAATCGTGGAAGCCTGCATCATGCTGGTGCAGAACCCGAATACTCCTCTGCAGAAAATCATGGAGACGGTGCAGGGGCCCGACTTCCCGACGGGCGGTTATATCCTGGGCCGGTCCGGCATTCTGGATTACTTCACGCGGGGCCGCGGGTCGCTGAAGATCCGCGCGCGCGCCGCGGTCGAGAAAACGGGTAAGGATCGCGAGTCGATCATTGTCACTGAGATCCCCTATCAGGTGAACAAGGCGCGGCTGATCGAGGCCGCCGCCGGGCTGGTGAACGAGAAAAAGCTGGAAGGCATCTCCGAAATTCGCGACGAAAGCGATCGCGACGGCATGCGCATCGTTTTCGAGCTGAAGCGCGGCGAGCAGTCGGAGGTGGTGCTGAATAACCTCTATAAATTCACTCAGCTGCAGATCAATTTTGGCGTAATTATGCTGTCCATCGTCAACGGGCAGCCGCGCGAGCTGGGCCTGCTGGACGTCATCCGGAAATTTATTGAGCACCGGATCGACGTGGTCCGGCGCCGCACCGACTACCTGCTGCGGAAGGCGCGCGACCGCGAACACCTCCTGCTGGGCTTTCAGCGCGCGCTGCGCAATATTGACGCCGTCATTCAGCTGATTCGGGAGTCGAAGACGCCGAAAGAAGCGCGCGAAAAGCTGATGCAGTTCATCACGCCGGAGGAGGCGAAGCAGTACGCCGATATGGTGGGCGCACAGGGGCCGCGCTTCACCGAGCGCCAGGCTCAGGCCATCATCGAACTTCAGTTGCAACGCCTGACCGGGATGGAGCAGCAGAAGATCCTCGATGAGTTGGCCGATATCCAGCGCCAGATCGCGGAATATGTTGAAATCCTCGGCTCCGAGAAGGTGCTGCGTGCACTCATCGTAAAGGAACTGCGTGAGGTCCAGAAGGACTACGGCGACGAGCGCCGCACCCAGATCATCGAGGACACCGGCGAGATCCGGCTCGAGGACCTGGTGCAGGTGGAGGATGTTGCGGTCACGGTCACCCGCGGCGGATATCTGAAGCGCACGGCCGTGGATACCTACCGCCGGCAGACCCGCGGCGGCAAGGGCCGCATTGGCATGGGGACGCGGGCGGAGGACACGGTGGAGCACCTTGTCATCGCGTCCACCCACGCATACCTGCTGATCTTTACCACCATGGGCCGGGTGTACTGGCTGAAGATCTACGAGATACCGGATGCCGGCACGGCGGGCAAGGGTAAGCACGTCTCCGGGCTGATCAACCTCCAGCCGGATGAGGCGGTGAAGGCGTTTCTGCCGGTGAAGGAGTTCACGCCAGGCCGTTACATCGTCATGGTTACAAAGCAGGGCGTCATTAAGAAGTGCGAGCTGACTGAATTCGATAACCCGATGTCGCGCGGCATTATCGCGCTCTCGCTCGACGATGGCGACCAGCTACTCGGCGCCGGGCTGACGAACGGCGATAACTATGTTTTCCTCGGCACGCATGAAGGCAAGGCCATCCGCTTCCCTGAGACGGAGGTGCGGCCGATGGGCCGGCCGGCGCGCGGGGTTCGGGCCATGGACCTGGCCGAGGGGGACACGATCATCGGCATGGAGATCGTGGAAAAGGACGGCCTGATCCTCTCTATTTCCGAAGGCGGGTACGGCAAACGCACGCCGCTGCACGATTACCGCCTGACGGCCCGCGGGGGCAAGGGCGTGATCAATATGAAGACGGGGCCGAAGACCGGCAGCGTGGTCGCGGTGCTTTCGGTGAAAGAAGAAACCGACGTGGTGATCATCACCTGCGACGGCAAGATCATTCGCATCGAATCGAGCGAGATCCGCCAGGCCGGCCGGTCCACTCAGGGCGTCCGCCTGGTACGGATGGAGGAAGGCGACCGCGTCGCCGCGGCCTCGGTGATTCCGGAATCGGAAGTGCCGGAAAACGGCAATGGCGGAAACGGGAACGGGACGATTCAGTAGGGGACCGGGCGCCTGATTACGGGCGACTGCGACGAACGTCGCCCCGGCGTTACGCCCGGAAGAGTGCAAAATAGGTAACAGAGGTTCCGTTCGTCGATCAGGCGAGGCTGGAGTCCGGGAGCGGAAGAACGTTTTGGCAGGCAGAAGGCCAATTAGGAGCAGGGCAGCACACTGGCGCAGCGCCACCTCATACGTCCGGACACAGGCGCCCATCTTCTGGGAACGATACAGGCGTGAGCGGCGCCGGGCGGTGGCGCGGCCGCCGCATGTGCCCAATCCGCTCGAGTGGCCGGACACGGGGCTGCACGCGACCTGGCTGGGGCACAGCACGGCGCTGGTGAAGGTGGACGGGGTCACGTTCATCACCGATCCGGTGCTGGGCGACTGGTGCGGGTTCAACTTCGGACGCGTGACACTGGGCATCAAGCGCCTCACCGGGCCGGCCCTGGAGGATCCCCACCAGCTTCCCCATATCGACCTGATCCTGCTCTCGCACGCTCATCTGGATCATTTTGACAAGCCCACGCTGCGGCTGCTGGAGAACAGCGGAACCACGGTAATTACCGCGCGCAACACCCGCGACCTGCTGCGCCCGAGGCGGCGTTACAAATCGATTCGCGAGCTGGGCTGGGGAGAGCAGGCGCGCGTGGGCCCGCTCGCCATCCGCGGAGTCGAGGTGAATCACTGGGGTGCGCGCATGCGCACCGACGCCTGGCGCGGCTACAACGGGTATCTGATCGAAACGGATCGATACCGCATCGTATTCGGCGGCGACACGGCGTTGACCGACTCCTTCCGCGGCCTGCGATCGCGCCGGCCGGTGGATCTCGCCATTATGCCCATCGGCGCGTACAATCCATGGATTCACGTGCACTGCAATCCCGAGCAGGCATGGCGCATGGCTCAGGACTGCCGCGCGGAGTTCATTCTCCCGGTGCACCATCAGACCTTCCGGCTCAGCAGCGAGCCCTTCCACGAGCCGATCGAGCGGCTGCTGGACTGCGCGGCAAACGAGCCCCGGCGGGTGGTGGTGACGGGAGTCGGCCAGGAATGGTCGCATGAAAAGACCAACGCTTAACCCCGCCTCTGGTACAAGTCTCGCGCCGCCGATGTCACAGTAACTCGCCTGCGGAGTCTATAACGCGGCGAGACATACGGCCATCGAACGCCGTGGCCGGGGAGTTACTATGACCAGCTCAGAACCGTTGGCCGTAAGCCGGCCAGCCGATCTCCATTCGAGCGGCGTCTCCTGGGGCGCTGTGATCGCAGGCGCATTTGTGGCAACCGCACTGGGGCTGATCCTGCTCGCGCTGGGCGCGGGCTTCGGACTTTCCGCGGTTTCACCGTGGGCCAACGCCGGCGCATCCGCCGAAACACTCGGCGCAGGCGCGATCATCTGGCTCATCGTGATGCACGCGGTTTCTTCCGGTTTCGGCGGCTGGCTCAC
>DASRCB010000178.1:0-3059 GCA_035653295.1 Bryobacteraceae bacterium
AACACTCCCGGCGAGAAGGGCTTGAGTGTGACCACATCGTAAGCTCGCACGCCATCCACCATCACCAGCACCTGGGTGCGCGCCGGACCCGGCACTTCGGCCGGAACCCTGACGTTGATCTGATTCGCGTCGTTATACAGCAGCGTGCCCGGCTCGCCGCCGAACGCCACCACCACCTGACCGCCTTTCAGATTGGCGCCCATGATCGTGGCCAGCGATCCGGCGACAACCGTGCCCGCGGAAAAATTGGCCGAACTCGTTACGCTGCGCAGGGCTGGAGTGGTGGGCACGGTGCAGTCGCCCAGGATGGGGCAGTCGGACGCGGCGATCGCCCCCGAGAAACGCGGGATGGGCGCGGTCCGGCCCGCCTCGGCAACGGCGGATACGGGCGCGAGCGACGCCTGCTCACTCACGTTGTAGGTCAGGCCGTCGGCGAGCGGCGGGAAGGTGATGAACACCGGAATCTGCGCCGATTCACGCTCGTTATTGGCCGCACCCATGACTTCATAAACAACGAACGCGGTCCCGTCAGCGGTGGTCGGCACGGACCCGAGCTTATCGAAGCTCACCGTGCCCGACCCGGGAGCGCCAGGCTGGTATGCCGGCGCGCCGCCCGCACCATTAGCATCGGCGCCGTATACGCGGGCCAACAACAAAGAATTTTTGCCGCCAGGGGTGTACCGGCCACCCGAAACGGGGACGCCATACGCTCCGGCCGAGGTTGCCTGCGTCGCGTTCGACCCCGCAACTACATCCGGAACATAGAACACCGTGTTGGGGGGCGCGCCGGCGTACTGTACCAGAATGCGCGTTCCCGTATCGGCGTGCAGGTTCTGAAGATCCGTCTTCGGCGCCAGCGCATACGCAAAACCCTCGGTTACACGCACGTTGTCTACGGAAGTGCCTTTGGCCATGAATGCGCCGAAGCTTGGGGTGGCCGCGGGCGCGGAGCCCGCCTGATTGCAGGCCACAGTGCCCGCTTCGGATGAGTACAGGCCCGTTACCGCCTGCGCCACCTCGGCCGTGCTGTTCGTGATCGCGAGAACCGTGCTTCCCCCGATTGAAGCAGTTACGTTGATGAACGGCTGAAGCGGATTCACCTGGCTGGCGTTGCCACGAATATTCGCGATCCGAATCTGCACTGTGCCCTTCGATGAGAAAGGAACCGCTACGCCATCCACGGTAACCTCCCGCGCGTTGACCAGCACCGCCGGTGCGCTCATCGTCACTGGACCCTCACCGGTGTCTGCTGTAATCGCGATGTCCGTGTGGTTCGCGGCGTCGATGCGGTTCGCGAAATTCACGTTCAGGAAGAGCGCGAAGTTGAGCATGACCTGGCCGTTGGGGGTCCCACCCGCGCAGTCGAACACGACGTCCCCAACTCTTTCCGCGAGGCCTTCGAAACGAACGAGCGGCGGCTGGGACCTGGTCGTGCAACTCAGGGCCGGGCTTTGCTGAGCCATTCCCAGCGGCGCAAGGGCAGCGCCCAGGGCGATAATTGTAAGTAACGAGGATTGAAGCATATACACCTCTGGTCACGAGGTCCGTGGGCGCGGGGTACGGACGTAAACTGCATTACAGTATATCCCAATTTTGGAGCTATAACCTGCTAAAATAGGCGTAGCCCCCTCCCCATGATCGCCGCCACCTCCGTCGTCGATGAAATTCAGGAGCTGAAGGCCGAACGCCGGGCCATCATCCTCGCGCATCATTATCAGGATTCCGAGATTCAGGAGCTGGCCGATGTGGTTGGCGACAGTCTGGAACTCGCGCGCAAAGCCCGTGACTTCGAAGGCGACGTACTCGCGTTCTGCGGGGTATGGTTCATGGCGGAGACCGCCAAGGTGCTCAACCCGACCCGTATCGTGGTGGTTCCCGATCGCGAAGCGAGCTGCTCACTCGTCGAGAGTTGCTCGGCCGCGCAGGTGCGCGCATTCAAAGAGCGCAACCCCGATCACGTGGTGGTCAGCTACATCAACACGTCCGTCGAAGTGAAGGCCGAAAGCGATATTCTCTGCACCTCCCGCAACGCGGTGAAGGTGGTCAATTCGATTGCGGCCGACAAGCCGATCCTGTTCCTGCCCGACATCAATCTCGGCAATTACGTGCGGCAGCAGACCGGGCGCGAGAACATGAAGATCTGGCAGGGCGCCTGCATCGTTCACGCCACGTTTCCCGCCCGGCGGCTGACCGCGGCGCGCGCGGAGCACCCCAACGCTCTCGTCGCCGCGCATCCGGAATGCCCCGCTGACGTGCTGGCCATGGCCGATTACATCGGCTCCACCAGCGCGATCATCGATTGGTGCGTGAGCTCCGATGCGCGTGAGTTCATCATCATGACCGAGAGCGGCGTGCGGCACTCGCTGGAGAAGCTCGCGCCGGAGAAGTCGTTCTGGTTCGTGGCCAACGAGAACTGCAACTGCAGCGAGTGCCCCTATATGAAGCGCAACACCCTGGAGAAGCTGCGCGATTGCCTCGCGAACCTCGAGCCGCGCGTGGAACTCCCGGCCGACATTATTCGCCGCGCGGCGCTGCCCATCGAGCGCATGCTCGCGGTGAAGTAGCGCGAGTCGCTCGATGGCTTCCGGCCCTCCGCTTGTTGATAGTTTCGGCCGGCTTCACGACAATCTGCGCATCAGCGTTACCGATCGCTGCAACATCCGCTGTTTTTACTGCATGCCGGAGACGGGAGCGACGTTCATGCCGCGCCCGGAAATCCTCAGCTTCGAAGAGATCGAACGGTTCGTTCGCGTCGCGGTTTCGCTGGGCGTGACGAAGGTGCGGGTTACGGGGGGCGAGCCCCTGGTGCGCCGCGATCTGCCCGTGCTCATCGGCAAGCTGGCCGCGATCGACGGCGTGCGCGATCTCTCGCTGACCACGAACGGGGTGCTCCTGGCGCAGCATGCCGAGGCGCTGTACGGCGCCGGTCTGCGGCGCATCAACGTTCATCTGGATACGCTGGATGCCGAGCGCTTCCGCCAGATCACGCGCCGCGACGAACTGGGGTGCGTGCTGGAGGGACTGGAAACGGCGCGGCGCCTGGGCTTTGGTCCGATCAA
>DASRCB010000179.1:0-2696 GCA_035653295.1 Bryobacteraceae bacterium
CACCACTCCCGGTTGTGAGAAGCGAGGATGATCGTGAACACGTCCATGCTGCCGGGCAGAGGGATGACGGAATTATCAGCCAACCCGATCAGGATCAGCCCCGGTCCACCAAGTTTGTGGAGCATTGACCAGACGGAGAACGCGAATAGGGAAAGAAAGCGCATGAGCAAGGTGGCGCGAAAGCAGGGCAGCTACTCGGAGCCTACCTTGTTAGAAGCATTTCACCGGCAGCGAGATACGCGACGCGTCGTTAGTCGTCGGTAATCGTTAGCTGTTGCCGGTCGGAGTGACCACCGTTAGCGAATGTCTTTGGTGTCAACAGCGAAGCCAAGAATGGCGTTTACTTCGATGGGGTCGTTTCCGCGAAGCGCGGGCCGGAAGCGCCAGTTCAGCACAGCCTCGAGCACCTGCGAACTTTGGGCTGAGCCGGCCCCTTCGAGGACTTTCACGTGCCGCAGGATGCCGGAGCGATCCATCACACACGAGATCACAAGTCGGGATGGCTTGATGCCCTCCGGCAGTTCATCCGAAATAGCTTCGGGAGGCACCAGGTCTTCATCGAACCCGCCCGTTTTGGAGGAGTCGGCGAACTGCAGCACTGCAGGCCCGGCCTTGGTATCGAGGTAAATCGTGTACACCTTGGAACCCTTCAGGGCTCCGTACTCGCGCATGGCGCCGCCTGAGCGCGAGGTCGCAATCACAGTGATGGCGGGTTTGTGAATCCCGCGCTGGCTGGGGGTGTGGCCGGGAGCGCTGGGATCGTCGTCGGAGCCCGTCGCGAAGCTCGGCAGGGTCACCGTCCCACCCTGGATCGAAATACCGGCCATCATCGGCCCACCTGCGCCTTTACCCGTTCCCGCGCCGCCCGGGCCGGGGCCGTTCGACGTGCCGCCGTGCGCCGTCAGGCTCGATCCGAAACCCGTGCCGGTGTTGGCTCCGCCGGAGCCTTCGCCGACTTTTCCGCTGCCGGGACCATTTCCGTTGCCTATGCCGGCGCCTCCACCCGATCCTCCCAGACCCGCCTTCGCTCCGCCATTCGGCGACATGGCAAGTGAGCCTGCACCGCCTTGGCCAATCCCAACTTTCGAACCCGGGGAGTTCGAAATCACGACTCCGCCATTCACGGTTCCGGAGCTGCCTGCCCCCGGCGGCCCGGCCACGTTGTTGCCTAACGAGGCGAGTTCTTTACCCAAGCCGTTGCCAACGCCCGATGTCAGTCCTGCATTGCCTGCGAGAGCGTTCGGTGGGGGCGCAATGACCTCCGTACCTCCCCCTACAGTGCCGATTGCTCGCGTGCTGCGGCCCAGCCCGTGGCCGATAGCCTGGACGGGGGGTGGAATCACGCCTGCCTTGTCAGTTGTGCCAGGAAGAGGATGCGCCGTGCCCCACAATGCGCGATCCACCTGGGGCGGTGGCTGCACCACGGCAGTCGCGGGCAGCGTCAACTTCGGAGCCACGGACTCGTTCGACGGAACGGCGACCGGCGGCGGAATGACATCATTGCCGTCGAGTTGCGGCAGGCGGGCGCGGGCGATCTCGCGCCGCGCGTCCGGCGTAGGCTGAATCACGGTGGCAGAAAGGGCCTGTGCGGCGGGCAGGCGGTCGCGGCGGACTTCAGGTTGCGGCGGTACGACGGCCGGGTCCGGCGGCCGCACCAGCGCCGTGCTGCGCAGCCCTTGCGTGGGTGCCGGGCCGGGTTGCGCGGCCGTCACCGCCAGTAGATTCTTTACCGGCTCGTTGCTGTGCGGGAGCTTCAGCTTGGGCGCATCCACAACTTTGTCCACGAGCGAATCGCCGCGCGCGACTTTGATCACCTGCTTCTTGCTGTAGTGCTCGCGCCCGCCCGAACGCCCGGAGTGGCCAGCCTCGGCGCCGCCGGCATCACTCACCCGCGGCAGTTCGTCACCCGAAAAATAGATGACGTCATATTTCGGCTTGGGCATCGGCGGCGGCAGAAACAATCCCATGTGCTGCAGCGTGGAGGGAATCATGATGAGGGCCAGCAGCAGCGCAAATTCCAGCAGCCACGTGGTCACCATCCCATGCACTGGGAAAAGGCCCGGCTTCAATTCGCCGGCGAGGTGGGCAGGGGAGCGCTCCATGGCGGGCGCAACCGATTCTTTGAACGATTGCCACCGCGGCTCCCATTCGATCAGGAAATTGGGACCCTCAGGTTCAGGCGCGAGCGCGGTTTGCGTTCCGATGCCCAGGCTGCTCATGCGCCGGCCTCTTTGTGATGGTTGTTGCCGAAAACAATTTCCATCTGGTCGCCGAGAGCCGTGCCCGTGTTCCACACGGTGTGACTGGGCAACTCGAGCACCGTGGCCGCCTCCATCAAGAACGGCGTAATGCGCCAGGGCTTCACGTTTTCTTCCAGGTGGACGACTGTCTTATCCCCGCTGAGGTAAACCACGTCGATGGGAAAACGCATCGCCATCGTGTGTACGCCGTGGCAGGGCACAATCCACAGCCCGTGTCCGAGCCGGAACTGGCCGGGAACGCTGCCCATCAGGCCACGCAATCGAGTCCAGTGCGTGTTCGCGACCGCGAGTTCGGTGGCAACAAAGGATTGCCGCGTGCGATTGAATGCGTAGCCCTTCAGAGGTCCCCCCATTTAAATCAGACTCTATCCTTCTGCCGGTCGTAGGCCACGAGGCCCAACACCAGGAAAATCAACATCACGGCAAGTACGGCGG
>DASRCB010000180.1:0-28653 GCA_035653295.1 Bryobacteraceae bacterium
GAAGATTAGTATGCCAAATGTACGGCGTGAAATACAACGAGAAACGCCATAAATAGTACTAATCGACTTCCGAGTAACTGGGTGCGCCAGCGACCGTACAGGACACCGCCGCATGCCTCCGAGCCATGCGGCGCGATGTTAGCTTCGGCTGGCGCCATTGGAGTATGCCAAAACTTCATTTCGGGGTACAAGATTATTAACGCTGAACTGTTACTGAACCGGCGCACCATTCGGGGCCGCGCGGTTCGTCCTTCTCAGAGAACCGACTGCACCCACGCAGCGTCGATCTCTGTCGCAACGGAGCGCTGGAGCAGGGTCAGAGAGACCACCAGGCGCAGCTCGTTTTCTGACTCGGTGACGATGCCGTCGGCGCCGGCCAACGGCCCGCGCTGAAGCACGACGCGGCGGCCAGCCTGCAGGAACGGCCACGGCCGGGTGCGCAGGCCGGACTCGCAAACGGCCTGAATGGCGGCCACTTCGCGCCCGTCGAGCGGCAGTGCTTTCTTCCCGGCGCTTAGCACATGAACCACGCCCGGGGTGCTGAGAACCGGCTGCGGGTCGGCGGCGTCGAAGCGGCAGAATACATAGCCTGGAAACAACGGCATGTCCATGTCCTGAACCACCCGGCCGGACGACGCGTGGCCGCTGCGCCAGAACGGAGCGAGGTGCGTGTAGCCCTTCGCGGTCAGCGCCTCCGACGCCGCGAATTCGCAGCGCGACTTCACTCGCAGCGCGTACCACGGGTGGTCGTCAGCCGCGGCCGCAATCACTGGCTCGGTACCAGGCTTAAAACTGGCGATCATCGATCCTCCGGAACAGGTCCCCTCCCAACGATCTCCCTCCGGGCATAGCTTCGCCCCTTTAGTCCCATCATCAGGTTTCTAACTCTCCGGTGACACGGACACTTACATCCGCGATTCGGAGCATTGCTCAACAGGTCCGGCCCAGGAAAAACCGTGGAACCGAAAAAAGGACATTCGAGCGGTTACAGGCGATCCACGAAGGCGCTGAATCAATCAGCCACAGAGGTGATGCATCGTAGTATGGCGAATGCAAGACGCAAATTCAACCACAACTGACGCGAAATGGTACCGGTACTCGAACGCGTAAGCGAGCCGGCGTTCGGTCGTTTACGAACGGTGATCCGCCGGCCAGTATTGACAGCTCAGACGAACCTGAACCGGAGGTGCCGGAGCAAGATCGTCTCAAAGTGGGCAGCGCATTGAGAGCAAACGATCGCGAAAGGCTACACCGGGCGGATCCACTCGCGGTTGATTTCGGTGGCCACGCTGCGCTGGAGCAAGGTGAGCGAGACGACGAGACGGTATTCGTTCTTGAGGTCGGTGACGATGCCCTCGGTTCCTTTAAGCGGGCCGCGTTCGACGATGACGCGGCGGCCGACCTGGAGGAAAGGCCAGGGCTGGGCCCGCAGGCCGGAACGGCAGATGGCCTGGATGGCCTCCACTTCGCGCGCATCGAGGGGCAGAGCGGTCTTGCCGGCGCTGACCACGTGCACGACGCCCGGGCTGTTCAGCACGCGATACGGATCGGCGGCGTCGAACCGGCAGAAGACATAACCGGGGAAGAGGGGCATGTCGATTTCTTTGACCCGGTCGGACCAGGTGCGGCGGCTGCGGTAGGACGGGAGGAACTGCGTATAACCTTTATCGCCGAGCGCCTGGGAGGTGACGAACTCGAACCTCGATTTGACACGCAGCGCGTACCAGGGATGATGGTCGGCGCCGGGGAGCGGAGCCGAAGAGGAACCGAACAGGGGGAGGCTGGCGGTCATGCATTACTCCGAATCGAAGACAGGGTTGCTGAGATCTCGTCCACTTTGCGGTTGAGGGCGGCCACCTCGAGGCGAATGGCCTCGACGCGGGGAACGACAGCGCGGTCCTCGTTCACCAGCATGCTGCTTACGGCCAGACGCGCGAGGTCGGAGACGCTGCGGGCGCCACGCACCAGGCACAGGCGCTTGAAGCCGGTGTACTCCTCTTCGGAGAGGCGGACGCTGATCATGCGCGATCGACGCTTGAACACTGTCATTGTTTTGCTGAAGACGGCCGATGTCGCTGATATGTCACGCACTCCATTCGAGAATTCACCGGCGCTTAACGCACTTTTTGAACACCGAGGGCCGAACCGCGCCGTGTTCTGCGCCGGAACACAGCTTCGCCCCCTGACTCACATTCCGCATCTCCCCACGGGTTTGCGAAAACGAAAGCCTTACCGACCGTCCGTACGGTGGCTCGGGGACCGCTGAATCAGCGAACGCTGCTGCAGCGGTTGAGAACTCCTCAGAGAGGTTTTCAGTATGTCAAACGTCCTTCGTTAATACAAGACCCAAACCACGTGACCGGTAACAGTATTACGGCAGGCATGAGTGAAATGAGCCACTAACTCCCATTGCGTCGTTCTGCGATTCACTCGCCCACAGTTACGGATGCGATTGACACTAAAGCCCATCACGCTCGGTATTAAACATACGAATTAAATCTTGTTGAGCCCAGCTACTCCATTTGGTTAAGGATTACGCCGACTTGGCCGTAATGCCATTCCCGCATGAGAGTCGACGTCGTGAAACGGTTACATCTCTCTGGAGCGGCGACGAGTGGACATCGTTTCCTGCGGCGAGCTGATCATCCCAGATCTCACGCGCGCTCGGCGCGATGGTCTTGTCGCTTCGTGCCGGAAATGGCGCTGCGGCGCCAGGGAATGATCGAACGGACATGCAAGACTTTGCCGGGCAGAACCTCGGGTCACAGCGGCAATCAGCCGCTTCACAGGCGCACAACGCCACAGCTCAGCTTGCACGCGCCGCAGAGGAATGCGAGAAGCGGCTACGGAACGGCCAAGCTCCTGACTTGCTGGAACAACGAATTTTGAGTATGGCAAATTACGTTCAGCCGCGCAACACCACTGCTGCTGAACAATTGGCTGAACTTCGCAGACCTGGGCGCACACCGGGAACGCGCACGGGCTGCGTGCCGAAAACCTCATTGAAACGCGCTTTGAGGTTCTTGTCAGGACAGCGGCCGTTTGCCGGACCAAAGATGAGTCCGCTCTGGCCGAAGCAGGTCCGTGATTTGCAGGGCTGCGGAGCCGTTGTCGAAAAACGCCACGTGGTCGCGCCGGCACCTTCCACAAACATTTACGCTATCCGCGATTAATCCAGCGGGTGACCCGTTTGTTCCGGCGATCTGCCCGAACTGAACTCCGGCTGAACAGTTGCTGAACTTGTGTCCCGAAACGTTGCTGTTCTCCGCTTTGCTTATAGAATGAGACCTTTAACCATGCAATGGTGAACGAACGCCGCACCACACGGTGGCAAATTGGTGCTTTTGTAGCAGATACAGAACGCGGAGAGCTGCTGAAGGAGGGAGAACGGGTCAATATTCAGAATAAGCCCTTCGAACTGCTGCGGGCGCTGCTGGAATCGCCGAACGATCTCGTTCCCCGCGATGAGCTGTACAAGCGGCTCTGGGCGGGGGTGAACGCCGATTACCGGCGTGGCCTCGACACGGCGGTCAAGAAACTCCGGCGCGCCCTCGGCGACTCCGAGCGCGACCCGAAATACATCGAGACCCTTCCACGCCGGGGATATCGGCTGATCGCGCGCGTTCACCCGGCGGAAGCGGACTCCGCGGCGACACCCCCGGCAATGACGGCATACCCGCGCCCGCCGGCGGAGGTGGCCGCCGATTCCCCCGCCAACCGTTTTTATCTGCAGGGCTATCACTGCTGGAACAAGCGAACCCCGGCGGCGATCCGGAACGCCTTGTCCTTTTTCGAAAAAGCTCGCGATCTGGAGCCCGGCAACAGCCGCTTCTGGACGGCCATCGCGCACGCCTTCATCATGATTGCCTGCCACGGCATCATGCGGCCGGTGGAAGCCGTCGCAAACGCCCGCGAGGCTGCGGCGCACGCTCTGAGCCTCAATCCGGCAGAGGTGCTCGCGATCTTACTGGTGGCCTGGACCCGCGGGGCCTTCGATTACGATCTCCCGCCCGCGGCGGAGGCGCTCGAACGGAGGATTGCCGCCGAGCCTCAGGATATCTGGCCGACGGCGGCCGCCGCCTTCATTCTGATTGCGCTGGGGCGCTTCACCGACGCCCGGGCGAGGCTCGAAGCGGCGCACACTCTCGATCCCGTGTCGCCGACGCTCTACGCGCTGCGTGGCTACACGTCCTACTTTGCCGGCGATCTGGCGGAAGCCGAACGCCATGGCCGGGCGGCGATCCAGCGGGATCCGGAGTTTGGGGTGGGCCGTTTTTACTTCGCACAAACGCTGCTGGCCGCCGGCAATCACACAGAGGCGATCGAACAGCTCGAGGCCGCCGATCGGACCCAAGGCACCTGGGACGTTCGCGCCATGCTGGGCTACGCGCACGCGATGGCCGGACACGCGGACCTCGCACGACAAATCGAGCGCCGTTTGGAGCACGCCGCGGAAGCCGATTACGTCGACGCCTATCATCACGCGATCCTGAAGGACGCTCTGGGCGACCGCGACGCTGCAGTGAAGCTGCTGGAGCGCGCCGTCGAGGACCACTGCCACTGGTTCGCCTTTGCGGCGGTGGATCCCAGGCTGCGCGGCCTGCGGGAAAACTCACGGGTGCTGGAACTCACGGCCCGTCTCCGGCCGTAGGGGCTTAGGCGGATGGAGCCGGACGGCACGCCGCCGTGCGAACCTCGAACGCTGAATCCAACCACCGTTCTCACGCATCTCTCTTGATGTCAAGATACCCAAGGGAGGACCCCGCAATGCCAGCAACGAAATGGAATTTCGACCCCGTACATTCGAATATCGGTTTCTCAGTACGGCACATGATGATCGCGAAGGTTCACGGGCATTTCACCAAATGGACCGGAACCCTGCTGATCGACGACGACAACCCCGAGAACTCCAGCGTGAACGTGGACATCGAGGCCGCAAGCATCGCCACCAAGGAGCAGCAGCGCGATGACCACCTGCGCTCGGCGGACTTTCTGCACGCCGAAGCGTTTCCGACCCTGACCTTCCGCAGCACGAGCGTGCATAAGGAGGACGACGAACACTACCAGGTGAACGGCGACCTCACCATTCGCGGCGTGACTCGCCCGGTGGTGCTCGATGTGGAGTACTTCGGCCGCTCGAAGGACCCGTGGGGCGGCGAGCGCGTCGGCTTCAGTGGGAAGACATCCATCCAGCGCAGGGACTTCAATCTGACCTTCAATATTCCGCTGGAGGGCGGCGGGGTTGTTGTCGGCGAGAAGGTGGACATTACGCTCGATATCCAGGCTGTGAAAGACGTCGCGGCCGCGGCCTGAACTCACGTGCGTCCTGCTGTCGCGCAACCGTAATCGGAACGACCTGCCCGCCGATGAGCGCTGCTGAACGCCGATAAGTTCACGATCGCACTGCGCTCCTCCATCGGAGAAAATAGACGGTTGGAGCTCACTGCGACGGTTCAGGAAACGCGACAGCATGTTCGCACCCAGGTTGCGTTGCTGTTCGGCCTCGTGTTCCTGATCGCCGCCGGGCTGATGGCCTATTCGCAAACCATGGCCTTCACCTGGGATGAAGGCTTCCACATCATCACGGCGCAGATGATCCTGCGCGGCAGGCGCCCGTATCTGGACTTCCTGTTTCCGCAAACGGACCTGAACGCGTACTGGAACGCGGGCTGGATGCGTCTGTTCGGCGAGAGTTGGCGGGTCATTCACACCGCCGCCACGCTGTGCACGGTGGGCGCGCTGGCGCTCATGACGGACTACATGTACCGCCGCGCGCCGGCCATCGGCTGGCGTCTCGCCGCGACGGTGTGCGTCGTGGTCACCTTCGGCCTGAACGCGATCATCATGGAGTTCGGCACGCTCGGGCAGGCCTATGGCTTCTGCCTGCTGATGGAAGTGATCGCGTTTCGGTTCGTGATTCGCGCGGTCGAGAGCCCGGGCTGGTTGTTTGCCGCGCTGGCCGGTTTCTTCGCGAGCGCGGCGGCGGGCGGTTCACTGCTCACGTCCTTTGTCGCGCCCGTGATGCTCATCTGGATGCTGATCTACAACCAGGCGGGCAAGCGCGCGGCGAAGCTGATCGCATTCCTCATCGCGGTGGTCATCCCCTTCACGCCCATGCTGTACCCGTTCGCGCAAAATCCGAAGCTGGTGCGTTTTTCGATCATCGACTACGACCTCATCTATCGCCAGGTGCAGTGGAGCGGCGCAATCGCGCACGATGTCGGCGTACTGCTGAGCTGGGTGAATTCCGGCCAGGCGGTCCTGTTGCTCCTGCTCGGCGCGGCGGGCCTGCTGTATGTACATTTCCAGAGCGGCTGGAGCCGCGCGCGACGCGCCGAGGTCTACCTGTGCGTCTGGCTCGCCGCCGCCATCGCCGCGCTCATTTCGAGCGCACACCCGACCTTCGGCCGGTATTACCTGTTATGCGTTCCATTTCTCACTGTCCCGGCGGCAATCGGGCTTTATTCGGTGACCGCTCGCCTGTACAGAGCCGAGCGCCCGTGGCCGGCGGTCGCCCTCGTGGCATTCATTTTTGTTGTTGCCGCGGCCGCCGAACTCTGGAGCGAACGCGGCAACATGACCTGGCCCTACATGGAAACCGTGGCGCAAAAGGTTGATGAAGTGACCCCGCGCGGCGCATCGCTGCTGGCCGACGAGCATCTGTACTTCCTCACCAAACGCATGCCGCCGTCAGGCATGGAGCTATGGGATTCGCACAAGCTGGAAATGAAGAATCTCGCCGGCTGGGCGCATTTCCTGCCGTGGTCGGTCATCAAGCAGCAACTGCGCGCCGGCGTTTACGTCACCGCCGAAACGTGCCACGACGAGCCTACGCGCGATCTCGGTCCTCAGGTCTTCGAGCATCACGCCGATATGGACGACTGCGACGTGTACTGGACGCCGAAGCCGCAACCTGCCGCCGCGACCGCTCAGTAGTGGAAACGGTACCGCACCTGAACGTAGATCTGGCGCGGATCGGCGTAATGCGTGCCGCCGAAGGTTTCGCTGTTGTCCAGCAGGAAGCGGCGATTGGCCAAGTTCAGCGCGGTGAGAGAGACATTCCAGTTCTCGCCGAATGAGCGTCCAACAGTTACATTAACCACCGTATGGCCCGGCAGGTGCGCCTGCACGGGCGCATCTCCGTCGGCAAACCCCGAGCCATATTCGACGTCCGCGGAAACAACCGTGTGCTTGTCGAGTACGGTCTCGAAGCCGGTGCTCAGCGTATTCCGCTGGTCGTGGTCGAGGATGAACCAGCCGGTGTCGGGTGGCGTGAAATCGGTGAGGCCGCCGGTGATGGCGCCGGCGCCTTCGGCGTGCTGCCGGGAATACGCCAGATGTACCTGCCCGCGATTAAGCAGGCGCGGCGAACGCACCGTCACCTCCTCGCCATAAATGCGCGCCGCCTGAATGGTAATGGGGAAGAAGAGATTGGAATTTCCGATGGCGTTGTGATCGAAGTAATTGCGGGCGCGGATCTGGAAGCGATCGGCTTCCACAACCCATCCGTGCAGCGGAATGCCGATGCCGAACTGCGCCTCCTGATCGCGCTCGCCGTCGAGCGGCAGCAGGCCGAGCCCCTGACTGACGGCGAGGTCGAGCAGCGGGCCCGATACCGTGCTCAGCGGCGGCGCCTGGTAATACTGGCCCCAGAAGCCGCGCAGCACCCAGTTGATTCGCGGGATGCGAATGGCTACCCCGGCGCGCGGATCGACGGCGCTCTCCCGAACGCCGCCGCTGAACCAGGTGGCGCGCACGCCGCCGGTCAGCGTCAGCCAGGGAAGCGCCTTCCACTGATCCTCGGCGAATGCCGCCTGAAGATGTCCCGTGCTGTTCAGCCGCTGCGCCACCGACAAGCCGGAGCCGTCGTTGGCCAGCAGCTGCACGTGCTCGTCGTCGCGCTGGGCCCAGGCGTACAGCCCGGCTTTGGCGTCATGCCCGCGCGCGACCGCGGCGAGCGTGGCCTGCCCGCCGGCCCACAGCGAATCGAGATCCTGCGTCGCGCTTACCGGGACATCCTTCGGACCGCCATCGTAGGCGGCGCGATTCCAGTGCAGGAACGGCGATACGGTGGCGATCAGCCAAGGCGAAATGGTGTGCGCCCAGGTGAAGGTCAGCGCCGCGTCGCGCTCGCGCTCGACATCGTCCATGCCGGCGGCCTCCTGCTCGGGGTCGTTGGGGATCTGATAATCGTCGCGGCGCAGCGATGTCACCAGACGCAGCTGATCGGCGGGGGTGGCGTTCCAGATCAATGACGCAAACCCGCCCGTGCCCCAGGCGCGGTCGTGCAGGATGTCCGGGCCCGGCGTCTCCAGACCATAATCGCTCCGGTTCCCATTGACGCTGGCGAAGTACGCCAAATTCGCGGTGTGGCTGCCGAAACTGAGCTGGTCGTTCGTCTGCCAGAAGCTGCCGGCCGTGGCAACCAGTTCGCCTTCGTTATTGCGCTCGAAGCCGGTGCGCGGAACCACGTCAAGGACGGCGTAGGCGCGGTCGCCATATTCGGCGGAATAGCCGCCGCGGGTGACTTCCAGATAATCGATGTCCTTCGGGTCGATCTGCGGGCCGACGTTGCTGGCGATATTCGTGTTCGGGATAGGCACGCCGTCTATGGCCCACGTCACCTGATGGCCGCCGCGGACGTGCAGCTGGTCGTGAACCATGTACGCGCCGGGAATGAAGGATGTGATCATGGCGAGGCTGTTCGACAGATCCGCGCCCGGGGTATTCTCGATCTGCCGGCGATCGAGCATGGTGGTTGCGCCGGCAGCCTCCGCGTTGACGGGCTCGGTCTGAGCGGTTACCGTGACGGCCTCTTTCTGCGCCCCAAGACCCAGCGGCAGATGAACCACCGGTGCGGCGCCGGAGGTCACCTCAATCGCCTGCGATACCGGTTCGAAGCCGACAAGCGACGCGGTGATGATGTACCTGCCCGCGGGAACCGCGGGAACGTCGAATTTACCGGTAACATCAGACGTCGTGGAACGCGCGTAATCGGATGCCGCGGCGTGCAATGTAACGGTAGCGCCCGAGACGGGCCGATGCGACGGGTCGTGCACTACGCCCCGCACCGTGCCGAAAACAGTCGCGTCCGCCGGCGTTGCGAGCAACACGCAGGCGGCCGCGGACACAAGAACGCGCTGAAACATACTTCTCCCCTCTTGTTCTGATCGTGCGGAACAAGTCAGGCGGAAGGAGGCGGGCGCTGGAACTGAGGACGGGTTCGGACCGAACGAATGAATGCCGTGCTCCACGCGATCGGATCGTGAGCGCCGGCGACGGCAGCGATCGATCGGGTCGCGGGCGGAGCCGCGGGATATCGGAGGGACGGGGCCGTGCTGCGAGCGCTGACGCATACCCGGCAGCTGGCGGCGAACGCCGGTCCGCGGCCGGCGGCGTTACTTCGACAGCAGCAACTGCCGCGGGTCCGGCAGCAGGCCATGGGCGGCGTGGAGGCGGCCAGCGCAGGGGTGACCAGCGGCCACACCAGCGAGAGCACCAGCGCGATGATGTTGATGCCGCGCGGCATACCGACGAGCATCAGGATACCAGCCGCGGGGCCGATAAAATGAAGTTTTCAATGCGCATCGCGCTGGCACAGACAAACTCCACCGTTGGCGCGCTCGAGGCCAACACGGATCGGATGCTGCGTTTTGCGGCCGATGCCGCCGCGCGTGGCGCCGATCTGATCCTATTCCCGGAGCTCTCGCTCACCGGCTATCCGCCTCGCGATCTGCTGGAGAAGCAGAGCTTTCTCCAGCGCACGGAAGCTCAGCTGCAACGACTCGCCGAGCACACCCGTGACATGCCGGCAACGCTGATCTGCGGCACGGTCACCAGCGCGGCGACAGAAACGGGGAACCACCTCTACAACAGCGCGGCCGTCATTCGCGGCGGCGCGGTCGTATTCCGGCAGGATAAGATGCTCCTGCCCACTTACGACGTGTTCGACGAGGCCCGCTACTTCCGTCCGGCCGATCGCCAGTCGCCGCTGGAACTGTGTGGGTCGCCGGTCGCGCTGACCATTTGTGAGGACGCCTGGAACGACAAGCAGTACTGGGAGCGGCGGCGCTACAGCCGCGACCCGGTTGAGGAGTTGTTCAAGGC
Source organism: Bryobacteraceae bacterium (assembly GCA_035653295.1). GTDB lineage: Bacteria > Acidobacteriota > Terriglobia > Bryobacterales > Bryobacteraceae > DASRCB01. The sequence continues at coordinate 10,108 of DASRCB010000180.1, forward strand.
CGGCGCGCGGCTGCTGGTCAGCATCAACGCCTCGCCCTGGAACATCCGGAAACGCAGGTTGCGGCGCGAGATCTTTGCCGCTACCGCGCGGCACTTCAACGCGCCAGTGGTTTACGTCAACCAGGTTGGCGGAAACGATCAGCTGGTCTTCGACGGCAGCAGCTTCGTGATGCTTCCCGACGGAACCGTGCCGGCTTCGGCCGCATCATTTTCCGAGGATCTGGTGCTGTTCGATACCGCGACCGGCGCGGGCGAGCGCCACGAGAACCTTCCCGAGGAATGCGAGGCGGTGTATGAAGCCCTGGTCCTCGGGACGCGCGACTACATTCGCAAGTGCGGCTTCAGCCGCGTGCTGATCGGGCTCAGCGGCGGCATCGATTCCTCGCTCACGGCCGCAATCGCGGTGGATGCGGTCGGCCGCGAAAACGTGACCGGCGTGGCCATGCCTGGGCCCTATTCGTCCGCCCACAGCATCTCCGACGCGCGTGCGCTCGCCGAGAACCTGGGGCTTCGCTTTGAAATCGTGTCCATCGACGAGGGGTATCGGTCGATGCTGGCGACCCTCGATCCGCTGTTCGCCGGCCGGCAGCGCGACGCGACGGAAGAGAACATTCAATCGCGCCTGCGCGGGCTCACGCTGATGGCGCTGTCCAATAAGTGGGGCGCGCTGGTGCTTACTACCGGCAACAAGAGCGAGTTGGCGGTGGGCTACTGCACGTTGTACGGCGATATGTGCGGCGGCCTCGCGGTCATCAGCGATGTTCCGAAGACGCTGGTTTACGAGCTGTCGCGCGTCGCGAATCGGCGCCACGCCGGAGCGATTCCGGAGAGCGTATTCGAGAAGCCGCCGTCGGCCGAGTTGCGGCCCGATCAAAAAGACACCGATTCCCTCCCTCCCTATGAAGTGCTGGATCCGATTCTGAAGGCGTACGTCGAGGAGTATCAGTCGCCGGCGCAGATCTCGGCGACGCTCGGGGTGGATCTGGCGCTGGTTCGCGACATCATTAATAAGGTGGATCGCAACGAGTATAAGCGGCAGCAGGCCGCGCCAGGGCTCAAGGTTACGACCAAGGCTTTTGGTATTGGCCGCAGATTTCCGATTGCGCAGCGTTTCGCCGAGTGACAGGCGTTCCGCCGTGCGCGGCCCTGGATATTATCCGCGGGCCATTTGCCGGTCTGCCCACTGGATGAAGTACTTCATATTTGGCGCGTCCGTGTGACCGCCGTCGTGCTGGCGCCAGGCGAGTTGGCCGTCGAGTAAGCCGTGGTTCACCGGCGGCATCTCGGCGGTGCGGTAATCGTTGCCCACGCCGAGATCCTTCGCGCCCAGCAGCTTCCAGACCACGCCGGCGGCTACCGTGGCCATGTAGCTTCCTTTCTGGTCGAGCCATTTCGCGTCACCCTGTTCCGGTATCCCGTAGCTGACAAAGGTCAGCCGCGGCGCGCAAAGCGCGATCAGGTCGTGTGCGTCGACGGGCAGGTCGCCGGCGTTCTTCGGGCCGCCGTATTTCATAAAATTGCCGGCCATCCAGTAATACTCGCCACCGGTGAGGCTCTCCACTGCTTCCCCGAAATTGCGGCGGCTCAGCTTCGCTCCACCCTCGCCGGAAGAACCGATCAGGCCCATATAAAACCGCTGGTCGAAGGCTTCGGCCACCAGCGCCGCTTTGCCGTAGCGCGAGACGCCCTCGATGCCCACGTGCTTCGCGTCCACTGCCGGGTCGGTTTCCAGGTAATCCAGGCCACGGCTCGCTCCCCAGGCCCACGCCCGCAGCGCTCCCCAGTGATCGGGCTTCCGCGGCTGCCCTTTGTTCACCAGTCCGATGACGCCACGGGTTATGCCGGCGCCGTTGTCGGCCTGGATGCTGGTCGGGTCGATGACGGCGTAACCCCACCCGTCGGCAATGAGCTGAATGTTCGAAGGCGGGTCGCCGGCCGGCGGGCGCATCGGAAACGATGGAAACGGCTCCGACGCATTGACCGCATACGCCGGATATTTATCGAAAATGGCCTTCAGCGTGGGATCCTGCTTCTCCAGCAGCGCCTTCAGTGCCGCGTTGATGCGGTCCAGGTCCTGCTGCGGCGGTTGCGCCGGGGCAGGGAGTACGCTGCGCCCGAACATCATCAGCACGGGAACCGGGCCTTTCGCGTTCGCCGGCGTGACCAGCACCATCGAGATGTTCACGTCAATGAGCGGGTACGCGGAATTATCGACGTGCCCGATCAGCTTCTTCGCGATCACCGGTGTCCAGCCAATGAACTCATGGTCTGTGACCGCGACCGTCCACGTCACTTTGGGCGCGTCCCGCGGCACGCGCCCATACATCTCCCGCTCGAGGTCCTCGACGATCTCCGGCCGCCGGAGCTTCCACCACATCTCAGGTGTTGTGACCTTCTCGCCATTCTTCAGCGTGAGAATGTCCGGCAGGTTGGGCCAGGGGTTGGCCAGCGCTTCATCGTAATTGGCATGATTGGGGGCCTTTTCGTCGCCGCTCGGGCCGGGGCGGAGCGCGCGGATACCGAGTTGATCCATCATGTTCTGGTGGTCCTGCTCGGCGGTGAACGTCACCGGGGGCTTCAGGTCCTGAGCAGCAAGGGTGGCCGCCGCGAGCAGAATCAGCTGTACGCGCACCTCCCCATGGTACGGTGATTATCGATCTGTGAGACCGTTCTTCGTCGCCTCGTTCTTTTGTTTCCTCTTGCATGCGCAGGCGATCTGGGTAGGATCGTGGGCCGCGGCACAGCAGACCCCGGAACCACAGAACGCGCTGCCCGCGGATGCGCTTCGCGATGCCACGCTGCGGCAGATCGTACATTTGTCGGTGGGCGGCGATCGGATTCGGATTCACCTGTCGAACGCGTTCGGGACCGCGCCCCTGCATCTGGCGTCCGTTCACGTTGCGCGGCCGGTCTCGCCACGGTCGCCCCAACTCGACCCCGCAACGGACCGGGCGCTCACGTTTGCAGGTCATGCCGACGTAACCATTCCCGCGGGCGCCGAGTACATATCCGATCCCCTGCCGTTCCCGGTTGCGCCGCTCAGCGACCTCGCGATCAGCATTCGCTATGACCAACCGCCCGCCGGCCAGACCGGGCATCCGGGCTCGCGCGCCACATCATATTTGATGCACGGCGATGAAGTGGTCTCGAAATTCGACCACTGGTACCAAATCACCGGCGTCGACGTGACCGCCGCGCCGACTTCATTTGCGATTGTCGTGCTGGGCGATTCCATCACCGACGGTCATGGCGCGACGACGAACGGGAACGACCGCTGGCCCGACGTGCTCGCCGCGCGAGTGCCCTCCGTCGGCGTGCTGAACGAAGGCATTGGCGGCAATCATCTCCTCACCGACGGGCTGGGGCCGAACGCCCTGGCGCGATTCGATCGCGATGTGCTGGCGCAAACCGGCGTTCGCTACCTGGTGGTGCTGGAGGGGGTGAACGATCTGGGCGGATTGGAGAGGACGCGCGAAGCCACCCCCGCGGAACACGCCGCCCTGGTCGAACGGATCGAAGGCGCCTATGAACAGATCATCGTCCGAGCGCGCGCCCACGGCATACGCGTGATTGGCGCGACCGTCCTGCCGTACACCGGGTCGAATTATTATCATCCCGGTCCGGCGAGCGAGGCCGATCGGGTCGCCGTGAACAGATGGATTCGCGATCCGGAGCACTTCGACGCGGTCATCGATTTCGACGCGATCACGCGCGACCCGGAACACCCCGAACGCCTGCTCCCCGCCTACGACAGCGGCGACCACCTGCATCCCTCGCCCGCCGGGTACGCGGCCATGGCCAACGCCGTTCCGCTCCGGTTCTTCGGCATTCAAAGCACGCCGTGACTGCGGCCGAATGTCGCATTCCTGGCGGTTCCGGTGTCTAACGCTTTAATGCGGCGGTTAGCCAGCCGACCAGCCGCTAAACGCGCAACTGGTTGATTTGTCTGTGAGATAATCGTGCTTCTCCAGAGACTAACCAAATACCATCACTGGGAGGGTTCACCGAATGCAGTTGCATTCCGCTCCACGTACGAGACTGCCTCGCCGTTCCACCTTCAGCGTCCGGCGGGTGACCTCGTCTTTCCTGACATTCCTGATCGCCGCATTCTTTCTGACTTCCACGCCGGTGTTCGGCCAGGCCTCGAATGAGGCCGGAGGCGAGGCCAGCCTCGTCCTTCCCGACCTCAGCCAGGCGACATTCGGGGGCATCAACGGCCGCGTCCTGCTCCTGATCGGCATGGGCATCGCCGTGCTCGGCCTGCTTTTTGGATTCATTACCTACGCGCGCCTGAAGAACCTGCCCGTACACCGCTCCATGCGCGAAATCTCCGAGCTGATCTATGAGACCTGCAAGACATATCTGATTACGCAGGGCAAGTTCCTGCTTTTCCTGTGGGTGTTCATCGCGGTAGTGATCGTGCTGTACTTCGGCGTACTGGCGCCGGCGCCCGGCAAACCCGTCGCCGTTACGCTGCCCATCATCCTGCTGTTCAGCCTGGTGGGAATCGCGGGAAGCTATGGGGTGGCGTGGTTCGGCATCCGCGTGAACACGTTCGCCAATTCGCGGACCTCGCACGCCAGCCTCGCCGGCCGGCCGTACCCCTGCTTCGACATTCCCCTGCAGTCGGGTATGAGTGTGGGCATGGTGCTGATCAGCGTGGAGCTGTTCATCATGCTCTTCATTCTGCTGTTCGTACCGGGAGATTACGCGGGGCCCTGCTTCATCGGATTCGCAATTGGTGAGTCACTCGGCGCGGCGGCGCTGCGCGTGGCCGGCGGCATCTTCACGAAAATTGCCGACATCGGCTCGGACCTGATGAAGATTGTCTTCAAGATCAAGGAAGACGATGCGCGTAACCCGGGCGTGATCGCCGACTGCACCGGCGACAACGCGGGCGATTCGGTCGGACCAAGCGCCGACGGATTCGAAACCTACGGCGTCACCGGCGTCGCGCTGATCACCTTTATCCTGCTCGCCGTCCACGATCCGCTGATCAAGGTTCAGCTTCTGATCTGGATCTTCGTCATGCGCGTAGTCATGATCATCGCCGCGGGCATATCGTATTACGTCAACGGCGCGATCGCAAAGGCCCGTTACTTCAACGCAACGCGGTTCAATTCCGAGGCCCCGCTGACCTCTCTGGTGTGGATCACCTCAATCGTTTCCGTGATTCTCACTTACATCGTTACCCGCTTCATGATTCCAGATCTCGGCGGCGACACGTCGCTGTGGTGGAAACTTTCCACGGTGATCACCTGCGGCACGCTGGCCGGCGCCATCATTCCGGAGCTGGTGAAGGTGTTTACCTCCACCGAATCCCGTCACGTCCGCGAAGTGGTGACGGCATCGCAGCAGGGCGGGGCGTCACTGAACATTCTCGCTGGATTCGTGGCCGGAAACTTCAGCGCCCTGTGGATGGGCCTCGTCATTCTTGCGCTGATGGCGATCGCCTTCGGCATCAGCACGGCCGGCCTCGGCGCGCTGATGGTCGCCCCGGCGGTGTTCGCGTTTGGGCTGGTGGCGTTCGGGTTCCTCGGCATGGGGCCGGTCACGATCGCGGTCGACTCCTACGGGCCGGTTACGGATAACGCCCAGTCCGTGTTCGAGCTTTCCACCATCGAGCAACTGCCCGGCATTCACGCGGAGCTGAAGCGCGACTACGGCGTGGACGTTAACTTCGAGCGCGCGAAGGACATCCTCGAGGAGAACGACGGCGCGGGCAACACCTTCAAGGCGACCGCGAAACCAGTGCTGATCGGCACCGCCGTGGTCGGCGCCACCACAATGATCTTCTCCATCATTGTCGATCTGACCAACGGACTCCAGCCAGGTCTGGTTTCGAAGCTGTCGATTCTGTATCCGCCGTTCCTGCTTGGCCTGATCGCAGGCGGCGCCATTATCTACTGGTTTACCGGCGCTTCCACGCAGGCCGTGAGCACCGGCGCGTATCGCGCGGTCGAGTTCATCAAGGCCAACATCAAGCTGGAGGGCGTGACCAAAGCGTCGGTCAGCGACAGCAAGAAGGTGGTGGAGATCTGCACCCGTTATGCGCAGAAGGGAATGTTGAACATCTTCATCACGGTCTTCTTCGCCACGCTGGCCTTCTCCTTCGCCGAGCCCTATTTCTTCATTGGGTACCTGATCTCCATCGCGCTGTTCGGTCTGTATCAGGCCATCTTCATGGCGGACGCGGGCGGCGCGTGGGATAACGCCAAGAAGATCGTCGAGACGGAGCTCAAGCAGAAGGGGACAGATCTGCACGCCGCGACGGTGGTCGGAGATACCGTGGGCGATCCGTTCAAGGACACGTCTTCGGTCGCCCTGAACCCAATCATCAAATTCACCACACTATTCGGCCTGCTGGCGGTCTCCCTCGCGGTTTCGCTGACGAAATCGCAGGGGAGCATGACGCTGGACTGGATTCTGGCGGTAATTTTCCTGTTTATTGCCCTGCTGTTTGTGTACAAATCGTTCTACGGCATGCGCATCGGGTCGGGCGATTAAGAGCCCCGATCCAAAGCTCGTTTCAGCGGCCCGGCGCCCTTCGGCGATCCGGGCCGTTTCGTTTACAGGCGCTCACCACCGAGCTGGGTTTCGATAGACTGTTAGCCGGTAAGGAGTCATATGGCCAACACCGGCAAGGAAGTTAACCGACGTGATTTCGCGCGGTCCGCCGCGCTCGCGGCAACCGCGCTCGGCGCGCCCGCGCTGTTCGGGGCGGAGCGCAACGGCGTGACGCCGAAGGTCGGGCTCTACAGCATCACCTACCAGGGCCTGTGGTATCGCGGCGATGCGCTGACCCTCGAACAGGTGGTCGATCGCGCCAAAGAATACGGCTACGACGGCGTCGAGATCGATGGTAAGCGCCCGCACGGCAATCCGCTCGACATGCCGCGCCAGCGCTGCCGTGACATCAGCCGCTATGCCCATGACCACGGGATCGAGATCTATGCCGTGGCCGCTAATAACGACTTCAGCAGCCCCATCCCCGAGCACCGCGAGTCTCAGCTGGTCTATATGCGCGAGCTGATCCGGATGACCTCGGACCTGAACGTGAAGCTCCTGCGCGTATTCGCGGCATGGCCCGGAGTCACGGCTCTGCCGGGCGGCGGCGGCAGCTACGACTTCGCCAAACCGCTCTGGAAGGCGGCGCATGAAGACATCCCGCCGGAGCGCACCTGGGACTGGGTTCGGGACGGCCTCAAAGAGGCCACCCGCTACGCCCACGACGCCGGCGTGACCCTCGCGCTCCAGAACCACCCGCCGGTCATCGGCAGCTACCACGACGTCCTGCGCTTCGTTCGCGAGGTGGACTCGCCGAACCTGAAGGTCTGCTTCGACGCGCGCATCGAGAAGGGCGCCACGCCCGAGATCGTGCACCAGGCCACGCGCGAAGTCGGCGCCCTGCAGGTGCTCTCGCACTACGGCAATGAATACGACGAAGTGGACGGCCACATCAAGCCGCGCTGGAACGAACTGGCCGAGCCGCAGGTGAGCGCCCTGATTGATATCGGCTACAAAGGCTATCTCGGTTTCGAGTACTGCCATCCCGTGCCTGTGGTCGATGGCCGCATGGCCGGCCTGGACTTCGTGGACAAGAACGCGCGCCTCGCGGCCCGCTACATGCGCGATCTGATCGCGGAGTCGAAGAGCAAAGCAGCATGAGATGACCTCGCGCCGGCGATTCCTTCAGCACAGCGGCGCTGGGCTCGGCGCCGCTCTCTGCGCCGGCCGGATCGCTGCCGACCCGCTGGGCCTCCCCATCGGCCTGCAGCTTTATACCGTCGGAGCGGCGATGGGCAAAGAATCGGCCGGTCCCAACCGAGCTGGGGCGCGGCAGCATCGACTACGCGCGCATCTTCGCCGCCGCGAAGGGGCACGTTGAGGGCATCTTCGTGGAGCAGGAACCGCCGTTCAAAGACATGCCTCCGCTGGAGGCGATCAAGGTCGATTACGACTATCTGCACGCGCTCAGAGCGTGAAGACGCTCGGGCGCTTCGGCCGCACCGAGCATCCAGTCTTCGCTCAGGAGGCGGCGCTCGGTGAAGCATTCGGCCAGGCGGCGGACGTTCGTGGCCAGATCATAGCGCTCCAGCACAGTTCGGCGCCCCGCCGCGCCCAGGCGGCGGCGCATGACCCGATCGCTGGCAAGCCGGAGAATGGCTGACACCAGCGCGGCGCGATCCCCGGGCGGGCACAGCACGCCGTTATGGTTGTGCTCGATCAGCTCCGGGACGCCCGCTACCCACGTCGCGACCACCGGCAGTTCCGCGGCCATCGCTTCCATCAGCACCACCGGAATTCCTTCGGCGAAGCTCGGCAGCACGAACAGGTCCGCGCGTTCGTACATCGCGGCCAGGCGGTCCTGGTTGATCCAGCCCGTGAACTGCACGGTGGCGTCGAGTCCGAGGCGTGCGGCATGCCGCTGCAGCGACTCTCGATCCGGCCCGTCGCCAACCAGGGTCAGGCGCGCCGGAATACCTGCATCGATCAGTTCGCGCATCGCTTCGAGCAGCATGTGCTGGCCTTTAATGCGGTTCAGGCGCGCGACGCAGAGAAACTCCACCGATTGGCCGGCCTGCTGACGATGCCGCGCGCGGAACGTGCCTGCGTCCACCCCCAGCCGGACGATCTCGATGTGAGGCCAGTCGCACAGGCGGCCGGCGAGCATCGCCTGACTCGATCCGAAGCTGCTGATCACGCGCACGAAAGCCGCCGCTTCGATCTTTTCGCGCAAATGGAAGCTGCGCGCGTCCAGAAATTCCGCTGGCCCGTGGAGGGTCATGGACATGCGGAGTCGAAACATCTTCGTGATCAGCAGCCCGACTGTAGAGCTGAAGTGAACGTGGAAATGATCGACGCCGGCCGCAAGAAACAACTCCCCCGCCACCACCGCTTCGGCGAACCAGGCGCAGGCTTTCATCGATCCTCCGCCGGCCACCAGCGCGGCCACCAGTCCGCGCAGCCACGCGAGAGGATGCCGAGCGAGCAGCCGCGCGTGCATCCGCAGAATGGATCGCAGGGGCAGGCCGAGAATCGCGGTACAGCGCTCCGCCTCGTCCTGTTCCTCGGGGGTGAGTTGCGCCACCGGCCGGTCAGGACGGCGTACCGATATTGCGACTACATCGATGCCGAGGCGGCGCAATTCGCGAATTTCGCGAAGTACGAACACGTGGTTGATCGCCGGGTACTGGCTGATGAGATATCCCACGCGCGCAGCGGGGGTATCTGCGCCGATCCTATCGAGGAACATACGCCACCCCCGATCAATGGTGCGCGCGGGCCCGGCATCGTCTCGGTTCCATTCCGCGATGCAATCGGGCTTACGATATCTAAAGGAGGAGTACCTTGCCGTACGAATTCACCAGACGTCACTTCTTTTACGGCTCGCTCCTGGCCGGGGCCGTTCCCGCCGCCGGGTTCGGAAGCGTTCCTTCGCTCCAGGCGCTCGGCTACAAGTCACCGAACGAAAAGCTGAACATCGCCTCCATCGGCGCCGGGGGAAAGGCGTTCAGCGACATCATGGGCTGCGCCACGGAGAACATCGTCGCCCTGTGCGACGTGGACGACAAGCAGGCGGCGCGGATGTACAAGATCTACGAAAACGCGCCGAAGTACAAGGATTTCCGGAAAATGCTCGACGAGCGCGGCAAAGAGATCGACGCCGTGATCATCGCTATTCCGGATCACATGCACGCCACCGCGGCCATGTGGGCCATGGAGCGCGGCAAGCACGTCTACACCCAGAAGCCGCTCACCCGCACCGTTTGGGAAGCGCGGCAGCTCATGGATGCGGCCAATAAATATAAGGTCGCCACGCAAATGGGCAACCAGGGCTACTCCAACGAGGGCACCCGCCAGGCGGCGGAAATGATCTGGGCCGGCGAGATCGGCAACGTGACCGAAGTGCACGCCTGGACGAATCGGCCCATCTGGCCGCAGGGCCTCACCGAGATTCCGCCACCCGATCCCGTTCCCGCCACGCTCGATTGGGACCTGTGGCTGGGCATCGCCGAGAAGCGGCCGTATACGTCCGGCGGAAAAGGCTATCCCAACGAGTGGGGCGGCAACTTCTATCAGCCGTTCAACTGGCGCGGTTTTTACGATTTTGGCTGCGGCGCGCTCGGCGACATGGCCTGCCACATTCTCGGCGCGCCGAACCTCGCGCTGGGCCTGCACTCGCCGACCAGTGTGGAATGCGTGCACAAGGAAGGTGTCAGCAGCTTCAGCTTCCCGACGAAGACCGTCATCCGCTACGATTTCCCGGCGCGCGGCGACATGCCCCCGGTGAAGGTGTTCTGGTACGACGGCCTGAAGGAAACGCCGAAAATTCCGGGAGTGCCCGACGGCGAGCTCCTGGGCGATCTGCCCTCGAAACCGAGGTTCCCGCGCCGGCAGCCGGGTCAGCCACAGCAGTGGCCCCCTCCTCCGGAGCCGTTCACCGGCTTTATCGGCAAGGTCTTCAACTGGGAGGAGTGGCAGAAGGAGAAAGCGGAGCCGAATCTCCGCGTGCCGCCGCCCGACGGAAGCCTGTTCGTCGGCGATAAGGGCATGATCACCACCGGCACCTACGGGGAGGACACCCGCCTCGTGCCCATGGAGAAGATGAAGGACTACCAGTTCCCTCAGCCGCTGCTCACGCGCTCTCCCGGGCATTATCGCGACTGGATCCGGGCGTGCAAGGGCGGCGATCCGGCGTGCTCGAACTTCAATGTGGCCTCCCCGTTTGTGGAGTGGATGCTGATCGGGGTCATCGCCACACGCTTCGACGGAAAACTGGAGTGGGATGCGGCGAAGATGCGCTTCACCAACAACGACGAGGCGAACCGCTATCTCCAGCCAACCTTCCGCACCGGCTGGAGCTTCACCTAGATTACCTTGTGGTGCAAGCCTTAGGCTTGCACTGGCGGGCTCTCAGCTCACGTTCGCTCGATGGGGGGCAGGGCCTCGCCCTGCGGCGGGCTCTCAGCCCGCCTGCTCTGGATTGCACCTTCGCAGAGGTGAGGAGCTTAGGCCGGCCCTCGATCCTTAGCCCGACTGCGTCGTTAAGAGCCGCTCGCTGACGGCGCCAGTTCCACGTCGATCGTAGTCGCAATAGCGCCGGCTGCTACTTCGGCGAGCCCAGGTTCTCGTACCACTTCAGCGTCGTGCCGCCGATGCACACGATGTCCAGTCTTCCGTCGCCGTTCAGATCGGCCACGGCGCAGCTGGCGGCCGGAATGGTATCGTCGAGCACGAAACCCTGCCACTCGACTCCGTCGTTGCGGAACAACAGAACGTTATGCGTGCCGCGCGAACCGACCACGATCTCATCCGCGCCGTCCCCATTCAGATCCGCGGTCTGAATCGTGTGCCCGTCCTGAATGTCGCTGGTGAGCACCGAGCGCTGCCATCCCTGTTTGGTCTCGTTATAGACCGCGACAACGTTGCCGTGCCAGGGCTCGATCGAAGCCAGAAAGCGACCCTGTTTCGTACGTCCGAGCGCGATATCGCTGGCCCCGCATTTCGGCCAGTCGCCGGGCAGTCCTTTGGAGATCATGGAAGCCTGCCACCGGCCGTCAGCGGAAAGCGAGCGCACGCGGATACCCGCGAAGCTCGCCGTGTAGATCTCGTCCCGCTCATGCCGGCCCCGCTCCACGATGGTGATACCGTGCAAAACGCCCTGCTCCAGATTGTCGATCATGTGCCGCTTCCACTCGTCCGGCCACCAGTAAAGGATGGGGACGTGATCGGTATAGTCGGGCTCGCGCGAGTTGACGCCCACCAGAGGGGCGTCGATCAGGATCTTCTTCCCGCTGCCATCGATGTCGGCCCAGCGAAGGCGATGTGAGGTTGGGATCGAATCCACGGTGCGGATGCTCCAGGGCTGGCGCGGGTCCGCATTGGCCTTGAGCAGGGACACAGTGCCGAGGCTCAGCATGGGGCTCATGTCGAAGTCGTGAGCCAGCGCGACTTCGGGAATTCCGTCTCCATCGATGTCCCAGGCCGCGGCGTTAATCAGGTCCTTCAAACCGCTGGCCATGACGTGCTTCGTCCAGCCCGGGCCTTCGAACCAGAACAGCTCGGACATCTTCTGCGCCACCACGACGAGGTCGAGCTGGCGATCCTTGTTCAGGTCGACGGCGAGCACCTGGTACCCGCCGTTCAGTTCGCGGGTGATCAGGTGTGGACGGAAATGCGGAAGTTCGGCGGCCATAACGCACGAAGCCAATGCGGCAATGGCGCCCACGCGGCGCATGGGTCCGTTCTATCACAACCGGTCGGCAGCGCTGGACCAAACCGGGCGCCGGTGGCTTCGCGCGGTGGGAGGGGATGGTCCGTCCGCCAGTCGCCGACCGCCCGGTCTGGTTGTCTTGCCCTGACAGAATAGGGCAAATCACCGCCTGGGATCACCACATGTTCTGATAGCAGGCTGGCCGGTTCTATTTCAGAAACATTCCCAGCCGCGCCATGGCCTGTTCCAGAATCGGCCGCTCCGCCGCATAGCAAATTCGCACCGACCCCTCCCCGCCGTTGCCGAACGCCACCCCCGGCGCCAGCCCGACCTGCGTCTCCATCAGCAGGCGCTTGCAGAACGCGAACGAATCCGCCGCCGCGGCGACCTTCGGAAAGAGGTAGAAAGCGCCGTCCGGCTTCGGCACGGTCACGCCCGGCATCTTCTTCAGCGCGGCAAGGCAGAAATCGCGGTTTTCGCGCAGCTTGACCAGCATCTCGCAGAGCGTGTTCTCGCCCCACAGCAGCACCGTCTCGGCGGCCTTCTGGACGAAGCTGGGCGCGTGCGACACCACGAACTCGTTCAGCCGCGTCGCGCGATCCACGAGATCCCTCCGGCCAACGAGCCAGCCCAGACGCCACCCGGTCATGCACCACGCCTTCGAGAACGACTGCACCACGATCACAGCGTCGTCCCGCGTGGCCAGCCTGAGGATCGACGGCGCAGGACTCAGGACTTTCGGCCCGGTGAAGTTCAGCCGCTCATAGACTTCATCCGCGATCAGCCACAGCTCATGGCGGCGCGCGAAATCGAGCAATTTCTGCTGCTCTTCAACCGACGCCACCCATCCGAGCGGGTTCGACGGCGAAGTATACAGCAACATGCGCGTGCGCGGCGTGACCGCTGCTTCGAGCGCATCGAAGTCGATGCCGTAGCGATCTCCCACCAGCGGATGCGCCACTTCGATCGGCCGGGCATTCGCCATTTGCACATTAGCCGCTCCGTTCGGCCACGCCGGCGTCAGGACCAGCGCCTCATCACCGGGATTGAGCACGCATCGAATGGCCAGGTTCAGCGCCTGCACGCCGGAAGCCGTTATAACCATCTCGGCAGCCGGGTCCAGTTCCACGCCGTGCTGCTCCTGGTAATAGCGCGCGAGGCCACGCCGCAGCGTCGGCATGCCTGCATTCTCGGTGTAAAACGTGAACCCGTCGGCCATGGCCTTCTGCGCCGCGCGTTTGATGTAGTCCGGCGTGGGCACGCTCGATTCGCCGAAGTAGAGTTTCAGGACGCCATCCATTCCCATGGCGATCTCCGCCAGTTCGCGAATGCGCGAATGAGGCACGGAAAGGGCGGAATCGGCAACTCGGGCTGGCATATATGATCAGGATATCCGCCCTGGTACTTCGGTCCTGATGCGGTCCGGTCCCGCCGTTTATATCGCCCGCGGCGCCCCTGAGCCTACACTCGTTGGGACAGGAGTGTCCTTTTCATGACAGCGGCTGTTGCAGAACGCGCCCCCGTGCGCCAGCGTCATATCGATTTCCAAACACACGAGGTTCGCGCCAGCCTGAACCGGCGCTCCTTCGCCGTAAGCCATCAGCTTGCGACCCATCCGCTGTTCGCGCTGCCCCGCCTGATCCGGCTGGCGCAGTCCACCGCGGAGCATCGGCCCGACTGCCTGCATTTCGAAGCCGGCCGCAAGGACGTGGCCCAGGGTTTCGATCAGACGCCCACGATTCACTGGCCCGTGGACGACACGATTCGCCGCATGGAGAACGCCGGCGCATGGATCGTGGTGCGCCACGCCGATCGCGAGCCTGATTACGCGCAGCTTCTGGAAGAGTGCATCGGGGAACTGCTGGAGCATGCCGAACCCGGACTGCGGTGCAACATCGCCGGCCGCGAGGTAACCGTTTTTATCACCTCCCCAGGGTTCCTTACGCCGTACCACATCGATCGCGAGTGCAATTTTCTGCTCCAGATCCGCGGCGAGAAGACGATTCACGTATTCAACGGCAACGACCGCGAAGTGGTGACGCAGCCCGAGTTGGAGCGCCTGTGGACCGGCGATTACAGCGCTGGGGTGTACAAGCCGCAGTTCCAGGACCGCTCCTATGCATTCCTGCTCCAGCCCGGCAACGGAATCCACATTCCCGTGCACCATCCGCACTGGCTCCAGAACAGCGACAACGTATCCGTGAGCCTGAGCGTCAACTTCCTGTTCAAAGATTCGATTGCGGGAAATCTCTATCGCACCAACCATTTCCTGCGGAAAGTCGGGATCAGTCCCCTGCCGCCGGGCCAGTCGAAATGGCGCGATGAGTTGAAGCGCAGTGTGTTCACCGCGGCGATGGGGGTGGTGAACGCGGCTCCCGAGCGGTTCAGGAAGGGCGTGAAACGTAATCTGCGGTAACCTTTTTGAGATCCCCGCAGAGCCGGTCCGATCCCTGCATGCATGCGTCTGGCAGGCGGCTCAGTACCCTGGGTTGCCCGATTGGCTGATTACCGATAACTCAGCGCGCGGCCCGCGATTATGAGCTTTTCCCACCACGGCAGCCGGATCCGGCGCTTCAGCACGTCGTAGTCGGAGCGTTCGATACGCTCCAGAAGGCGCGAGTAGATCTGCATCAGCGCCCACAAACTCGGGCGGCTGCGTTTCGCCACCAGGTCCAGCAGCGGACGGGCTTCCTCATAATATTGGCGCGCGCGCTGCGCCTCGAACTGCATCAGGCGCACGAAGCGCTCGTCGTGACGCAACACCGTGGGATCGACACCGAAGCGCGCCAGGTCTTCGCGGGGCAGATACACACGCCCCTTGTCGGCGTCCTCACGGACGTCGCGAAGGATGTTCGTGAGCTGAAAGGCGATGCCGCATTTCTCCGCCAGCACCGGCGCGCGCGGCGATTCGAAGCCGAAGATGTGAATCACCGCCAGCCCGACCGCGCTCGCCACCTGGTAGCAGTAACGATACAGGTCTTCGAAGGTCGCAAACTCGCAATGATCCAGATCGCTGCTCACGCCATCGATGATTTCGTGGAAATATTCGGAGGGTATGATGTAGCGCCGCACCGAGTCGTGAAACGCCGGCCACACCGGATGACCTGAGAAGCGGCCCTGCAGCGCATCATCCAGTTCCGCGCGCCAGCGGGCCAGCGCTCCGCGCGTAGCGCCCGCCTCATCGCTGAGATCGTCGCAGAAGCGCATGAACGCGTACATCGCGCACATGGCATCCTTCTGTTCGGCGGACAGCAGGATGAAGGAGTAGTAGAAATTCCGCGCGCGGGTGCGCGCCACGCGCCGGCAGTACGCGTACGACTGCTCGAGGCTGACCGTCATGCAGCGCGCGAGAACGCGATTCGTCCGATGCTGCGCAACAGGAGCCCGACGCGCTCCGCCTTGCCGATGTACGGCCGGCGCGCGAGCACGTTGTAATCCAGAGCCTCGATCTTGTCCAGCACCCGCATGCCGCCGCGGCTGAAGAGGTCGAGATCGAAGGCCAGCCGCCGATCCACCGCGCCTACCAATGGCAGTCCTTCGATGAACAGCGCGCGCGCAACGCCCACTGCTTCCTTCATCGCCGCCTGAAACGACGGCGTAAACCTGCGCTCGAGCAGTTCGGCTTCCGAGTAGCCGTGGCGCTCGAGGACGTCCAGCGGCAGGTAGATGCGTTCCTTGAGAAGATCGACCGTCACGTCCTGCCAGAAGTTGGCCAGCTGCAGCGCCGTGCAGGTGCAATCGGACAAGCGGTCGCGCTCGGCGTCCGCGTAACCGCACAGCCGCAGGATCAGCCGGCCCACCGGATTCGCCGAATAGACGCAGTAGTTCAGAACGTCGTCCCAGCGGTCATAACGCGTGACGGTCTGGTCCTGCACAAAGGCCTGGATCAGATCGGCAAAAAGCTGACGCGGCAGGTTGAAACGATGCGCGGTGCGCTCGAGCGCGACGTAAACCGGATGTGTGGCGCGGCCGCTCTGATACATGCTGTCCAGCTCACGCCGCCACCATGCCAGAAGCTCCAGGCTGCGCTGCGTATCGCCCATCTCGTCGCCGAGGTCATCCGCCCAGCGGCAGAACGCGTACACGTTATAGAAGTGCTGGTGCAAGTGTTTCGGCAGCAGCAGCGAAACGACATGGAAATTCTCGTAATGGTGGGTCGCCAGCCACCGGGTATAGGCCAGCGCTTCCGTTTCGGACCAGGAGCGCTCCATCGCCGCGGGCGACTCCACGAACTCCTTCGGGCCCAGATGCACGGGCGGCGTAACGGCCTGCGCGGTGAGCGTCGCCATCCCGTCCTACGGAATGATGGCCGTCTTCATGTGGCCGTTGTGCGCCATCAGGTGGCGCATCACTTCCAGCAGGTTCGCCAGCGGCTCCACGCGATTGACGAACTGCCTGGCGGTGACGTCGCCGGAGATGATGCGGTCCAGCGCCGCGCGAACAGTGGAAGGCGTGTGATGGAAGCTGGCCGTGCAGGTCAGCTCCGAGTAATGCAGAAGCTGCGTGTCGAGTGAAATGCGCGTGTCCGTGGGGCAGCCGCCGAAGAAGTTCACGCGGCCGCCGCGGCGCAGCAGCCGCACCGCGAGCTCCCACGATTCCGGCTTGCCGACGGCTTCAATGGCCACGTCGGTTCCGTGCCCGGAGGTGAGCTCGCGCACCCGCTCTACGATCGCGTCCTGGTCATCGCGCGCGGTCACCACCTCGTCGGCGCCCATGCGAATGGCATTGTCCAGCTGGCTGGGGCGCCGGCCGATGGCGATCACGCGGCATCCGTGCACCTTCGCCATGCGCACGAACATGAGGCCAATCGGCCCGAGTCCCATAACCGTGACCGTCTCGCCGGGCCGCGCTCTGGTCTCATCCAGTCCGCGCAGCACGCAGGCCAGCGGCTCCATGAGCGCCGCGTCCTGATACGTGACGTGCTCCGGCAGCACATAGGTGTTGCGCTCCACGATCCTCGCCGGGATGCGGATGTACTCGGCGTACGCGCCGTTATTGAACAGCAGGTCCTCGCACAGGTTCTGCGCGCCCCGGCGGCAATAGAAACACTCCTCGCACGGCGCCGAATTGGCCGCCACCACGCGCTCGCCGACCGCGAACTTCGTGACTCCGTCCCCGGTCGCCACAACATCCCCGGCCAGCTCGTGACCGAACAAAGCCGGCGGAACGATCATCCGCGCGTGGTACCCGCGTCGAAATACCTTCACGTCCGTGCCGCAGGTCAGCGCCGCGCGGACGCGGACCAGAATGTCGCCGGGGTCGAGCTCGGGCACGGGCACGTTCTCGATGCGCAGGTTCTCTCTTCCGTACAGCACGGCGGCAGTCATTTCATTCTTCACGTCAGCCCCACCTCTGCGGCTGAATCACCACTTTCAGCGACTCCGGCTCCGGGTGCATGGCCAGATGAATGCCTTCCTGAATTCTATTCAGCGGGAATCGGTGCGTCACCAGTTCTTCCACGGGCAGATCGTAAAACACCAGCTCGGCGGACTCACGCTGCACGTCCACGGAGGCACTATAGCAGCCAAAAATCGTACGCTCGCCAACGCACACATCCGCGCCGGATATCTCGATCCTCTCCTGATGAGATGTCTGCGCGAACAGAAGGATGCGGCTGCCCGGCCGCGAGCAGCGCACCGCCTGATCCACTATGCCCGGCGCGCTGGCCGCCACGATTACCGCGTCCACTCCACGGCCCCCCGTGAGCTCGAGGGCCTGCTCCCGGAAAGCGGAATCGCGCGGATCGAAAGCGCTCTCGGCCCCGAGGTGGACCGCCATGCGCCGCCGGAAAGGCATCGTGTCGGTGGCGATGATCGTGGCTGCGGTGCGCTTCGCCAGCATGGTGAACATCAGGCCGATCGGACCCTGCCCGAGAATCGCGACAACATCGCCGGGCCGCAGATCGAGCTGCTTCACCGCCTTGAGACACGTATTGATGGGCTCCACGAACGATGCCCGCTCGAAGCTGACGCCCTCGGGGATCTTCTCCACCCCGCGTTCCACGATCCAGTCCATCACGCGTACGAACTGGGCGAAACCGCCGCCCGCGGGCTCGAATCCCGCCGTGATTCCGACCTTCTTGTACACCGGGCACTGCGCGTACAGCTTGTGCCGGCAGTAGAAGCAGCGCAGGCACGGGATGTGATGGAACGCGATCACTCGATCGCCCGGCCTGAAGCGCGTAACGCCCTCGCCCACAGCGGCCACCACCCCCGCGGTTTCGTGGCCGAAAACGCGCGGCGGAGGCAGCAGGTCATACTCCACCTTCTTCAGGTCGGTATGGCAGACACCGCAGGCATGCACCTCGATAAGGATCTCCCCCGCGCCAA
>DASRCB010000181.1:0-32744 GCA_035653295.1 Bryobacteraceae bacterium
CGGGCACCGGCGGAAGAGGCACGGTGATTGGCGGAGCCGTGGAGGCCTCGACGGTGGACATCGCCCAGGAGTTCACCAATCTCATCGTTTGCCAGCGAGGCTATGAGGCCAACGCCAAGGTTGTAACCACGGTGGATCAGCTCAGTCAGGACACCATCAACCTGAAGCAGTCTTAGGGCTTCGAGCATGGCTGCTAACGATGAGATCGAACATATTCGCGACGTCCCCGTCGAGGTCGAAGTCGAGCTCGACAGAAAGGTGATCGCCGTTTCGGAGATCCTCGATCTTCAGGCCGGAAGCGTCATTCGCATGACGCGTTCGGCGGGCGAAAACATCGACATCCTCATCGGTGGAGCGCTGATCGGGTTCGGCGAGATCGTGATCATCGAGGAGACGGTCGGCGTCCGAATTACCGATTTCTGCACCGAGGATTGACCCGCATGGATGTACTGCAACAATTCGCGGCCGTCGGAGCGGTCATCGGACTCCTCATCACGGCTCTGTGGCTGCTCCGCGCTCGTCCGCGGTTCCGCGGCGCGGCGCTGTTTCGCCGTCGCCAAACCTCCGCCCTCGAGTGCGTGGGCAGCCTCAACCTTACCGCACAGCACTCCGTGCACCTGGTCCGCGCCGGGCGGCAGGTGCTCGTGCTCGGCGCCGCTCCTGGCACAATCGCGTTCCTTCGCGAACTCGACTCGGCCGCGCCGATCGCGCCGGAGGAACGCGCTTGAAACGTTGCCCGCCAGCCATCGCTGTCCTCATCGTGGCATCCTGCTCGGCGCGCGCTCAGGCCCTGTCACCCCTGTTCCCCTCATCGCAGGGAAAGCCCGGCGCCTTAGGCGTTCCGCTGCAGATCATCGTTCTGCTGACCGTGCTCACCATCGTGCCGGCGGCAATCATGTCCATTACGCCCTTCCTGCGCATCTCCATCGTCCTGCATTTTCTCCGGCAGGCTCTGGGCACGCAGTCGACCCCTTCGAATCAGGTGCTCATCGGTCTGGCGCTCTTCCTCAGCCTGCTCATCATTCAGCCCATCTACACCGACGTGTACAGCAAGGCGTGGCAGCCGCTCGAACGCGGCGAGATCACCACCCAGCAGGCCATGGACGAGGCCGCCCGTCCGGTGCGCACGTTCATGCTGCGCTTCGCCCGTGAGAAGGACATCAGCCTCTTCCTCCAGGTGACGCACACTCCCCCTCCGCCGCGTGCGTCCGAGCTGACCATGACCGTGCTCATCCCCGCTTACATCATTTCCGAGCTTCGAGCCGGATTTCAGATTGGCGCCGTATTGTTCATCCCCTTCCTGGTGATTGATCTCGTCGTCGCCTCCGTCACCCTGTCCATCGGCATGATTCAGTTGCCGCCCGTCATGGTCTCCGCTCCATTCAAGGTCCTGCTGTTTGTCCTTGTGGACGGCTGGAATCTCGTTATCGGCTCGCTGGTCAGGAGCTTCTATCAATGACGCCGCAGACCGCCGTCGAGCTGTTTCGCTCCGCGCTGATGACGACCTTCTGGGTGGCGCTCCCTCTGCTGGCCATTGGCTTCATTGCCGGCATTGTGATCAGTCTCGTACAGATCGTCACATCGGTCCAGGAGCCGACCTTCGGAACCGTCCCCCGGCTGGCCGCTTTCCTCTTCGGGATTGTCTTCCTGATGCCGTGGATGCTGATGCGCCTCATTTCCTACACGGTGGCCCTGTTCGGGGACTTTGGGCGCTATGCAAGATAAGCAGCTCATCGGGTTTGTCATCGGCTGCCTCCTCGTGCTTACCCGTGTTTCCACGGTTTTCACCTTTCTGCCCTTTCCCGGGTTTCGCGCCGGCCCTGATCCCGCGCGCGTGCTCTTCTCCATCGCCGTAACGGTGGCGCTGTTCCCCGTCTGGCCCCGGCCGGGAATCATCCCCTCCGCCGGAACACTGGCCTTGTGGGAGATCCAGGAAGCCGCCCTCGGCCTCACCGTGGGGGTCGCGCTTTCGTTCCTCGCCGAAGCCACTCAGATCGCGGCGCAGCTTGCCGGTCTTCAGGCCGGCTTCTCCTTCGCCTCCACCATCGATCCGAACACCCAGGCCGACGCCGGCATCCTGATCGTCCTGACACAGCTACTTGCCGGACTCATCTTCTTCGCCTGTGGATTCCATCGGGACGTCATCCTCGTGTTTGCTCGCAGTCTGGAGACCTGTCCGCCGGGATCGTGGCTCATCTCTCCAATGGCGGCGGAACACGTCTGGCGCCTGGGCGCCGGCATGTTCTCCCTTGGAGTTCGCCTCGCCATGCCGGTCATCGCTCTCCTTCTGCTCGTTGATGTGACTTTCGCCCTCATGGGCAAAATCAACTCGCACCTGCAGATGCTTTCGCTCGCTTTTCCCGCGAAGATGCTCGCCGGGATGGCGGTCTTTGCCGTCGCCCTGGCCGGACTGCCGTTTTTGTTCCGCGCCTTAGCCGAACAAACCCTCGCAATGCTGCTGCGGCTGATGGAGCGCTGATGCCCGGCGAACGCACCGAAAAGCCGACGCCGCGAAAGGTGGAAAAGGCGCGCCGCGAAGGCAACTTTGCGGTCAGCCGCGACATCATCGGGGCTGGTCAGTTCCTTCTGTTCGTCTTCCTGCTCTCCCTTTGGAGCGCCCACCTGCTCGCCGCGCTCACCAATGCGATGTCCCGCGCGTTCCGCTTCACCAGCGCTCCGCAGGTCGATCCGGCCAGCGTTGTATCTGTCCTGCGGACCATGGCGCTGCATATCGGCCTTCCGGTGATCTCCGCCGGCGCCCTGCTGGTCCTTTTTTCCGTCGCGCTTCAGCTCGGCGTAACGCGCTTCGGATTTGCGCTCAACAAACTCGCTCCCGACCTCACCCGTCTCGATCCCCTTCGCCGACTGAAATCCCTTCCCGCCCAGAACATCCCCGCGCTGCTCCAGTCAGTTGTCCTCATGCCGCTTTGCTTCGCCGTCGTCTGGCAGATCGCGCGCCACGGCCTCGATTCCCTCGTTGCGCTGGAGTTCGTGCCCGTGGCCACCGGCTTCCGAGTCATTGCCTCCCATGTTGACGGCCTGTTGTGGAAAGCGGCGCTGATCCTGCTTGTCCTCGGCGTGGCCGACCTCATCCGCCAAAAACGGTCCTGGACCAAACAGCTCATGATGACCAAACAGGAGATCCGCGAGGAGGCAAAGGAGACTGAAGGCAATCCTCAAATGAAGATGCGGGTTCGCCGCATCCAGCGCGACCTCGCCCGCCGGCACATGATGCGCGAGGTCCCCAAAGCCACCGCGGTCATTGTGAATCCGACGCATTACGCCGTCGCCATCCGCTACGAGCTGGGCAGTATGGCCGCGCCAAAGGTGGTTGCAAAAGGGCGCAATTATCTGGCCCTGCGCATTCGCCAGATCGCTCTCGAACATCAGGTCCCCATCGTGGAAAACAAACCCCTCGCCCAGGGCCTGTACAAGTCGGTCGAGGTTGGGCAGGAGATCCCGGCGCACCTCTATAAGGCTGTCGCTGAAGTCCTCGCTTATATCTACCGCCTGATGAATCCCAGAGGCCGGCCCGTATGACACCCGCCGCTCAGATTACCGGCATAGCCCCAGCGGGCGGAAACTCTGCACCGGGCGCCACCGCCGCAAACGCGCGCAAGCTCGCAAAACACGCGCCCGCCGCCACAGCCGCGAGCCGACTCGGCAACATCAACTGGAACGAAGCAGCCATCCCCATCGCCGTGCTCGGCATCGTGCTGGCGATGATCACGCCCCTGCCTTCGTTCATGCTCGACATCCTGATCAGCGCCAACATCACCATGTCGGTGGTGGTGCTGCTGGTCTCGATGTATATTACTCAGCCCGTCGAATTCAGCGTCTTTCCCACGACTCTGCTGCTCATGACGCTGTTCCGTCTGGCCCTCAACATCTCCTCCTCACGTCTCATCCTGCTCAACGGCAACTCCGGAACCTCGGCGGCGGGAGAAGTCATCCAGGCATTCGGCGCTTTCGTTGTCGGCGGCAACTACATCATTGGCGTAGTTATCTTCCTCGTCCTCATCGCCATTCAGTACGTGGTCATCAACCACGGCGCTGTCCGCATCTCGGAGGTGACCGCGCGCTTCACCCTCGACGCCATGCCCGGCAAGCAGATGTCCATCGATTCGGACCTGAACGCCGGCCTCATCGATGAAGCCGAGGCGCGCGCGCGGCGCAAACGCCTCGCCGCCGAATCGGAGTTCTACGGCGCCATGGACGGCGCCTCCCGGTTCACCCAGCGTGACGCCGTTGCCAGCATCATCATCACCGCCATCAATATCGTCGCCGGCTTCCTCATCGGCGTGCTGCAGCACAATCTCGAGTTGAAACAGGCCATCCAGACCTATACCGTTTTGACCATCGGCGACGGCCTCGTGACCGTCATCCCGGCCCTGATGATTTCCATTTCGGGCGGTCTGATCGTCACCCGTGCCAGTTCGGATTCCAGACTGGGCGCCGACGTTCAGAAGCAGCTGTTCAGTAATCCTCAGCCGCTGTTCCTCGCGTCCGGCGTATTGGTCGCGATGGCCGCCTTTCCGGGCCTTCCGAAGATCCCGTTCGTCGTGCTCGGAGCCTGTGCCGGAGCCATTGGCTGGCGCATTCGCAACCGCGTCAGGGCGGCCCAGTCATCTGCGCCCGCTTCCGCCGCAGCGGCCAGCACTCGCGAGAATGTGGAGGCGCTGCTCCGCGTCGAACCTCTGGCCGTCGAAGTGGGGCTTGGCCTCATCAAACTCGTCGAAGGTGGAACGAACTCGCCGCTGCTGCGCAGGGTGGCCAGCATCCGGCGGCAGCTTGCCACAGAGCTCGGCTATATCATTCCGCCCGTGCGAGTAACTGACAACCTGACTCTCGGAGCGCGCGAGTATGTTATCTCCCTCAAGGGTGTGGAGGTAGCCCGCTTCGAGTTATTGCAGGGCTGCGAGCTGGCCATTAGTCCCGGTGAGAACGCAACGCCGGTTGACGGCATCGCCACGCGCGAGCCCGCATTCGGAATCGCCGCCGTATGGATATCGCCGGCCAATGTCGACGCCGCGCGCCGGGCGGGTTACACCATTGTCGATTCAGTCAGCGTCGCCGGCACTCATCTGGCCGAGGTGATTCGCCGCCACGCCTGGGAGTTGTTCTCCCGTCAGGACGCGAAGAAGTTTCTCGACCGCGTCATCGAGGAGAACCCCAAAGCGGTTGAAGACCTGGTGCCCAAATTGCTCTCTCTCGCAGTGGTGCAAAAGGTTCTGCAGAATCTGCTTCGCGAACGCGTTTCAATTCGGGACGCAACCACCATTACGGAATCGCTGGGCGAGGCCGCGGCCGTTACAAAGAACTCGGTGCTGCTCACCGAATTTGTGCGCCAGGCCATCCGCCGCCATCTGGTCAGGCCGTACCTCAATCAGACCGGCGATCTCGCCGCCTGGCTCGTCGATCCGGCCATCGAGCAGTCTGTCGAAACGACCGTCGAGCACGGCGAGACGATGAGCCACATCAATATCGCTCCCCAGAAGATACGCGAAATCATCGACCGCTTCTCGCGCGCGCTCGGCTCGCCCGACACAGCCGCGACGGTGCTGGTCAGCTCGGGGGCGCGCTTCTTCCTGAAACAGATTATCGAGACAGCACTGCCTGCCGTCGCGGTGCTCTCCCACACCGAAATTCCGGCCGGCGTGAAGATCGTCGCCGTTGGCACGGTGCGATGAGAAGGAGACAGCTTTGAACGGGATGCGAATCAAATCGTTCTTCGCGGCTTCGGTTGATGCCGCTCTGGCGGAAGCGCGCAGGGAGCTCGGACCCGAGGCCATGCTCGTTCAATCGCGGCCGGCCCCGGCGGAAGCTCGCGCGCTTGGCGATTACGAGGTGGTCTGCGCTCTCCTGCCGTCGGAAACAGGTGATACCAAAACCCCATTGCCGTCCACGCCGGGCGATCGAGCCGGTAACGCCTCCGATGTGCGAAAGCTGACCAGCGAGCTCGATGCGCTCCGCGACACCGTCGCCCGCCTCCAGTCTGTAATCGTCAGCAATCAGATCTCACCCATTCGCACACCCCCGCAATTCGAGTCAATCCGTGTTGCTCTCGCTGATGCGGAACTCCATCCTTCATTGATCGGCGACCTTATCGACCGCGCGGCCGCTGAGCAGAGTGACCAATCGCCCTTCACTCCTGAGCAGCTTCTCGCTCGCCAGCTCACATCCATCATCGCCGCCGATGCCTCGGTCGACGCCGGGCAAACGGCAATCGCGCTGGTCGGCCCTCCCGGAGCGGGCAAGACTTCGTGCATCGCGAAACTCGCGGCCCGCTGCGGCGTTGCCGCGCGGCGTTCTACCGAAATCCTCTCTCTGGACGAACACCGCGTTGCTGCGTCCGAACAACTCCGCGCCTACGCCTCCATTCTCGGCGTCGGCTTCCGGCTGATTTCTGACCGCACCGAGCTGCCCCATGTGCTCGATGAGTGCCGCCGGAAAAACCTGGTCCTGATCGATACCCCAGGATTCTCATTCGCCGAAGCCGAAGCCTGTCGGGAGCTGGCCGCGGCCTTCCGCGCGCGCAGCTCCGTTCAGGTGCAGCTCGTCCTGCCCTGTTCGATGCGCGCCGCCGATCTGCGTCGCGCCGCTGAATTCTATGAAGCGTTTCCTGTGCGCCGGCTGATCTTCACGCGTCTTGATGAGACCGCCGCTTACGGCCACATGATCAACGAGTCCGTTCGGCAAAAAAAACCAATCTCGTTCCTTGGCACGGGGCCGGTCATTCCCGACGACATCGAGCCGGCCGACCCGGTCCGCATCGCCGATCTCGTCCTCAAAGCCCGCAGCACGCCGGCCTGGGCTGCGGCGGCAGCCGTTTAGAGCCGGAATTCCACAGGAGTCAGCGCATGCGACGTTATCCAACAGCCCAGACCTCCGCCGAGGAGAGAGAGCGCCTCATTCTGGAGCACCTGCCGCAGGTGCGACTCATTGCCCGCCGCATTCACGAGCGCCTGCCGGAGACCGTGAATTTCGACGACCTGGTCTCCAGCGGCATCGTGGGCCTGATTTCCGCCATCGACCGCTTCGATCCCGCGCACAACGTGAAACTAAAGACGTACGCCGAATACAAGATCCGGGGCGCCATTCTGGACAGCCTGCGCGGGCTGGACTGGGCTCCGCGCCAGCAGCGCAAGCGAACCAAACAAATCGAAGCGGCCATCTCCAAACTGGAGCAGCGCTCCCACCGCACTCCCACCGAGGAGGAGGTTGCCCAGGAGCTTGGCCTCAGCATTGACGAGTACCACGACTGGCTGGTCGACATCCGCGGCGTGAATCTGGGGACCCTGGAGTCCGGCGGCCGCGATGACGAGAGTCACGACCTGCTCAAGTACATCTCCGACGACGAGGAAAACTGGCCCTCTCGCCTGCTGGAGCGCGCCGAACTGCAGCGGCTGCTGGCTCAGGCCATCGAGAAAATGCCGGAAACGGAACGGCTCGTCCTCAGCCTGTACTATCACGAGGAACTCACCCTGCGCGAGATCGCCGGTATTGTCCACCTGCACGAGTCGCGAGTGTCGCAGCTGAAATCGCAGGCCATTCTTCGCCTGCGGGCATGGATCGAGAAGCGCTGGCCCGCCGACCGGGGACAAGGAGTGAGGGATGCCCGCGCCGGGGCGTGACCGCTGGCTGAGCGAACAATGGGCGACCGCATTCGCGCGCTCGGTGGAGGATATGACCGGGCAGCGCACCACCTTCGAGGTTTCCGCTCCCTCCCCCGATGCCGCCGAAACCGCTGATCTTGTCTGGAGGCGTCAGAGCTTCAATTTCTCTTCCGCCGGGCCGTTTTGGATCGGGGCATCGCCGGCCACAATCTCCGATATCGGCAGCCTCATTCTGCACGCCGCCGGCATCGACGATGCGGACGCGGACACCATTTCCGGCACGTTTTACGAGATGCTTGGCCAGGCGCTCGGAACCGTGGTGCGGGTCATCTCCGCGACCGTGGGAAGCGAAGTCAAGCCCGCCGACCAGGACGACTCCGCGCCCGAAGCAGACGCCTCGCCACTCGTGGTCCGCATCTCCATTGGAGATGCTCCCGCGATTACTCTCAGGACGGCTGTTTCGCCGCGCCTCAGCCAGGCGATCGAACAGGCCGCGGCGCCCCGCCCCGACGAGCCTCCCGCCCCGCCGAGCGCTGTGCAGGTTGCGAACAACCCACCACCCGCCGCCGCGCCACCGCAAAAGCCGCGTCCCATCGATCTGCTGCTCGATGTCGAGCTGCCGGTCAGCGTTTCTTTCGGACGCGCGCAGCTGCTCCTCAGGGACGTGATCAAGCTGACCACCGGGTCCATCATCGAATTGAATCGCTCCATTTCGGAGCCAGTGGACGTTATTGTGAACAACTGCGTCATCGCCCGCGGCGAGGTGGTCGTCGTCGAGGGCAATTTTGGCGTGCGTATTCATCAGGTCGTCAGCCGCCAGGAAAGGTTACGAACACTGCGATGAACAACTCGATACTCTATGCCGGCGCGGCGATGCTGATTCTTATTAGCGCCGGATTCGCCGCCGCGATGTACCTGTTTGCCTCATGCCGCCGCGAAATCCGGACGGTTCGATACGTGCTCACCCTTAAGGATGGGGAAGTCGAGGATTTATCAGCGAGGATTTCCGGCCAGCTGAAGGAGCTCAACGAGAGAGTGGAGATGGCTGAAGACCGCGCCGGAGTACTGGTGCCGCCTCCGCCGCCGCCCTCCGGCCTCAACCTGGCCAAGAGATCTCAGGCGATTCGAATGCTGAATCGTGGCGCGGAGCCGGGCGTCGTCGCCGCGGCCCTGTCGCTGCCGCGGCCCGAGGTCGTTCTTCTGGCGCGTATCCGTAAGCTCGCGCCGCCCATTCCCGTGCCGCTTACCGATCCAGAATCGCTGTGATCGAAAGCGGCTGCTTGTCTCGAACCACCTGCAGTCCGAGAGCACGGTGGTTGGCGAGCGCTTCCCGCACCACCACCGATAGCTTCCACGGCGAGTCGATCTCGCGATCGTCGGCCTTGATGATCACGTCGCCGGCGCGAAGTCCCGCCTTCTCGGCCGCGGTGCCGGACAGCACCGTCCGGATGAGAACGCCCCCATTCACTCCGAAAAACTTCGCCAGTTGCTCGCTGATCGGCTCTGTCTCCACACCCAGCACGACGCTCTTCGATCCCGAAAGAATCTTTGGCAGATCGGGGGCAACGATGGGCGGCCCGGCCATTTCAGGCCCGTTGATCTGGATCGACGGCGCGTTGCCGTGGAAGATGAAGGTCTGCGCTTTCATGGCCCCGATCACGGCCTTGATGGTCTGGGTCGTCCCGTTGCGAAAAACCGTCAGCACCGCGTGCCGCCCGGGCGGAGTCTCGCGAATCATGCGCCGGAACTGCTCCATGCCCTCGATCTTTTCTCCGTTGTAGCTGAGAACGACATCGCCCGCCCGGAGGCCCGCCTTGTCCGCCGGGCTGTCGTGCTCCACCCGCGTGATCTCGACACCGTTCTCGTCGGGCAGCTTCAGCGCCTTGGCCCGCTCGGCGTCTACCTCGGCCACGAACACGCCCAGATAACTGCCGCCGGCGGGCAACACCACCGGGGCAGGCGGCTGCGGGGCCTCCTGCGCCTGCAGAGACGCCAGGCCGGGCAGCGACGCCAGACCGAGGATAACAGCCGATCCAATTACCGTCTTCATTGCAAATCCCCTTATCGAATGTCCACGCACACGTATCGCGCCCGCTTTTTCTATGCCGTCTGAAACTTCTTTATCAGTATTCTTCCGCGGAAGCGTTCATCGCCTGCAGCGCCCGGGTGCACTGCTGCCGCACATAGACGTCCGGTTCCCGGCGCATCAGCTCCTGAAACACGCCGACCATCTCGTCTTCCTGCCGCTGCTGCAGCAGTACCCTGATCACCTGCATGCGCACTCCGGGACTGGAATCGCCCAGCAGCACGTGCGAGAAAACGTTCCGGACCTGAGGCTCGGCGGCGAACTCCTTCAGGCCGTCCAGCGCCTCCAGCCGCACCCCCGGATCGGGGTCGTGCTGCAGCGCGTTGATGAGCGCGCTGCGGATCTCACCGGAGCGACAGTCGTTCTTCAGCAACTCGACCGATTGCACGCGCAGCGCAGGATTGCTGACCTCCCGCGTCGCCGATACCAGCAGCCGCCGGATCGGTTCATCCTGAAGCGTGCCGGTGAAAACGCGCTCGTGCGTTTCGTACACCACCACCTGCACGCGCCCGGAATTCTGAGGCTGCACATACCGCACCTCGGAGCCCACCGCCAGGCCCGCTTCCGAAGGTCCGAAGCCGCGGCCGCCAAAGAATCCCGCCGCTACCAGCACCAGCGCGGCGGCGCCCTGCATCCACAGCGGGGCGGCTCCTACTCGGAACCAGAAGGTGTCGCGCACCCAGGCGCGAAACCCGCCCGGCCGTGGTTCGCCGGCCAGCCGCGACCGCAGCTCCACACGCGAAGCGGTCAGCATCCCTTCCGGCGGGGCCAGCGCCACGTCATCCAGCCATTGGTTCAACCTGCTCTGGCCATCCAGGGCCCGCTGGCAGGCATTGCAATCATGCAGGTGCGCCTCGAACCGCTCCTCATCGGCGGGCGCAAGCTCCCCATACCCATACAGCGGCATCAGCCGCCGCGCTTCGTCGCACCTCATACGAAATCTCCAAGGGCCGCCCGCATCTTCTGCGTGGCCCGAAACAAACAATTCTTGGCGGCCTCTTCCGAGGTCCCCAGGCTCTCGCCGATGGCCCGCAGCCGCATGCCATGATAATGCCGCAGCTCGAACACCATCCGCTCCCGCGGCGTCAGCGCCTGCAGCGCCTCGCCGATCCGCTCCCGCAGCTCGTTGCTCAACAGCTCCCGCTGCGGGTCGCCGTGGGCCCGCTCTTCTTCAATGGAAACCATGCGGTCCAGCGCCCCATCCGCCGTCTCCACGGTCCCCGATTCCTCCTTGCGAACCTTCCGCCGGCGCAGCGCGTCCAGGCAGAGGTTAGTCACGATCCGATACAGCCAGGTCTGGAAGCTGCAGTCGAACCGGAACGCGTGCAGGTTCCGGTAAACCCGCAGGTACGCTTCCTGATAAACGTCGTTGGCGTCCTCGGCCGACCGAAGCAGATTATAAGCCAGCCGCAGAACGTTCTGGTCGTACAAACGCACCAGCGCCTCGAAGGCGCGCTCGTCACCTTTTTGCGCCGCTCGTATGAGCGCCGCCTCATCCATGCGCTGAACGGTACCGGTCACCGCGGCCGCCGCGACCTGCTCCATCTCTCCCTGCAACCTCTGATGTAGACGAGGCAAACGGCAATTCGTTAGGCCGCGCCAGGGGCGCTGTTATTCCGCCAGCTCCAGCTCGATGCGCTTGTTCGCGGGATCGAGATGGGTGATGCGGAACGACCGGATCTGGCCGGCGCGGATGGCCTCGGCCTTCGGAGCAGTGGCCGCTCCTCCGGCGCCCTGTTTCCAGCGGGCCGCCAGCATGGCGGTCATGGACGAGAGGTCTGCCGAACCCGCTTTCGCCGGGGTTTCGGCCGCGACCTCCTCCTTCCTGGCCGCCAGAACGCAGTCGCCGTGGACGCCCTCGCCCAGCTCCACCCGGGCGCGGGTATTGCGGACGTCCACAATGCGTCCGGTTACGGCATCTCCTTCCTTGTGCTCGGCGATGTAATTATCGGCGCTGGTTGGCTCCAGCTGCTTCATACCGAGCCGGATGCGCCGCTTGGACTTGTCCACGTCCAGAACCTGGGCGCGAACGGTCTGCCCGCTGGCCAGCGCCTCCCGGGGATGGTTCAGGCGGCGGTCCCGGCTGATGTCCCCGATATGAATCATGCCCTCGATCCCGTCGCCAAGGTCCACGAATGCGCCGAAGCTGGCGAGACTCACCACCGGCCCTTCCACCACGGCGCCCGGCTGGTACTTCTTTTCTGCTTCGTCCCAGGGATCGCCCAGGGCCTGCTTCAGCCCAAGCGAAATGCGGTGCTCCGCCGCGTTCACTCCCAGGATCTGTACCTGTACACGCTCGCCCTTCTTAACCACGTCGCCGGGCCGCTTCAGCTTCTTCGACCACGACATCTCGGAGATATGGATCAGCCCGTCCACGCCGGGCATCAGCTCCACGAAAGCGCCGAAATCGGTAATGCGGGAAACCGTCCCGTCCACCCGATCGCCCGGATTGAAGCGGCTGGCGGCCTCGGTCCAGGGATCGGGAACCAGTTGCTTCATCCCGAGGGAAATCTTGTGGGTCTCGGGGTTAATCTTCAGGATCTTGACGTCCACCTGATCGCCGGGCTTCAGGATGTCGGACGGTTTCGCGACCCGCGTCCACGACATATCGGCCACATGCAGCAGGCCGTCGACGCCGCCAATGTCGACAAAGGCTCCGAAGTCGGTCACGCTGCGCACCGTGCCGCGGACCGCCCGCCCCTCCTGCATCTCTGAGAAGATCTTCTCTTTCGCGCGAACGGCGTCCTCTTCAAGCACGGCGCGGCGGTCGACCACGACGTCCTCGTGGACCGTGTCGAGCTTGATAATGCGGCACTCGATCTCCTGCCCGATCAGCTTATCCATCTCGGCCTGATCGCGGGCCCCGCTGCGCGAGGCGGGCATGAACCCGCGAATGCCGCTGATCTCCACCCGCAGGCCGCCTTTGATCGCTTCGATGACGGTGCCGGCAACGCGATGGCCTTCGGAAAAGGCCTTCTCGAAGGCGCTCCAGTCGCGCGGGCGCTCCACCTTCAGGGTCGAGAGCTGATACAGGCCCTCTTCGTCGCGGCCAGTGACGTTGACGATGAGCGTATCGCCCACATGGACGGTGACTTGCCCGGCGGCGTCGGTGAAATGCGCCGCTGGGATGACCCCGTCCATCTTGCGGCCGATATCCACGAACACTGCTTCCGGCGTGATGGACACCACGCGGCCCTGGATGGCCTGATCGTGGCCGTTCAGGTGATGTTCCTGCTCGAACTGGGAAAGGATGGACGCGAAGGAAGCGTCCTCGGAGGCTGCGGCCTGCGCCTCCGGAGGGACACCGGCAGAACTCTGATTAGGCATGGGAGAAAAACGCTTGCGTGTGCTTCCATTGTGTCACACCGCCGCCGTTGGAATCTCGGCGGACTGTGTCAAACCGACGGCGGCGGTGAGTCAGGCTTTCACGGCTGCGTGGCGGCGCCCGGGGGGTCCTGCACCGGCCTCGCGAGGGACTAGAGTCTATCCGATCGGGATCAAGTGTATCTGCCTGAGGTGAGGG
This sequence comes from Bryobacteraceae bacterium, assembly GCA_035653295.1. Lineage (GTDB taxonomy): Bacteria > Acidobacteriota > Terriglobia > Bryobacterales > Bryobacteraceae > DASRCB01. The sequence goes on from DASRCB010000181.1 coordinate 13,226, forward strand.
CTAAGGCGTAAACCTCAGAGATTAGGCCGCCGGAGTACGGCCATCGGATTGCTAACTACTTAACCCGTCATGGCGACTGCAAGGCTCGGTTTTGTGGTTCGTGAGACTCATTACTCCTGCGCGGAGCTCGTCGAAGTGACTTGGCCGCACGGGGACGGCGCCTATTCGGAGTTCGCGATCCTGGCCGAGATCTGGAGCCGAGGCGGGGTACTCCTCGCGGAGGAAGAGGCGGCTCCTGAGACGCCGATCCACATCTCGCTGCCGCACGCGGAGGTGACGGGCACGGTCCGGTCTTGCCGGCGAGAACGCTGCTCGTACGCTCTGGAAGTATCCGTCGATGCGACAGAGGAGTGGTTCGGCGGGCGGTACCGGCCGGCGGTGCTCGATCCAGCGGAGGTGAGCAAAACCTCGTCAGCGCTGCCGGCCGGCCGTTCTGCGGAACTCGCCATGAAGCCCCTTCACATCCAGCCGCGCGCCCTGTAATACAGGATCTTCGTCGTTTCGCCACACAGGCCGAGAAACGCGTTCCAGCGGTTCCACGGCGAAACGATGGCCTTGAGCATGTCCGGCACGGGCCGCGGTTGCACTTCGAGCCCGGCTTTCCGGAATGCGCCCGTAGCGCGATAGTCGTGATAATCGCTGGTGACCAGCACCTTTCTGCCTGGGACTCCATGCAGCAGGCGGGCGGTGAACAGGGCGTTCTCGCGAGTGCTCACGGCGGCATTCTCCACAAGGATGGCGGAGGCGGGCACGCCGGAGGCGACGAGGAAATCGCGCATGGCGGCGGATATGTCTCTGCCGGTCACGACGATCTTCTTCCAGCCGCCCTGGCGCCAGATGCGGACGGCGTAGACAGTGCGCCAGTAAGTGCCCGGGCCGATCATGCCGTCGCTTTGCATCTCGGCGCCGGGGACGATCATGATGTCGCCGGAAGGGTCGTTCCAGGGCTCATCCAGATGACCGATCCACCACGCATCGAGCGGGGTGAAGGTGACCAGCATGAACAGCAGCCCGAACGCCGCGAGCAAACCTCGCACAATGCGATACAGCCGCTGCACTCTATTTCCAGGCCATGCGGCGCCGGCTGGTCAGGGCGTGATAAGCGCCGAAGAACGTCGCGGCGTTGATCATGCAGAAGTAGAAAGGCAGAAGCAGGGTTTTGGGGCGCAGCTTCCACACCGTTCCCAGCAGAGCCATTCCATAAAAGACCACCTGAATCCAGAAAAGCGACAAGTAAAGCGGCGAGCTCAGCAGGAAAAGGTTGGCGCCGAGGGCCGTCAGCATGGCGAAGGGCACCAGCAGGCGGCTGCCTTTATGGGACAGGAAGAAGAACACCGGCAGGGGCCGGAAAGGCCACAGAATGCCTTTGATCTCGCGCAGCTGCTGAAAGTTGCCCGCCATGATCCGCACCCGGCGGCCGAAGCCGGCCATCTCATGCGCTTCTTCGTAAACCACGGCCGCCGGTTCGTAGACCGCGCGGTATTGTCTGGCCAGCACGGAGACGGGGATGACGTAATCGTCGTTGATGGTTCCGGGCGGGGGGAAAGGGTACAACTCGCGGCGGATGGCGTGCAGGTGACCGTGGCCGCCGAGGGTGGAGGCGATTTCTGACTCTTTCTTCTTCAGGAACGTCTCATATTTCCAGTAGAAGTCCTCTGATTTTCCGATGCCGACGTCATCGGCCTTTACCACGGTATAGCGGCCGCTGACGGCGCCCACCTGCGGGTCGGCGAAGTTCATGACCAGCCTTCGCACGGAATCGCGATACAGGAACGCGGTGGCGTCGGAGAAAACGACGATGTCGCCGCGGCAGTGACGGACGCCCTCGTTGAGCGTGGCGATCTTGCCGCGATTCACCGGGAACGCGAGCACCCGGATGCGGTCCCCGTCGGCGCGCCGCCGGGCGACCTCAGGGGTGTTGTCCTTCGAGCCGTCACAGGCAATGACGATCTCCAGACGATCGGCCGGATAATCGAGTTCGAGGCAGTTGCGGATCTTGGCTTCGATCACGTCGGCCTCGTTGTAAGCGGGGATCAGCAGCGAGATAGTGGGCTCGAACGGCGCGCGATGAACACGGCGCCGGATCACCAGCGCCAGCAGGACAAGCACCACCGGGTAGCCGATGTAGGCGTAAACGGGGGCCGCGGCCGACAACCAGAAGACGACCTGCGGCAGCACCGGCATTGAATGTAGCTTACTTCGGACGCGCTTCCACGCAGAAGAGCTTGCCGACGGTATCCACGCGCTGCACCGTGAAGCCCGCGTCCTCGATCAGCTTACGGACCTGCGGTTCGCGATAGAAATATACCGGGCAGCCCTGAATGTACTGCAGGCGCACCTTGCGCACGGGCATGCGCCAGGTCCAGAACCGCGGCCACGCGGAGAGGAATTTCTCCTTCGTCAGCTTGCGGATCAGGCGCAGGCGCTCGGGCGGCGCCATGATGTAATCCCAGAAACCGATGGCGATGGTGATGTCGTAGGTGTTCGCGGTTTTCCAGTTCAGGACGTCAGCATGGACGAAGTCGGTGCGGTCGGCAACGCCGTTCTCCGCGGCGAGTCCCTCGGCGATTTTCAGCATTTCGGGGGCAACATCGACCCCGGTGATATGCTGCGCGCCGTTTTTTCCGAACTGAACCACGAAGCGGCCGGAGCCACAGCCGATGTCGCAGATCGTCTTACCGCGCACGTCGCCACAGCGTTCCATCACCCAGTCAAACCGGCCGTAGATGTCGGCGCGGAAATAATGGTCGAGGAAACGCGCGAAGGCGCTCTTGTTTTTTCCGGTGTAGATGGCGTCGAAGTCCTGCGCGATATCGTTCCAGAATCGCGCGACCTGAGGCATGTTGTCCTTCATTGTTTCAGGTTCCTTAAATCCAGGGTTTCGGTGGCGTCATCGAATCCGCGATCGCGAAAGCTGCGGAAATCGCCGAGCGCGAGCAGGCGCCGCAGCCGCTCAGCGGTATGGCTGAGATTGGTGTAATGGCGCAGCCGCGATTTGAGCCGGGCGCGCATGCGGGGCTGTTCGGGGTCGAACTCCCATGGGTGAATGTAGCTGACCACGGGCAGGCCTTCGGCCCAGGCGCGGCGCAGGCCCAGGCGCGTGTACCAGGAGGGGAAGATACGCAGGTAACCACCGCCGCCGAAGGGCATGTTGAGCGATCCGACTTTGAAGGTGGGCATCGGGAACTCAGTCAGATTGCCGGCGGCGGTTTGAATCACGAAGGGCCGGCGCGGTACGCCGCGGAAGCCGTAGGTATCGTGATGCACCGGGTAGATGCTGGAATCGTACGTGAACCCGGCTTCGGCCAAGACCGTGGGGGCCCACAGCGAGCGCGGCGTGATGGAGAAACTGGGCGCGCGGTAACCATGGACCGGCATGCCCGCCGCCTGTTCGATGCAGGCCTTGGCGCGTTTGGTGTCTTCCGCGAATTCGGCCGGCGTGAGCGAATAAATCAGGCGGTGCCAGTAGGAGTGGCAGGCCGGTTCGTGGCCGCGGCTGACAATTTCCCGAACCAGATGAGGATACCGCTCCGCCACCCAGCCCAGAATAAAGAACGTAGCTTTGACGCCGGCCTGATCGAAGAGGTCGAGCACGCGATGGGTGTTGGGTTCGACGCGGCAGGCGTAGGACTCCCAGCGCTCTCGGGGGACGATGGCGCTGAAGGCCTCCACGTGAAAATAATCCTCTACATCGACCGAGACGATGTTGCGGGGGCGCGGCGCTGGGGGATTGCCGGGGTTCACGTTGCGCCTGGCCATTATCGCATGTGGTTTCAGGGAGATCACACGGGACGAAGGTACTGGGAACCGCCCTGAAATGCCAATTGTGGTGCGAGCCTTTGGCTTGCACTCTGGACTCTGGACATTCTCCTGAATTGCCGATTGTAATGCGAGCCTTTGGCTTGCACCGACCGCGTGCTCCCACCCTGCCCCGGGAACTGCTACAATTCCGCAATGCCCGATTCCGCCGCCGCGACTGCGCGCGTCATGCGCGTCCGCGCGCGCCATGGAGCGGTGGTTAGGGTGACGCACTGGATAACGGCCGTCGCGTTTCTGGCGCTGCTGCTCACCGGCCTGGAGATTGTCATCTCGCATCCGCGCTTCTACTGGGGCGAAACGGGCAACGTGCTGAGCCGGCCACTATTCAAAATCCCGATTCCGGCATCGAGGGTGACGGTCCCGACCGGGTACGGTTACGTGATGCCCGATCAGAACGGCTGGAGCCGGTACCTGCATTTCGAATCGGCATGGGCGGCGGTCATTACCGGATTGATTTACGTCATTTTCGGGTTATTCACGGGGCACTTCCGGCGCAATCTGGCGCCCGGTCGGGCCGACCTCACCTTTCGCGCGCTCTCTTCTGTGGTGGCCGGGCATTTGCGGCTGCGCCGGGTGAGCGAGGACGAGGCGTCCTCGTATAACGTGCTCCAGCGAGTCGCGTATCTGCTGGTCATTTTCGTTCTGTTTCCGCTGGTCATCTGGACGGGGCTGGCCATGTCGCCGGCGGTCGCGTCCGCCATTCCATGGGCGGTCAGTGTTTTGGGCGGTCAGCAATCGGCGCGCACGATACATTTCTTCGTTTCGATCGCGCTGGCGCTTTTCCTGCTGGTTCACGTGGCCATGGTGTGCGTGTCGGGTTTTCGAAGCCGCATGCGCGCCATGCTGACGGGCGGCGGCGCCCGGGAGGTGGGGCGAACATGAGCGGAATATCCAGACGCGGACTGATTACAGCCGGAGTGGCGGTGGCCGCGGGAGCCTCGGGCGTCGGCGTGGCCGCTTCGCTGGCGCGCCGCTATGGTCTGGTTCCGCCCGATGGCGGCGGAGTGTACGGAGCTGGCGAAACGCTGACCTACGCGGCGCAGCGCTTGCTGACGCGGCACTCCCTCGCTCGGGAGTTTTCGCGAAGCCAGATCTCCAGGCCGCCGTTCGCCAACGTTGTGGATCCTTTGGGCGAGGATTTCAAGCGGCTCCAGGCGGGCGGGTTCGCGGACTGGCGGCTGGCAATTGACGGAATGGTTGCAGCGCCGGCTTCGTTTTCCGTGGCGGAGATTCGGGCCTTTCCCTGGCGCAGCCAGATCACCCACCTGCAGTGCGAGGAGGGCTGGTCCTATATCGCGGAGTGGATTGGCGCGCCGCTGTCGCACATTCTCCACCTCACCGGCGCGCTGCCGCAGGCGCGCTACGTGGTGTATCGCTCCTTACAGCCCGACTGGTGGGACAGCATCGACATGGCCGATGCACTACACCCGCAGACAATCGTCGCCCACGGGATGAACGGCGGCGAGCTGCCGGTCCCGTTCGGCGGGCCACTGCGGCTGCGCGTCCCGCGGCAGCTGGGGTACAAGAGCGTCAAGTACATCACGCGGCTGACGGTGACCGACGATCTGAAGCGATTCGGGAAGGGGTTGGGGTCGTCGGCCCCGGAGGGCGGGTACGCGTGGTATGCGGGGATGTGAAAAGGGAGCAGCAGCCGCCGTGTCAGCGTTTCTTCCGCGCTAACGCCAGAAACGCTGCCCGGATTACCTCGTCCGGGAGCAGTTCCGGAGTCAGTAGTCTCTGGAAGACCAATCCCTCCGTGAGGACGTGCAGCACACGGACCAGGTGGCCGGCGGGCATCGGCAGATCTTCCTCTTTCACCATTTCGCTAAGCCATTGCTCGCCGAAGGCGTAACTCTCCGCCGTGACTGCGGCCACGCGCGCGCGCAGCTCCTCGTCCCCGAGCGTGTACGCCAGGCCGGTGAGACGGCCGGCGGCGACCGTGGCGCGGTCAGGAATCGCCGCGATCGTCGCCTCCGCCATCGCCTCCATCACCTCCGAGAAGCTCGCCCCGGCTTTGACCCTCGGTTTGATAGGAGCCCAGTACGCCTGCGCAAGCGCGATAAACAACTCATTGCGGTTCCTGAAGTTGCCATAGATCGCGCCGGTGGTCATGCCGGCGCGCTCGGCAATCTCTTCGAGCGTCGTGTGTTCATGGCCTTTTTCCCGGATCAGCGCGCGAGCGGCCTCCAGCAGTTTGGCCCTTGTGCGCTCGCGCTTGTCGCCCTTCGGCCCTGATCGCGGCGAAGGACCGCTGTCGTCTGGCATACGACTTGATTATATAACGAAACTATTTTATAGTTGATCTACAAAATTAGCGCCGGGACGGTGGTGCATGGACCAGGAGCTTGGGATGCGGGAAGTCATACAGCGGGCAGTCAAGGACGGAGACCTCGCCGGGGCGGCAGCCGCCATTTGGCGCGACGGTGATTGCGAAACGGTTTGCGCGGGATGGCGGGATGCGGAAGCCCGGCTGCCTGTCGAGCGGGACACGATTTTCCGGATTGCGTCGATGACCAAGCCAATCACCTCCGTTGCGGCTCTCATGCTGGTGGATGAGGGCAGGATTGCGCTGGACGATCCCATTTCTGACGACGCCCCCGAGTTTGCGCGGATGCGCGTCCTGAGGTCCGTTGATGGTCCTCTGGAGCAAACGGAGGACAGTCACCGCGGCATCACTTTCAAAGACCTGCTCACGCACCGGTCGGGTCTGACCTACGCCGATTTTCATCGAGGTCCCATCGGGCGGGCATACTCCGAAGCGCTCGGCGGCGACATTGACAGCGATGTTGCTCCGGACGAGTGGATTCGGAGGCTCGCCGCCTTGCCCCTCATTGGCCAGCCCGGAAGCGGGATGTACTACGGGAGATCGACGGACCTGCTTGGACTGCTCATCGCGCGAATCGAAGGCAGCTCGCTGGGAGCGGTTCTCGAGCGGCGTATCTTCGGCCCGCTCGGGATGAAGGACACCGGTTTCATTGTTCCCGAGGAGAAGCGGCATCGCCGTGCGGCCGCATACGGCTTTGATGACACGGGCCGGTTGGTGAAGCGGACGACATGGGGCGGCACGTGGGGTGACGTGGTGGTGGCGGAGAGGCCGCGGAACATGGCGTACGAGTCCGGCGGCCAGGGACTGTGGTCCACCCTCGACGACTACCTGAAATTCGCGCGTCTGTTCCTCGGAGACGGCGCTGTGGATGGCGTGCGCCTGCTGAAACCGGAAACTCTGGCCATGATGATGACCAACCAGCTCGCGGCTGCCGAGCGCGCTAACCCCGCGTGGCTGGGTCTGGGCGGCGGGCGGGGTTTCGGTCTGGGGCTATCGGTAGTTCTGGAACCGGACAAAGCCGATTTCATGCGTCGCGGCAGCAGGGGAACCGTCAGTTGGCCCGGCGCTTTCGGAGGATGGTGGCAGGCAGATCCCGTGCAGAAATCCCTGCTCATTTTCCTGGCGCACAATATGCTTACTCTGGCGCAAATGGCCAAAGGCGTCGGTCTTGGCGTCTGGGCGACCATCGAGGGCTTTCAGAACGCAGCCATGGCGTCGGAGAGACAACGCGCAGGATACACAGTTGTCTGAAGCAGGCGGACCGGTCAGGCCGTCGTCAGACCGGATCAGCATCCGTGCTCGACAATATGCCGATGAATCGCTTCTTTGGCGCACCGGCACGCTTCGCAGGCCAGATGGCAGTCCCTTTGGGCATCGTCGAATTCCGGCGTCCCTACGGCCAGATCCAGGGCCTCAATTGCGGCGGCATATGTCTGTGCGCTCACTTCGTACTCCGACATCAACCGCTTCCGCTCCGGACATCCGGCGAAACTGGTCAACCGCGTCACGCAAGTGGGATGCTGACGCGGGCACAGGAATGGTTGCGTCTTACCGTAACGCTACGTCGTGAGGCAGGTTAGTTGTTGCTAAGCGAAGTCGCCGGAGAGTTTACGCCGCGCCCGGCGACGCCTGCCACGCGCCGTTGCCGCGCAGCGCGAAATTCGCCACATGTCCGGCCCGCGCGGCGGCGACCCCCGTCTCTACCGCGGCGTTTGGCGTGTTGCGCGAGCGCACGCAATCGAGAAAGTTGCGCATGTGATCGAGCGCGCCGTCGTGCGTGGACTTCGCCTCCAGCACGGGGCTGCTCGAGTTCGGCGATTCCGTGTAGCGCGGCACTTCGTCGTACACCAGATAGCCGCCGCGCCATAGCCGCATCATCGCCTTCGGACCGCGGAACACCAGCCCCCCGCCTTCCAGGTACCCGAGCAGGGCGCTGTCGAACTCCACCACGACGTCATTCGGATACGCGAGCGCGGCGCTCATCGTATCGGGCGTCTGGCGCATCTTCAGGAGCGCACGCGTGCCCGTCGCCGTCGCGCGAAGGGGCGTGTCGGAGTCCATCACCCAGTGCGCCACGTCCACCCAGTGCAGGAACAGGTCGGTCATCGCCCCGCCGCCGAAATCCCAGTACCAGCGCCAGTTGGCATACTGGTCCGCGTCAAACGGACGATCGGGCGCAGAACCCAGGAATCGCTTCCAGTCGAGCTTCGATGTATCGACATCGGCCGGTTCGGCGGCGTGCAGATGGTTCTGATACCAATAGGTGCGAATGAAGGTTACCTGGCCCAGCCTGCCGGAGCGGATCAGATCGCGGGCCTCTCGGAAGTGTTCCCAGCTTCGCTGCTGCATGCCGCACTGCATCACTCGTTTCGAATCGCGCACCGCGGCGATGAGCCGGTCGCCTTCCTCCAGCAGATGCGTGACCGGCTTCTCGCAGTACACGTCCTTGCCGGCGGCCACGGCGTCGATGGTGACCGGCACGTGCCAGTGATCCGGAGTCCCCACGACCACCGCGTCAATGTCTTTGCGATCGAGAACCGCGCGATGGTCGCCATACTCCTGCGCATCCGGAGCGTACTTCGCCTTGGCGTAATCGCGGTGGGGCTCGTAAACATCGCAGACCGCGACGATATCGTTGCCGGGAATTTTGTTCACCAGCGAGAGCAGGTACTGGCAGCGTTCGCCGGTCCCAATAGCGCCGACGCGAATACGGTCGTTCGCTCCCAGAATTCGGGCGTATGAAGCGGCGGTAAGCGCGGCGCCGGCGCGGATGAAGTTACGGCGATCGATCATGGCAGCTATATATCGAGCATATCGCGGGCTGTTCACGCGTTCCCGGCCACGATCGGTTCCGGCGGGAGCGACGACATTCGCGCCTGAGCGTCAACGACGGCGATGGCGGCCACGTTGACGATGTCACTGGCTTCGGCGTCGCGGCGCAGCACGTGCACCGGTTTCGATAAGCCCATCAGCACCGGGCCGATGGCCTCCGCCCCTCCAATTCGGGCGACCAGAGTATAGGCCGTGTTGGCGGCATCCAGGTTCGGGAAGATCAGGACGTTCGCGCCGCCGCGCAGCGTGCTGAACGGATAGGTGGACTGGATGATCTCCGGAACCACGGCCGTGTCGCCCTGCATTTCCCCGTCCACCATCAGGCCGGGAGCGCGCTCCCGCAGCAGTTCCACCGCACGCCGGACCTTGTTAGTGGCCGCGTTGCGCGTGCTGCCGAAATTGGAGAACGACAGCATGGCCACCCGCGGCGTGACATCGAAGCGGCGCGCGGTCGCCGCGGCCATCATGGCGATCTCGGCCAGCGTTTCCGCATCAGGGTCAACGTTGACCGTGGTGTCGGCGAAGAAGAACACGTTGCCGTCACGCGGCACGATGATGTGCAGCCCGGCCACGCGGCGCACACCCTCGAGCAGGGGCAGCAGTTGCAGCGCCGGACGAATGATGCCCGAATAGTTCTGGGTGATGCCGCCGATGAGCACGTCGGCTTCTCCCATCTTCATCATGAGGGACGCGAAGTAAGCGGGCCGGGTGGCAAGCTGGCGCGCGTCGCTGCGAGTGACGCCTTTACGCTGGCGTGTGCGGAACAGCTCCTCGGCGTATCGCGCGGCGTTCGGACTCGCCGCTGGATCGATAATCTCCGCCCCCTCGATGTGCAGGTGCAACTCACGCGCCCTTGCCCGGATGACTTCCTCGTGGCCGAGCAGAATGGGATCGGCAATATGGTCGTGGATGAGCGTTTGCGTGGCGCGCAGTATCCGCGGTTCTTCCCCCTCGGGAAACACGATCCGCTGCGGCGCGCGCCGCGCCTGATGAATCACGAAGCGCATCAGCCCCTGGGTGCGGCCCTGCCGCCGAACCAGCTGGTCGTGGTATTCGTCGAGGTCGATCTGCCGGCGCGCCACGCCGGTTTCCATGGCGGCTTTGGCAACGGCCCAGGCTTCGCGCACGAGCACGCGAGGATCAAACGGCTTGGGGATGATGTACTCGGGCCCCAGCTCCAGCCGGTCCACGCCGTAGGTGCGCAGCACCGAGTCCGGCACGTCTTCCTTCGCGAGGTCGGCAAGCGCGCGCGTCGCGGCCAGCTTCATTTCGTCGTTAATGGTGGTAGCCTGCACGTCCAGCGCGCCGCGGAAGATGAACGGGAATCCCAGGACGTTGTTCACCTGGTTAGGACAATCCGAGCGGCCGGTGGCGACAATCCCATCAGGCCGCGCCTCTTTGGCGACCTCGTATGGGATCTCCGGCTCAGGATTCGCCAGAGCGAAGATGATCGGCCGCGGCGCCATTTCGCGCAGCATTTCCGGCGTGATTGCGCCCGCTACCGACAGCCCGACGAACACGTCCGCGCCGCGCAGGGCCTCCGCCAGGGTGCGGTCTTTCGTGCGCGAGGCATAACGCGCTTTCCACGGGTTCATGCCTTCGCTGCGGCCCTCGTAGATCACGCCGTGCGAATCGCACATCACGATGTTCTCGGGCGAGACACCGAGCCGAATCACGTGGGCAGCGCAGGCGATGGCGCTCGCTCCCGCCCCGTTGAAGACGACTCGCGCCGCCTCGATGCGCTTGCCGGTCAGCAGCAGCGCGTTCAGCAGCGCGGCCCCAGCAATGATCGCGGTCCCGTGCTGGTCGTCGTGGAAGACGGGAATGCGCATGGTCCGCCGCAGTTCGTCCTCGACGAGGAAGCACTCCGGGGCTTTGATGTCCTCCAGATTAATACCGCCGAAGGTGGGCTCCAGCATCTGGCAGGCGCGGATGATGTCCTTTGGATCGGACGCGGCCAGTTCCAGATCGAAGACGTCGATGTCGGCGAAGCGCTTGAACAGGACCGCCTTGCCCTCCATGACCGGTTTTCCCGCCGCGGGACCGATGTTGCCCAGCCCCAGCACTGCCGTGCCGTTGGTGACCACCGCGACGAGATTGCCTTTCGCCGTGTAGGAGTAAACACGGGAGGGGTCCTTCTCGATCTCGCGGCACGGAACGGCGACCCCGGGCGTGTAAGCGAGGCTCAGATCGCGCTGGCTGTTGCAGGGTTTGCTGGGCGTAACCGAGATCTTGCCCGCCGGCGGTGACGAGTGATAATCGAGCGCGTCCTGGCCGCGGCTGTCCATGCCCTGACACTATATACTGCATCGAAGACCTGCCGGGGCACGCCGAAAATTTCTTTCGCGCGGCTGTCGATTGCGGCGGCGGTCGTTCGACCTATGAGTGGAGGCAGCACGGATGAGATACCTATTACTCGCTTACATCGATGAAAAGGCGTGGGCCGAACTCGGCGAGGCCGAACAGAGCCGTGTCCGGGCTGAGTCGCAGCCCCATGTCCAGAATCTGTCGAAAACCGGCAGGTTTATTTCCGGAGCCGGATTGCGGCCCACTTCCACGGCAGTGACCGTCAAAGTCGAGGGTGGGAAGCGGTTGGTCACAGACGGCCCGTTCGCCGAGACCCGCGAGCAGCTCGGCGGATACGCGCTCATCGATGCCAACGATCTTGACGAAGCGATCGGCATTGCCGGCTTGTTCGCGCAACGGTCATTTCCGGCCACCATCGAGATTCGACCGCTCATGGACGGTGCGGGAGCGCACCCCGATGCTCCGGTTCAGGGAGAAGCGCGATGAAGTACATGCTGCTCACCTACCTCGATGAGAAGGCCTGGGGCGAACTGGGCGAAACCGAACAGGAGAGGGTCATCTCGGAATGCAACCCGCATATCGAGAATCTCTTGAAGAACGGGAAACTACTCGCTGGCGCGCCGCTGCACCCCACCTCCACCGCGACCACGCTCCGGCTACAGGATGGGAAGCGCCTGGTGACCGACGGCCCGTTCGCCGAAACCCGCGAGCAGCTGGGCGGATACACGCTGCTCGAAGCCGACAACCTGGATGAGGCCATCGCCATCGCCGGCAAGTTCCTCGGCCGTTCCTTCCCGACCGCCATCGAGATCCGCCCGATCCGCGATTTTCCCGGTACACCGAGCCATTAGCGAGGACACTGCGATGCGCATACACGAGACAGCCCTGGCGTTCCTGAACGATCTGAAGTTTGCGGCGCGATCGCTCGGCCGCGCCAAAGGCCTGACCATTACGGTCGTGCTCACTCTGGCCCTGGGCATCGGCGGCAACGCCGCGATCTTCAGCCTGGTGCGCGGCGTGCTGCTGCGACCGCTGGTCAACCGCGACGAGAATCGGCTCATTTACATCCGGCAAACCGCGCCGGGGTTCGGCGATAGCGACATGCCATTCTCCGTGCCGGAAATCCAGGACCTGCGCAGCGGCACGAAATCGTTCAGTGAGTTCGGCGATTTCTCGGTGATGGGGTTCACCATGATCGGCCTCGGGCCGGCGCGCGAGGTGCGTTCCGGGGTGGTCAACGGGTCGTACTTCCATGTGATGGGACTGCGTCCGGTGCTGGGGCGTCTGCTGGATGCGCGCGACGATGGTCCGGCGGCGGCCGGCGCGGCGGTGCTGACCTGGAAATTCTGGTCCACTGTACTGCACAGCGATCCCTCCGTCATTGGCAAGACCGTACGGCTCGACTCGCGTACCGCCACCATTGTCGGCGTGCTGGAGCCGTGCGTGCCGTATCCGGCCGACACGGAGATGATCGCCAACATCGTCACCAGCCCTCACCATCTGTCGGCGACCATGGTCACCGGCCGTGTGCATCGCATGACGCAGCTCTTCGCGCGGCTCGCGCCCGGCGTGGATCTGGACAAAGCGCGCGCCGACCTCCGTGCCGTATACGGGGCGATGCTGCGCCAGCATCCCGAGGCCTATCCGGCATCGGCGCATTTCGCGGTCGATGCCGTTCTGCTGCGCGACCAGATCACGGCCAAAGCCAGGACGGTCCTGCTGGTGCTGCTGGCCGCATCCGCTCTGGTGTTCATCATCGCGTGCTCGAACGTGGCGAACCTGGTTCTGGCGCGCACGGTGCGGCGCGAAGGCGAGCTGGCCATTCGGGCGGCGCTCGGCGCCGGAACGGCGGCATTGCGGCGCGCGCTGCTCGCCGAGAGTCTGCTGCTGTGCGTTGCCGGAGCCGCGGTCGGCCTGGCCATCGCCAGCCCCATGGTTTCCATCCTCGCCCGCTACGCGGCGCGGTTCTCCGTTCGCGCCCTGGAGCTGCGAGTCGATTCCACTCTGCTTTGGACCGGCGGCCTGCTGGCGGTGATCGCGGCCGTGCTGCTGGCCTATGTGCCGCGTTTGCCCGGCGCCGGGAGCACCGCCGGATTCAGCCTCGCCAACAGCAATCTGCGGATAACCGGAAGCACCACGCGGCGCCTGCGCGCCTTCGTCGTAGTGCAGATCGCGGCGTCATTTCTGCTGCTGGCGGGCGCGGGCGTCCTGGTGAAGACGCTGCTGTCGCTCCAGGCCGCGCAAACCGGCATGGATGTGCGCCGTGTGCTGGTGCTGAACGTTCCGGCGGTGAGCTACGGCAAGACGCCCGACCAGATCGTGCAGTTCTATAAGGAAGCCATCCGCCGCGTGGAAGCGCTGCCGGCCGTCGATCGCGTGGCCGTGGGCATCGTCACGCCGTGGCGCGACGCGGACTCGTTCGGCCTCGGATTCGACTTCACCGCCGACGGGCACCTCCACGGCCCTGGCGAACAGGATCCGCGCGCGCAGTTCCGCACCGTGTCTCCGGGATTCTTCGCCGCGCTCGGCGTGCCGCTGATCGCCGGCCGTGATTTCAACGACAACGACCGCCGCGGCTCCGAGCCCGTGGTCATCGTCAGCCAGACGCTCGCCAACCGCATGTTCCCCAATGGCGACGCGCTCAACCGGCACGTGCGCTGGACCGATCCGGTGATGAAGTTCATCGACGTGAGCACCGGACCACGGCGCATCGTTGGCATCGCCGCCGACATCGATGACGAACACGTGGTCCCCGGGCCGGTGATGACTGTCTACCATCCCATGGGCCAGCAGGAGATCTGGGGCGGACGGCTGTTCGTGCACACACGAAGCGATCCGTACGCCCTGGTGACGCCCATCACGCGCATGATCCGCGGCATGTCGGTGGACCAGCCGGTGGAGCACGCGGCTACTCTGGCCGACGTGCGCGCGGAGGTGCTGACCCCCGACCGGCTGAACGCGCTCGTCTTCGGTGTGTTCGCGGGCATTGCCCTGGCCATCGCCGTAGTGGGTGTCGCGGGCGTGCTGGCGTTTTCCGTGAGCGGACGCACGCGCGAATTCGGCATTCGCCTCGCCATCGGGTCCCAGCCGCACCGGCTGCTTACGGGAGTGATGGCCGAAGGAGCCGTATTGGCGGTGGCCGGCCTGGTTGCCGGAGCACTCGCGGGTTACGGGCTGATCACGCTCGCGGCGGGTTGGACTGAACACGTGCGTACGCCCGGCGTCGCGCCGATCCTGCTCTCCGGGGTGATTCTGCTCATCGCCGCGGTGGTCGCCTCGGCTTTGCCGGCGATACGCGCCGCTCGCGTGGATGTGATGCAGGCGCTGCGAACGGAATAGGCGCGCGCAAGCCTGAGGCTCGCGCTCACTGCTTGTAAATGACGCCGCCCTTCATGACGAAGGACACGTTCTTCAGCACGCCGATGTTGTCCAGCGGGTTGCCGGGCACAGCAACGATATCGGCGAAGTAGCCCTGTTTCAGCGCGCCGATCTGGCCGGCCCAGCCGAGGAGCTTTGCGCCGTTGATCATGTCGGCCTGGAGGACCGCCAGCGGCTTCATGCCATACTGCACCATCAGTTCGAATTCGCGGGCCTGAGTGCCGTGCGGGAATGGGCCGACATCGGAGCCGACGGCCATCGGCACGCCCGCGGCCAGTTGCTTCGGGAACTCCGTGGCATGGGCCTCCAGTACGCCGCGCAGCCATGCGCCCGCCGCCGGTGTGGCGGCGTGTGCCGCGAAGTACTCGAGGATGGTGAAGGTGGGGACGGCGGGGATGCCCTTCTCCTTCATCAGCCGCATGGTTTCCTCGCTGAGCTGATCGGCGTGATCGATGGACGCGACGCCGGCCTGCGCTGCGTAAAGCGTGCCCGGCTCGCCGGTGGCGTGAACGGCGACCCGGCGTCCGGTGCGCGCCGCTTCCTGCACGGCCGCGGCGAGCTGCGCTTCAGTGTACTGGTATACCGTGGAAAACCGGCCATCGACGAGCGAATCCTGACCGGTTTCGTAGATCTTGGTGAAGTCCGCGCCTTCCTTGTATTGCTCGCGCATGGCCTCGATCAGTTCATCGGTGTTGTTGGCGCGCGTGGCGTTCGAGAGAACGTGCTGCTCGGGATTGAAGCGGTTGGCGTCCTCGTGGCCGCCGAGGATGTCGATGGCGTTCCCGCTGATGCGCAGCCGCGGCCCGGGAATGAGGCCGGCGTTAATCGCGTTGCGGACGGCGGTATCGGCTGAGCCGGCGCCTTCGGTGCCCATATCGCGCTCGGCGGTGAAGCCGGCCATGAGGTCGTCGCGCGCAGCCAGCGTCGCGAGAATGGTGCGGTGCGGGACCGATTCCTCGACGGTCTGGAGGTCTTCGGCGCCCGGATGCAGAAAAAGGTGGACGTGAGCGTCGATCAGCCCTGGCAAAAGCGTGCGGTCGCCGAGGTCGATGACCTGCGCGCCTGGCGGATGCTGCACGGCGGAGCCCACCTCGGCGATCCTGTCGCCCTGCACCAGAACTTCACCGGGCGAAACGATGCGGCCGGTGTCGACCTCGAGCAGGCGTGCCGCGTGCAGGACGATGGAATGCTGCGTCTGTGCCGTCGCGGCTGAGACCAGGGCGAGAAGCAGCAATCCGGCGCGCCCGCGCGAAGCGTATAGGAATCCGGAGGCAGGCATGAGTGAACAAGCCAATGTATCACTGGTTCTCAGTCTTTATGAGGCTTTTCGCCGGGGCGATATACCAGCGATTCTGAACACCCTGGATCCCCAGGTGAGCTGGAAGGTGGAGGGCCCCGCGTCCATCCCTTACAGTGGAGTGACGCGCGGGCTCGAGGGTCCGAAGCAGTTCTTTGCCACGATTGGGTCGACCACAGACCAGATCTCGCTCGATATGGCGCCGTTCGCCGCGCAGGGTGACAACGTGGTCACCGCCGGGCGCTATCAGGCGCGCGTTATTGCCACCGGCCGCCGGTTCGATGTGCCGCTCGTCCATCTGTTCACCATCCGGAACGGTAAGGTGGTCCGCTACGTGAACATGAGCGATTCGGGCACGGTTGCGGAGGCATACGCAGCCACCGCCGCGAACGCCTGATCGAAACGGTCAGCCAGAGCGCCATCAGGACGCGCCTAAGAGGCCGAAGGCGTATTGCCTCTGCAGGATCGTGGCCCTGATGTTGTCCCACAGCAGTTTGTAAACGCGGTCCGTGGGATGGGCCTTGTCCGATGTGGTTCCGTTGGTGTCGCCGATATAGCGGCGCGCAAGCTTCGGGCTGTCATAGACGGCCGCGGGGATGTAGTGGTCGCTGGTCCCCTTTGGCTGCGCTCCGTTGACCAGGTGCAGGGCCTTCAGTGACGCCGAGACCACATCGGGGCAGACCACGGAGGCGATATCCACCACGGCGTCGCCATTCCGGCCGGCGTACCACAGGAGCCGCGCATTATACAGATCGACACCGCGGCGGAGGTCGTCGATCTCGCTCCGGGCGCTCTCGTTTTTCTTTAGCAGGTCCTGGTAGCGGACCGAGGCTTCGGGGCGGGCGAGGTTCATGAAGATGAATCGCGCGTTCTGCGCGCCGGCGATGCGCACGATTTCCTCGCGCTGCCGGTTGGCGACGTTTTCCGCCACGCCCGCCATGGCTTCGGGTTTGCAGCCGGCGGTATACAGGTCGTTCGCGCCGAACCAGATCAGGAACAGCGTCGGGCGGCCGCGGTCGGCCTGGCTCAGATTGCGGAAGTCGGCCGCGAAGCTCGCGACCTGATCCTTGAACTGGCCCAGCGTCTCTTTGCCGATCAGAGACGCGGGCGCGCTTCCGCACGCGCCGCCCTCGGCGTAATTGGCATACAAAAACTCTTTGCCCGGCGGAATCTGCTGGTTTAGCCAGCGGCTGTTCGCGGTGAGCCGGAGATGAACGCGGCTGGCGGCAATGGTATCGCCGGGCGTCCCGAGAACCAGCTCGATGCCGGCGGCGTCCAGGTACATGAAATCGGTCCAGTTCCTGCAGTCGCTGAAACGGCCGGAAGGGTTGACGGTCATCAGGCCGAACTTCCGGGCGAAGCGGCCGGTCGCGGTGATCCACTTGTGTCCGATATCGGACAAGCTGTCGCCGAATACAATCACGTTGCCGATCTGTTCCATTCGTTCTGATCAGCGACATTGGCCGACGGATTCCCTCACAACGGGTTGAACGCGTCGCTTGACCATACGTATACGTATAAGGTATACTCGGTCAATGATGCCGAACAAAACCATCTATGTAAAAGACACCGATCTGCCACTGTTCGAGCAGGCCCAGCAGCAACTTGGCGAGAGCGTCTCCTCGATGTTCGCCGATTTCCTGCGTGAACGCGTGGCCAGGCTGACTCCCGAAGAGAATCGCATCGTCGATCTGATCAATCAGATCACCACGACGCGAGAGGCTTTGCAGCAGCAGCGCGACGTGCCCGAATTCATAGACGGCGAACACTCCGAAGCTCAGTCATATGCCGAGAGGGCTCTCAAGAGCTTCCGGGCAGGCGAGATCCGGAAAACGAAAGCGTTGTTCTGGGCGGCAAACGCCTACCTCGAAAAAGCGCAGCGTGATGCGAAAGAGGTGAAGGAGCTCAACGGCAGGATAGCCGAAATGCTCGGACGCGATGACAAATCTGCGCGTCGGCGGGGGTGACGATCCCGACCCACCCGACCCGGCCCAACAAAACAGTTCAGCTCAGGCGAGATCAGCTTTCCCTCAGCGGCGTCATCGGATCTCCGCGCACCACCCGTATGGCTGGAACCAGAATGGCCAGTGCGGCGACCGCGGCGAGCGTTGGGAGGATCGTGGCCACGATCACAGGATCCAGTCCGCTCGCGCCGTAGAGCAAGCTTTCGAGCATGCGGCCAACCCAGTAAACGCCCGCCACGCCAAGGCCGAGCCCCAGCCCGACAACGGCTATGCTCTGGCGGAAGATGAGGCGGACCAGCAGCGCGGGCCTGGCCCCCAGGGCCATGCGAACCGCGAACTCGCGGCGGCGCTCGGCAACCGCATAGGACACGACGCCGTAAATTCCAAACGCCGCCAGCAGAAGCGCCACGGCGGCGAAGGTGGTCAGCAGCGCGGCGGTGATCCGGTGGTTGGCGATGGAGTCGCGGATGACCTCGCCCATCGGCTTGATCAGGTCCAGCGCGGCTTCCGGATCCACTGCCGCCAGTTCGCGCCGCACCCGGGACACGATGTCCGCCTCAGGAAGCGAGGAGCGGATGACCAGCGACTGTTTCGTCAGCGGCTCACCGAAAGTGCTGAGAGGCGCGATCACCTCGGCGCGCGCCGGCTGCTCGAGCCCCGACTGGCGCACGTCGCGCATCACGCCCACCACCGTGAACCAGTCCTTCGACGAGTAGCGCACCCGGTAACCGATCGGATTGCGGTCTTTCCAAAGCTGCCTGGCCATGGTCTGGTTGATGATCACGGCGTGGTTTCGGCCGGCCATCTCCTCGGGCAGGAACGCACGCCCGCGGACGATGGGAATCCGCATGGCCGCAAAATAATCGCCGGTGATCCAGCGGTTCTCCGCGAAGAACGAGGGCGAGTGCGGCGGCAAGCCCTCCACCTCGACGTCGCTGTTGAATCCGTAATTCTGAACCGGGAGCTCGTTGATGGCCGCGGCGGCCTGCACTCCGGGCAGAGATCGGACGCGGCGCACGGCTTCTTCATAAAACGACGCGATGCGTTCGGGGGCGGTGTAGACCGAGATCGGCAGCTCGATGCGCATGGTGAGCAGGTGAGAGGTGTCGATGCCGACGTCGATCGAGGTCAGATTGCGGAAGCTGCGGATGAGCGCGCCGGCGCCGCCGAGCAGGGCCACGGCGCAGGCGATCTGCGCCACCACGAGACTCTGCCGCAGACGCATTCCCCGCCGGCCCATACCGGAGCGGTTGTTCTCGCGCAGGAATTGCTCGAGCTCGCTTGCATTTTCGTGGAAGGCCGTGGTCAGTCCGAAAACGAGGGCGCCGCACAGCGTCACAGCGACAGTGAACAGCACCAGACGCCAGTCCAGGGTGAGGAAGAACGCATGCGGCAGATTGTCGCGATAGATCCAGAGCAGCAGGCGCACGCCGCCGATGCCCACGGCAATGCCGGCAATGCAGCCGGCTGAGGCGAGCACCAGGCTTTCTGTCAGATGCTGGCGAACCTGGCGAAACCGGGAGGCGCCCAGCGCCGACCGCACCGCGTACTCGCGGCGGCGGCTCGCGTACCGCGACAGCATCATGCTCGCGACAT